>NZ_JBHTZD010000003.1:0-480272 GCF_042790455.1 Streptomyces sp. NPDC056734
ACTGGGAATGGGGGGGGCTCCTGGCCAGGAGCCGCGCCCTTTCCGTATACCCGTGGCGGCGTGTTCAGCCGACCAGCGCCGGTTCCCGTTCCGCCGCCTGCGCCGCGTCCGGCCTGCGGGCCTTCAGTGCCGCGCCGGTCACCACCGCGCCGAGCCCCAGCGCCGCCCACCAGGTCAGGGTGAGGGCCGGGCCGAGCGCGCCCGCCCCGTCGAAGTACGACACCGAGCGCAGCAGCGAGGTCCCCGCGCCCGGCGGCAGCCACTGGCCGAGGGTGCCCGCGGGCTCCGGCAGCAGCTCCGGGGCCGACCCGGCGCCGGAGAAGGGGTTGCCGAGCAGCATCGTCACCCCGGCGACGATCCCGGTCCCGGCCCGTCCGATCAGCGCGGACAGTCCGGCCACCGCGCCGCTCACCGCCAGGACGGACAGCCCCAGCACTCCGGCCTCGGCCCACCAGTCGCCGGTGAGCACCTCCAGCCAGCTGTGCCCGATGGCCGTCGCCACGACGCCGACCAGAGCCGCCGAACCGAGCAGCGCGGCCACCGCACGCACCCCGGTCAGCCCGAGGACGCCCACCAGCGCGCCGGCCGCCATGCCCGCCAGCGCCATCGGCAGCACGCTGGAGGTCAGCGCCGCCCCGCGCGGGTCGTTGGCGGGCGCGGGCACCACATCGACGGTCCTGATCTGCGTACCGTCGGCGGCTGCCTGCCCGGTCACCGCCTGCTGGAGAAGCTGGGCGACGGCCGGGCCGCCCGCCGACGCGGTGAGCAGTTCGGGGCCCTCGGGCGTGACCACGAGCGCGCCGTAGACCGTACGGTCCTCGATGGCCTGCCGGGCAGCGGCCCCGTCGGCGTACCGATGGATCTCGAAGGCGCCCTCCTGGGCGGCGAGCCGCTCCTCGATCGGGGCCGTCGCCGTGGCCGGTCCGGCCACGCCCAGCGGCAGATCGCGCGGCGCGGTGCGGGCGGCGGGCCAGGTGAAGGCCCACAGGGTGAGCGCGGCGATCACCGGGACGAGCAGGACGACCGCGAGCAGCTTCCGGTGGTGCTGAGGCCGGTGCTGCGGCGGGTGCTGCGGCGGGCGGGTGGTGGACATGCGGATACCCCTCTTACCTCTCGGTCGGGCGCCGGGCGATGCCGGGCGATATGGAGGGCTTCAAAAAGAAGGATCGTTCGTTTTAGATGTCTCCACCGTGCGTGACCGGCCCGGAGCTTGTCAAGAAGGAATGTTCGTTTTACGTTGGGGTCATGGCCCGCGTATCCCAGGAACACCTCGACGCCCGTCGCCGGCAGATCCTCGACGGCGCCGCGCGCTGTTTCGCGCGGGGCGGCTTCCATGCCACGTCCATGCAGGACGTGCTGAAGGAGGCGGACCTGTCCGCGGGCGCCGTCTACCGCTACTTCAGCGGCAAGGACGAACTGATCGCCGCGATCGTCGAGGAGGTCATCGAGCACGCGCTCGCCGTGTACGAGGGCGCGGCCGAGGAGAATCCGCCGCCGGCCCCCGACGTGCTGATCCCGCGGATCGTGACCCGTATGCAGAAGCTGCGGCCGGAGACCCTGGACGGCGAGTGGATCTTCCCCCGGCTGATGCTCCAGGTATGGACCGAGACCCTGCGCGACGACAAACTCGCGGCGCTGCTCGAAGACGGGGTCGCCCGTATCCGGGACGCCTGGACCACGATCGGCGAGAGTTACAAGGCGGCCGGGATGATGCCCGAGGACGCCGACCCGCAGGCCATGGCCCGCATCATCCTCGCCCTCGTGCAGGGCGTCGCCGCCCAGTTCGCCATGTTCGGCGAGGTGTCGGAGAAGACGCTGGGCGACGGAATGCGGGCGTTGATGAGCGTCCGCCGGGACGGCGTCGCCGGTTGACCGGCCGGGCGTCGCACCGGCGTCCGGCGGCATGCGACCCGGCCTCCGGCGGCGTACGACCCGGCGTCCGGCGGCGTCCGGCCCGGCCTCCGACGGCGTACGACACGCTCCCGTAACCGGATCGTATGACGGTTAACGTCCCGGAAACTCTCCGCAATTAGCCTCCCACCACGCCACCAGGCACCTTTCCGGTGGCCACGGCCGCCGGGCCGCGTCACGGCCTGGAGCGAGGATGTGAGGTGGGACGTGCAACTGACACCGCACGAGCAGGAGAGGCTGCTGATCCATGTCGCGGCCGACGTGGCGGACAAGCGCAGGGCCCGCGGGCTGCGGCTGAACCACCCGGAGGCCGTCGCCCTCCTCACCTCCCACCTTCTCGAAGGCGCCCGGGACGGCCGTACCGTCGCCGAACTCATGGCGTCCGGGCGGCAGGTGCTCACCCGCGACGATGTGATGGAGGGCGTGCCCGAGATGATCCACGACGTGCAGGTCGAGGCCACCTTCCCGGACGGCACCAAGCTCGTCACCGTCCATGACCCGATCGTCTGAGGGGGCCGCGATGATCCCCGGAGAGATCCTCTTCGCCGAGCCGCCGATCGTCTGCAACGAGGGCCGCGAGGTCACCCGGCTCACCGTGCGCAACGCCGCCGACCGGCCTGTCCAGGTCGGCTCCCACTACCACTTCGCCGAGGCCAACCCCGGTCTGGAGTTCGACCGTGCCGCCGCCCGCGGCAAGCGGCTGGATGTCCCGGCGGGCACGGCCGTACGGTTCGAGCCCGGGATCCCCGTCGCGGTGGCCCTCGTCCCGCTGGCCGGCGCCCGGATCGTGCCGGGGCTGCGCGGGGAGACCGGGGGTGCCCTCGATGGCTGAGATCTCCCGCGCCCGGTACGCCGATCTGTTCGGTCCCACCACCGGCGACCGGATCCGGCTCGCCGACACCGATCTGCTGATCGAGATCGAGGAGGACCGGGCCGGCGGCCCCGGACGGGCCGGTGACGAGGCCGTGTTCGGCGGCGGCAAGGTCATCCGCGAGTCCATGGGCCAGTCCCGCGCCACCCGCGCGGACGGCACCCCGGACACGGTGATCACCGGGGCCGTGATCATCGACCACTGGGGGATCGTCAAAGCGGACATCGGCATCCGGGACGGCCGGATCACCGGCATCGGCAAGGCGGGCAACCCCGACACCATGGACGGGGTCAACCCGGATCTGGTGATCGGCCCCGAGACCGAGATCATCGCGGGCAACGGGCGGATCCTCACCGCCGGGGGCGTCGACGCGCACGTCCACTTCATCTGCCCGCAGATCGCCGACGAGGCACTGTCCGCCGGGATCACCACCCTCATCGGCGGCGGCACCGGACCGGCGGAGGGCTCGAAGGCGACCACGGTCACCCCCGGGCCCTGGCATCTGGCCCGGATGCTGGAGGCGATGGAGGCATACCCGCTCAACATCGGACTGCTCGGCAAGGGCAACACCGTCTCGCACGAGGCGATGCTGTCCCAGATCAGGGGCGGTGCGCTGGGCCTGAAGCTGCACGAGGACTGGGGCTCCACCCCGGCCGTCATCGACGCCTCGCTGACCGTCGCCGACCGCACCGGCATCCAGGTCGCCATCCACACCGACACCCTGAACGAGGCCGGGTTCGTACAGGACACCCTGGCCGCGATCGGCGGGCGCGGGATCCACGCCTACCACACCGAGGGCGCCGGCGGCGGGCACGCGCCCGACATCATGACCGTGGTCTCCGAGCCGCATGTGCTGCCCAGTTCGACGAATCCGACGCGGCCGTTCACCGTCAACACCGCCGAGGAACACCTCGACATGCTGATGGTCTGCCACCACCTCAACCCGGCCGTCCCCGAGGACCTCGCCTTCGCCGAGTCCCGGATCCGGCCCTCCACCATCGGCGCGGAGGACATCCTCCACGACCTCGGCGCCATCTCGATCATCTCCTCCGACGCCCAGGCCATGGGCCGGGTCGGCGAGGTGATCCTGCGGACCTGGCAGACCGCCCATGTGATGAAACGGCGGCGCGGCGCCCTGCCGGGGGACGGCCGGGCCGACAACCACCGGGTCCGTCGCTATGTCGCCAAATACACCATCAATCCCGCGCTGGCCCAGGGCGTCGCCCGGGAGATCGGCTCCGTCGAGACCGGCAAACTCGCCGACCTCGTCCTGTGGGACCCGGCGTTCTTCGGCGTCAAACCCCAGCTCGTGATCAAGGGCGGGCAGATCGCGTACGCGCAGATGGGTGACGCCAATGCCTCCATCCCCACCCCGCAGCCGATCCTGCCCCGGCCGATGTACGGGGCGATCGGCCGGGCGCCCGCCGCGAACTCCGTCAACTTCGTCGCCCCGCTCGCCGTCGAGGACGGGCTGCCGGAGCGGCTGGGGCTCGGGAAACGGTTCGCCGCCATCGACTCGACGCGTGCCGTCACCAAGGCGGACATGCGGGAGAACGACGCCCGGCCCGACGTACGGGTCGATCCGGACAGCTTCGCCGTGTATATCGACGGGGAGCTGGTGGAGGCGGTGCCGGCGGTGGAGCTGCCGATGGCCCAGCGGTACTTCCTCTTCTGACCCCGAGTTTCCTCTGCTGATCCCTGACCCTGATCCCTTGATCCCGAGCCTTGTCCGGGGGGCCTGCGATGACTTTGGCAACGCTGTTGCTGCTGGCCGACGGGCGGTTTCCCGCCGGGGGGCACGCGCACTCCGGTGGGGCCGAGGCGGCCGTGCGGGGCGGGCGGGTGACCGACGCGCGCAGTCTGGAGGAGTTCTGCCGGGGGCGGCTGCACACGTCGGGGTTCCTCGCGGCCTCGGTCGCGGCGGCCGCCGCGCTGGGGGTCGATCCGGTGGAGCTGGACGGCGCGGTCGACGCGCGGACGCCGTCGCCCGCCCTGCGGGTCGCCTCGCGGCGGCTGGGGCGGCAGCTGCTGCGGGCCGCGCGGGGCACCTGGCCGGTGGGGGCGGCGGAGTTCGGGGTGCTCGGCCGGGAGTTCCCCAAGGGGGCGCATCAGGCGGTCGTGCTGGGGGTGGTGGCTCGGGTGGTGGGGGTGAGCGCGGGGGAGGTGGCGCATTGTGCGGCGTACGAGTGTGTCAGCGGGGCCGCGTCGGCGACCGTGCGGTTGCTGAGTCTGGATCCGTTCGAGGCGAGTGGGGTGCTGGCTCGGGTGGCGGGGGACGTGGGCCGGGTCGCGGATCGGGCGGTGGAGGTCGCGCGGGGTGTGGTGGGGGAGGGGGTGGGGGTGCTGCCGGCCGGGTCGGCGCCGCTGTTGGAGATCGGGGCGGAGGTGCATGCGGGGGCGGTGGGGCGGTTGTTCGCGTCCTGAGGGTTTTTCGCCCCCGCCGCCCCTACCCGTCCCATCCCCAGGGGCTGCCGCCCCTTCGACCCCGCCCAGGGGCTGCGCCCCCCCGGACCCCCCATCGGCCCCGAAAGGGCCTCGTCCTCAAACGCCGGACGGGCTGAAATGCCCGAGTCCGTTCGAAAGGAGACCCATATGCATCTCGACCACTCCCACTCCCACACCCCCGCCCTCAGTGCCGATGCCCAGCGGCCCGATGGGACGCGGCGGGCGCTGCGGATCGGGCTGGGTGGGCCCGTCGGGTCCGGGAAGACGGCCACCGTGGCCGCGCTGTGCCGGGTGTTGCGGGGGGAACTGTCGTTGGCCGTGGTCACCAATGACATCTATACGCGTGAGGACGCCGAGTTTCTGTTGCGGGAGGCGGTGTTGCCGCCGGAGCGGATCACCGCCGTGGAGACCGGGGCCTGTCCGCACACGGCGATCCGGGACGACATCTCCGCCAATCTGGAGGCGGTGGAGGATCTGGAGGAGGAGGTGGGGCCGTTGGATCTGATTCTGGTGGAGTCCGGCGGGGACAATCTGACCGCCACCTTCTCCAAGGGGCTCGTGGACGCCCAGGTGTTCGTCATCGATGTGGCCGGCGGGGACGACATCCCGCGCAAGGGCGGGCCGGGGGTCACGACCGCCGATCTGCTGGTGGTCAACAAGACCGATCTCGCGCCGTACGTCGGGTCCGACCTCGGGCGGATGGCCGCCGACGCCAAGGCGCAGCGGGCCGAACTGCCGGTCGTCTTCCAGTCGCTGCGCGGCGAGAGCGGGGTGCGGGAGGTCGCCGCCTGGGTGCGGGAGCGGGTCGACGCGTGGCGGGCGTGACCGCCTCCGCCCGCATCCTCGCCCGGTGCGACGGCCGGGGCGGGACCGCGCTGCCGGTGCTGGAGGGTGACGGGCCGCTGGCGCTGCGGCGGACGCGGGGGAGCGGGGACACCGCACAGGTCACCCTTGTCGGGGCGATGAGCGGACCCCTCGGGGGCGACCACTTCCGGATCCGGGCCGACGTCGCCGACGGGGCCCGGCTGCGGGTCGGCTCCGCCGCCGCGACCATCGCCCTGCCGGGACAGCACAAGGAGCCCGCCCGGTACGACGTACAGCTCAGCGTCGGTGCGGGCGGTGCGCTGCACTGGCTGCCCGAGCAGCTGATCAGCGCGGGCGGCAGCGAGCTGTCCGTGCACACCTGTGCCGAGGTCGCGGCGTCGGGGCGGCTGGTGCTGCGGGAGGAACAGGTCCTCGGGCGGGCCGGGGAGCACCCCGGACGGCTCGCGAGCCGTCTCACCGTGCGGGTCGCCGGCCGGTGCGTGCTCGACCAGGAACTGGAGTGCGGGCCGGGCGCGCCCCCCGGATGGGACGGTCCGGCCGGGCTCGCCGGCCACCGGGCCGTGGGGCAACTGGTCGTCGTACGGCCGGAGTTCGCCGAGCGGCCGGTGGCGGCGCGGGTGCTCACGCCGGGGGCGGCACTGTTTCCGCTGGCCGGACCCGCCGCGCTGGTCACGGTCGTCGCGCCGGACGCGCTGCGGCTGCGCGCGGTGCTGGACGAGGCCCTCGCCGAACTGGCCTGACCGCCGCCACCCCGGACGAGGGTGCCGTCGAACCGCACAAGCGGTTCCAGGGCTCCCGGCTGATCACCGAGAAGAACGCCGGCTCGCCCGGTGTCACCGGTCTGGTCAACGTGTGCGTCAACGACCGGGTGGACACCTGCCTGCTGACCGGGAAGCCGGACAGCAAGGACGTGACCTGCGCCCCGCACGCCGTGCCCAAGCCGTAGCGCTCCGCTGGGTTCGCCGGTGAGCGCCGTGGGTGCGATGCGGGTGGTTGTTCGCCGCGGGCTCGTCGTGGCTGGTCGCGCAGCTCCCCGCGCCCCTTGCGGGGCGCGTGTCACCGGGCGGCCAGCCAAGTGGTTTCCGCCTCGTAGTCGAAGAGGTCGCCGTAGCCCGCGTACATCTTCGGGTACGCGTCCTTCCAGTCCCGGCCCGCCAGGTGCGCTTCGATCCAGGTGATCGTCTCGGGGAGGGACGCGGCGTAGTCGATCACCGGGCGGTAGTCCAGTTCCCGGGCCGCCGCCGACATGTCGCAGACCACCGGGTTCGGCACCGACCAGGGCGTGTCGCCCACGCCCGGCGCGGGCGGTGGGCCGTCCACCAGCACCGTTTCCGGCGTCGCCCCCATCGCCTCGTCGATCGCCGCCGCGATCTCGCTCACCGTCGGAGCCTTCGGGTCGCAGGCGTTCAGGGCCCGGGAGCCCGGACGGGCGGCGGCGAGCCGGATCAGTTCCGCGAGGTTGTGCACGTTCACCGGGTGGAAACGGCTCGTACCGCCGTACGCGATCACCCGGCGCCGCCGTCCGTCCAGGTTCCGCTTGACGAAGTACAGCTCGCGCGGGGTGCGGCAGTGCGGGCCATGGACCGCCCCGGCCCGCAGCAGGGTGGCGGGCAGCCGGTCCCCGGCGGCCAGCAGTTCACGTTCCAGGGCCGCCTTGCCGGTGCTGTTCGTCTTCTCGCCGGGGCGTACCGTGCGCTGGGTCTCCCGCAGCGGCACCGGATACCCGGGGAAACCGCCCGGCTCCTCCTCGGTGTCGAAACCGCGCCCCCGGTCGTCCTCGTACACGGCCATGCTGGACAGCACCACGGCCGATCCCACCCGCCCGGCGAGCCCGGTCAGCTGACGCGCGTGCCGGGCGCCGTACGCCACCATGTCCACGACGACCTCGCAGCCGTCGCCGATCACCTCGGCCAGCGCCGAGTCGTCCTCGCGGTCCAGGCGGACCGCCCGTACGTCCCCGGGCCAGTGCTCGTCCCGGCCGCCGCCGCGCGAGGCGGCCGTCACCTGCCAGCCGTCCCGCGCGAGCGCGGCCACCGCGGGCCGCCCGATCTGGCCCGTCGCTCCGATCACCACTGCGTGTCGTGTCATGGAAGGGACCCTAGACGGACGGCTCGCACCGGCCCGTGATCTTCTGCCCAGGGCAGACGGTCAGCCCAGCGGGGCGCGCGGAAAACGGCGGCCCTTCCCGGCGGCCTCCGCCGGCTTCCCCGCAGCACCCGTCGCCTCCGCAGCGGCCGTCTCCTCCGCCTTGGCGACCGCCGCGTACCGGTCCACGTACTCCTGACCGGACAGCGACAGGATCGCGTACATGATCTCGTCGGTGATCGCGCGCAGGATCGCCTTCTCGTGCTCCATCCCGGCGTAGCGGGAGAAGTCGAGCGGCTCGCCGAAGCGGATGGTCACCGGGTGGACGTTCGGGACGATCTTGCCGGGCGGCTGGGCCTCGAAGGTGCCGATCATCGCGCAGGGCACCACCGGGACCCGCGCCCTCAGGGCCATCACCGCCACCCCGACCTTGCCCTTGTACAGGCGGCCGTCGTGCGAGCGGGTGCCCTCGGGATAGATGCCGAGCAACTCGCCCTTGCGCAGCACGCCGAGGCCCTCGCGGATCGCGGCCTGGCCCGCGTCCTTGCCGGAGCGGTCCACCGGGATCTGGCCCGCGCTGCGGAAGAAGGCGGCGACGAGCCGGCCGCGGATACCGGGGCCGGTGAAGTACTCGGCCTTGGCGAGAAAGGTGATCCGGCGCTTGAGGACCGCGGGCATCAGGAAGTGGTCGGAGAAGGAGAGATGATTCCCGGCGACGATCGCCGCGCCGGTCGCCGGCACATGCGCGAGACCCTCGATGCGCGGCCGGAAGACCAGGCGCAGCAACGGGCCCAGCACCACGTACTTGAGCAGGTAGTAGAACACCGCGGCTCCTCGTGTTCCCCGGGGAGCGATCAGTGTAGGCGCGGGTGCGACCTGCGGGAACCGTGCTCGCGGGGAGCGGCACGGGATGCGTACGAATGGGCGGAAACGGCGGCCGGGGTCCCTCGGAAACCCGGCCACCGTGTGGGTACGGGCGCCACCACGCCGATACGGCGAGAGCGGATACGCCCGTACCCGGATAGGCCGACGTACCCGCGCTACCGCCCCAGCACCTTCTCCAGCGCCCCCAGCGCCGACCGCAGTTCGTCGTCCGTGATCGTCAGTGGGGGTGCCAGCCGGATGGTCGAGCCGTGGGTGTCCTTGACCAGGACGCCCTCGGCCATCAGACGTTCGCTGATCTCACGGCCGGTGCCGATCGCCGGGTCGATGTCGACGCCCGCCCACAGGCCCCGCGAGCGGAAGCCGACCACGCCCCGGCCGACCAGCTCGGTCAGCCCGTCGCGCAGGACGCCTCCCGCCTCGGCCGCCCGGCGCTGGAACTCGCCGGTCTCCAGGAGGCCGACCACCGCCGTGCCGACCGCGGCGGCCAGCGGATTGCCGCCGAACGTCGACCCGTGCTCGCCCGGCCCCAGCACCCCGAGCACCTCCCGGGCGCCGGCCACCGCCGACACCGGCACGATCCCGCCGCCGAGCGCCTTGCCCAGCAGCACCAGATCCGGGACCACGCCCTCGTGGTCGACGGCGAGGGTGTGCCCCGTCCGGCCGAGCCCGGACTGGATCTCGTCGGCGATGAACAGGCACCCGGCCCGCCGGGTCAGCTCCCGGACGCCGGTGAGGTAGCCGTCGTCGGGGATGACGACCCCGGCCTCGCCCTGGATCGGCTCGATCAGCACCGCCGCCGTCGTCGCGTCGATCGCCGCCTCCAGGGCGGGCAGATCGTTGTAGGGGACGACCTTGAAGCCCGGGGTGAACGGGCCGAAGCCCGTGCGGGCGGTCTCGTCCGTGGAGAAGCTGACGATCGTCGTCGTACGGCCGTGGAAGTTGTCGGACGCGACCACGATCGTCGCCCGATCGGCGGGGACGCCCTTGACCTCGTAGGCCCACTTGCGGGCCACCTTGATGCCGCTCTCCACCGCCTCGGCCCCGGTGTTCATCGGCAGCATCATGTCCTGGCCGACCAGGGCGGTCAGCCGCTCGGCGAACTCGGCGAGCCGGTCGTTGTGGAAGGCGCGCGAGGTCAGGGTCAGCCGGTCCAGCTGGCGGTGCGCGGCCTCGGTCAGCGCCGGGTGACGGTGGCCGAAGTTCAGCGCCGAGTAGCCGGCCAGCAGATCCAGATAGCGGTGGCCCTCGACGTCCTCGACCCAGGCGCCCTCGGCCGCGGCGACCACCACGGGCAGCGGGTGGTAGTTGTGCGCGAGCACCGGCTCCTCGGCACGGATCAGCTCGGCGGTGGTGCGGGGGGCGCGTTCGGTACCGGCGGTCGCGGTCATCAGCGGATCTCCTGGGTGCAGCACTTGATGCCACCGCCGGCCTTGTGCAGCTCGGACAGGTCGACGGGGACGGGGACATAGCCGTGGGCGTCCAGCCGGGCGGCGAGCGCCTCGGCCCGCGGGGCGATGAAGACATGGCGGCCGTCGGACACGGAGTTCAGCCCGAACGACATCGCGTCGTCGCGGGTCGCGAGCACCGCGTCCGGATACAGCCGCGCCAGCACCTCCCGGCTGCCGGGCGAGAAAGCCTCCGGGAAGTACGCGATGTTGTCGTCGTCCAGCACGAACAGGGCCGTGTCGAGGTGGTAGAAGTGCGGGTCCACCAGCGTCAGGCTGATCACCGGGTGGCCGAAGAACTCCTGCACCTCGCGGTGGGCCTCACGGGTGGTACGGAATCCGGTGCCCGCCAGGACACAGCGGCCGGTCCAGACGAGGTCGCCCTCGCCCTCGCAGACCGACTCCGGACGCTGGACGGCATAGCCCGCCGTCTTGAACCAGGTGTCGTAGTGGACCGACTCCGGGCGGCGCTCGGGCGCGTGGAAGAGCGAGCCGAAGACCCGGCCGTCCACGACGACCGCCGAGTTCGCGGCGAAGACCATGTCCGGGAGACCGGGCACCGGCTCCAGGGCGTCGACGGTGTGGCCATGGGCCCGGTACGCGGCGAGCAGCGACTGCCACTGCTCCTGCGCGAGATCGACGTCGACCCTGACGTCGGGATGCATCCAGGGATTGATCGCGTACTGCACGGCGAAGTGTCTGGGTTCGCAGACGAGGTAGCGCCGTCGGCGCGGCACACGGGTGTCGGACACAGAGGGGTTCCTCCGCTTCCTGCGCTGTTCACTATGGGGTGACACCAAGGTAGAAAGCGGCGGATACGGGCGACAAGCAGCGAAGGCTGCGTGTCCGCGCAGGAACGCTGCGTGTTGATCACCTCTCACGCAGCAATGGTGCGCCGGTCACCCGATCGGCCTGCTTTTCAGAGGTTTCCCAGGTCTGCCTCGGGTGTTTCCTCAGGCGCCCTCCTCCGGCGCCGCCTGCGTCGCCCCCGCCTCCGGCGCCTCCGGGATCAGATGCGACAGCACCATCACACTGATCGTCTTCCGGATGAACGGCTCCACCCGGATCCGCTCCAGCACCTCCTCGAAGTGCTCCACGTCCCGCGCCCGCACATGCAGCAGCGCGTCCGCGCCCCCGGTCACCGTCATCGCCGCGGTGATCTCCGGATGGTTGCGCACCACCTCCGCCAGCCGCCGCGGCGGCGCCGCGCCCTCGCAGTACACCTCGACATACGCCTCGGTACGCCAGCCCAGCGCCGACGGCTGCACGGTCGCCGTGAACCCGGTGATCACCCCGGTCTCCCGCAGCCGGTCCACCCGCCGTTTCACCGCCGTCGAGGACAGCCCGATCGCCGCCCCTATCTCGGCGAAGCTGGTCCTGGCATTGGCCATCAGCGCGGTGATGATCTTCCGGTCGAGTTCGTCGAAGGACGCCGGCCTGCTGTTCATGCGGGCACTGTAACCAGCGCGTACGGGCAGGGGTGACCGGCGCGTACCGGCATTCGTGGCGTGCGCGTCCCGGCGTCCGCGGTCGGCGTGAACCCGCATCCGCGGTCGGCGCGTCACCGCATCCGCGGTCGGCGCGTCCCCGCATCCCCGGCCCGCGCGAACACCCCCGCCGCCCGGGCGAGACGGCCACGTCCGGCACATGGGCAGCCGTACGGATACCTCCTAGACTCCACCTTCATGCTGCGCGCCCTGGCTGTCGACGACGAACGCCCCTCCCTGGAAGAGCTGGTGTACCTGCTCAACGCGGACCCGCGCATCGGCAGCGCCGAGGGCGCCGGGGACGCCACCGAGGCGCTGCGCCGCATGAACCGCGCCCTCCAGTGCGGGCCGCACGGCCCCGAGGCCATCGACGTCGTCTTCCTGGACATCAACATGCCGGGCCTGGACGGACTCGATCTCGCCCGGCTGCTCACCGGCTTCGCCCGGCCGCCGCTCGTCGTCTTCGTCACCGCGCACGACGATTTCGCCGTCCAGGCGTTCGACCTCAAGGCCGTCGACTACGTCCTCAAACCCGTGCGCGGGGAACGCCTCGCCGAGGCCGTGCGCCGCGCCGCCGAACTGCGCGGCCCCCAGCACCGAGCCACCCCGCGCATACCCGTGCACGAACCCGACCCCGACCAGATCCCCGTCGAACTCGGTGGCGTCACCCGCTTCGTCGCCGTCGACGACATCACCCATGTCGAGGCGCAGGGCGACTACGCCCGGCTGCACACGGCCAAGGGCAGCCATCTGGTCCGTATCCCGGTCTCCACCCTGGAGGACCGCTGGCGCTCACGCGGTTTCGTCCGCATCCACCGCCGCCATCTCGTCGCCCTGCGCCACATCGGCGAACTCCGCCTGGACGCGGGCACGGTCAGCGTCGTCGTCGGCACCGAGGAACTCCAGGTCAGCCGCCGCCACGCGCGGGAACTGCGCGACCTGCTGATGAGGAGGCCCTGACGATGTCCCCGGAGCCCACCGAACGCCGGGTCGTCGTCACCGGCCCGCCCCGAGGCGCCGTCCCGCACGCCCGGCTCCGCGCACGCGGGCGGCACCCCCGGCCCACCGGCTCCTACCGCCCCCGCACCGAGATCGACGAACAGACCACCCTCGGCCACACCTACGTCCGCTCCCTGATGCGCAGCCAGCTGCGCGCCGCCCTCGCCGCCCTCGCCGTCCTCGTCCTGCTCGTCGCACCCCTGCCGCTGGTCTTCGCGATCACCCCCGACGCCCGCCTGGAATGGGCCGTCCTCGGCTTCGGCGTCTACGTCCCGCTGATCCTGCTGGCCCGCTGGTACGTGCGCCGCGCCGAGCGCAACGAACGGGACTTCGTGCGGCTGGTCGAGGACGCTTGAGGCCCGGGGCACCCGAGTGAACTCCGGCTACACCGTCACCGCCGTCGCCCTCGTCGTGGTCACAACCGTCCTCGTCGGCGCCTTCGGCCTGCGCATATCCCGGACCACCTCCGACTTCTACGTCGCCTCCCGCACCGTGGGCCCCCGGCTCAACGCCGCCGCCATCAGCGGCGAGTACCTCTCCGCCGCGTCCTTCCTCGGCATCGCCGGACTGGTCCTGGTCCAGGGCCCGGACATGCTCTGGTACCCGGTCGGCTACGCCGCCGGCTATCTGGTCCTGCTGCTCTTCGTCGCCGCCCCGCTGCGCCGCTCCGGCGCCTACACGCTGCCCGACTTCGCCGAGGCCCGCCTCGCCTCCCAGACCGTACGGCGGCTCGCCGGGGCCTTCGTCGTCGGCGTCGGCTGGCTGTATCTGCTGCCCCAGCTCCAGAGCGCGGGCCTGACCCTGACCGTCCTCACCGGCGCCCCCGAACTGCTCGGCGGGATCATCGTCGCCGTCGTCGTCACGGCGACCGTCGCCGCGGGCGGCATGCGCAGCATCACCTTCGTCCAGGCGTTCCAGTACTGGCTCAAGCTCACCGCCCTGCTGGTCCCCGCCCTGTTCCTGGTGCTGGCCTGGCAGGGCGACGGAGCGCCCCGGCACGCCTTCGACGAGCCCGCCGCCTTCCGCGAACAGCGCGCGGTCACCGTCGACGCCACCCTCGATCTGCGCCTGGAGCGCCCCCTGACGGTGACCGTCGACGGCACGGTCGACGGCCGCCGCCACCAGGGCACCGAACTGCGGCTGCCCGCCGGCACCCACCGCGTCGAACGCGGCACCCACCTCACCTTCACCGCCGGTGACCCCGTCCCCACCGCCCAGCGCGACACCGGCGGCGGCCTGTCCACGTCGTTCACCGACGGCCGCGAGGAACGCCCGCTGTACGCCACGTACGGACTGATCCTCGCCACCTTCCTCGGCACCATGGGCCTGCCGCATGTCGTCGTCCGCTTCTACACCAGCCCGCACGGCGTCGCCGCCCGCCGCACCACCGTCGCCGTCCTCGCCCTGATCGGCGGCTTCTACCTGCTGCCACCCCTGTACGGCGCCCTGGGCCGCCTCTACGCCCCCGAACTCGCCCTGACCGGCGACGCGGACGCCGCCGTACTGCTGCTGCCGGAGCGGATGATCGGCGGCCCCGGCGGTGATCTGCTGGGCGCGCTGGTCGCCGGGGGCGCCTTCGCCGCGTTCCTGTCCACCGCCTCCGGCCTCACCATGGCGGTCGCCGGAGTCCTCACCCAGGACGTCCTCCCGGCCCGCGGCGTACGGCACTTCCGGCTCGGCACCGTCCTCGCCATGGCCCCGCCGCTCGCCGCGAGCGTCCTGGTCGGCGGGCTGCCCGTCGCCGACGCCGTCGGGCTCGCCTTCGCCGTCTCGGCGTCCTCCTTCTGCCCGCTGCTGGTCCTCGGCATCTGGTGGCGCCGCCTCACCCCGCCCGGCGCGGCGGCCGGGATGCTGGTCGGCGGCGGCTGCGCGTTCCTCGCCGTCGCCGCCACCATGGCCGGGCTGCCCGGCACCGGCCGGCTGCACACCCTGCTCGCCTGGCCCGCGGTGTGGTCCGTCCCCCTCGCCTTCCTCACCATGATCCTGGTCTCGCTGGCCACCCCCGGCCGCGTCCCCGCCGGAACCGCCGCCATCCTGGCCCGCTTCCATCTCCCCGAGGATCTGAACCAGGGTCCCGACCCGGTACGTGAGGTGAAGGTGTGAGCGGATTCATCGCCGGGCTCTGCGTCGCCGTACTGCCCCTGCTCGCCGCCGGGTTCTGGCTCGGCCGGCGCACCGCGCGCCCCGACAGCCTCGCCGGGCTCGGCACCCCCGTCGAGCACGCCACCTTCCAGACCCTGCACACCGCGTCCCTCGCCGCGCCCCCGCTGCGCGCCGGGCTCACCGAGGAGACCGCCCGCCGATCGGCCCGCCGGCTGCGCTCACTGCTCGGCACCGACGCCCTCTGTCTCACCGACACCGCCCGGGTCCTCGCCTGGGACGGCGCCGGCGGCCACCACCGCGCCGAGATCATGGAACGCCTCGCCGGACCCCTGGACACCGGCCGCGGCGAAGCCTTCCCGCTCACCTGCGACACCCCCGACTGCCCGCTGCGCTGGGCCGTCCTCGCCCCGCTCACCGTCGACGACCGGGTGCACGGCGCGCTGGTGGCCTGCGCGCCCCGCGAGTCCGCCGTCCTGGTCCGCGCGGCCGGCGAGGTCGCCCGCTGGGTCTCCGTCCAGCTCGAACTCGCCGACCTCGACCGGTCCCGCACCCGGCTGATCGAGGCCGAGATCAAGGCCCTGCGCGCCCAGATCTCCCCGCACTTCGTCTTCAACTCGCTCGCGGTGATCGCCTCGTTCGTCCGCACCGACCCCGAGCACGCCCGCGAGCTGCTCCTGGAGTTCGCCGACTTCACCCGCTACTCGTTCCGCAAGCACGGCGAGTTCACCACCCTCGCCGACGAACTGCACGCCATCGACCAGTACCTCTCCCTGGTCCGCGCCCGGTTCGGCGACCGCCTCGCCGTCACCCTCCAGATCGCCCCCGAGGTACTGCCCGTCGCCCTGCCGTTCCTCTGTCTCCAGCCGCTCGTGGAGAACGCCGTCAAGCACGGCCTCGAAGGCCGCACCGCCACCTGCCGGATCAGCATCACGGCCCGGGACGCGGGCGCCGAGGCCCTCGTCGTCATCGAGGACGACGGCGCCGGCATGGACCCCGACGCGCTGCGCCGCATCCTCGCCGGTGAGGTCAGTCCCTCCGGCGGCATCGGCCTGTCCAATGTCGACGACCGGCTGCGCCAGGTCTACGGCGACGACCACGGCCTGGTCATCGAGACGGCCCTGGGCGCGGGCATGAAGATCACCGCCCGGCTGCCCAAATACCAGCCGGGCGTGCACTCGGCACGCGGCCTGCCCGGCGGCTGAGACCCGCCCCGGCCGCCGCGCGGCTCAGCCCTTGGTGGCGACCATTCCCACGGTGATCAGCACCAGTACCACCCAGCCGAACCACAGCCAGCCGTTGGAACCGAGCGTCACCGTGTAGGCCGTCACCGCGACGAGACCGCCGACGGTGAGCACCCCCATGGTCTTTGTGGAACCGTCCGTGGAACCGGGCATGGGCCACCCTCCTCATGGTTCGGTCCCCTCCATGGTGCCCCGGTTCCGCTCCCGAACGGCGCACCCGACCGAAATGAGTACCCGACGACCCCGCTCGGTCACCGCCCCGCGACCCGGGCCCATGCCCCCGCCCCGGCGAGCACGCCCCCTCACCCATCCAGGTGAATCCGGCCCGGACGCCCGTTCAGTGACTACGGGCGTTCAGCGAGGCCAGATAGGCGTTGTACGCCGCAAGCTCCTTGTCCCCGTCCCGGTCGGCGGCCCGGTCCTCCCGCTTGGCCTGCCGCTGATCGGAGGCGTACCACTGGAAGATCAGCGCGATCAGCACCAGCACCGACGGAATCTCACTGAACGCCCAGGCGATCCCCCCGGCCGCGTTCTGATCCGACAGCGCCTCGATCCCGAGCGAGGCGGGCGGATTCTCGTACGTCTTCACCATCGGCGTCGACGCCATCATCAGCGCGATCCCGAAGAACGCGTGGAACGGCATGCCCGCGAACAGTTCCAGCATCCGCATCAGATAGCCCGGCCGGTGCGGGCCCGGATCCACGCCCATGATCGGCCAGAAGAAGATCAGGCCGACGGCGAGGAAGTGGACCATCATCACGAGGTGACCGGGCTTGGACTCCATCAGGAAGTCGAAGAGCGGAGTGAAGTACAGGCCGTACAGGGAGGCGATGAACAGCGGGATCGTGAACACCGGGTGGGTGATGATCTTCATGTACCGGCTGTGCAGCAGCGCCATCAGCAGCTCACGCGGCCCCTTGCGGCCCCGAGCGGCGGGCGGCAGCGCGCGCAGCGCGAGGGTGATCGGGGCGCCGAGCAGGATCAGGATCGGCGACAGCATGCTGATCACCATGTGCTGCACCATGTGCACGCTGAACATGACCATGCCGTAGTCGTTCAGCCCGGTGCACGTCACCAGCATGATGCTGAGCACCCCGGCCGCGAAGGCCACGGTCCGCCCCACCGGCCACTTGTCCCCGCGCCGGGTCAGCCGCACGACCCCCCACGCGTAGAGCGCGAGCCCCACCAGACAGGCGACGAGAAAGAACGGATCGGGCGACCACTCAAGCCCCCGCCCCAGCGTGAACGGCGCCAGCTCCATCTCCATGCCGTGCCCGCTGTGCTCCATCCGCCCGACTCCAGTTTCATGGGGATTGCAAACAAATCGTCCGCCCACAGACTAGAACCGAGTCCGGCACCTCTTGCACAGGGGGTGCCTTAGGGGCGCGGGGAACTGCGCGACCAGCCCCCCCACACCCGCACCCGGCGACGAACCTAAAGCACACACTCCGCTTCCGCGTACCGCGCATCCGGCACAGTCTTCAGCGTCTCCACCGCCTCGCCCAGCGGAACCATCACAATCTCCGTCCCCTTCAGCGCCGTCATCTTCCCGAACTCCCCCCGATGCGCCGCCTCCACCGCATGCCACCCGAACCGCGTCGCCAGGACCCGGTCGTACGCCGTCGGAGTCCCCCCACGCTGCACATGCCCGAGGATGACCGGCCGCGCTTCCTTCCCCAGCCGCCCCTCCAGCTCGATGGCCAGCTGCCGGGCGATCCCCGCGAACCGCTCGTGCCCGTACACGTCCTTGCCGCCCTCGTCGAACGCCATCGTCCCGGGCCGCGGCTTGGCCCCCTCCGCGGCGACGACGATCGCGAACCGCTTGCCCGCCGCGAACCGCGCGCCGACCTTCGCGGCCAGCTCCTCGATGTCGAAGGGCCGCTCCGGTACGACGACGGCGTGCGCGCCGGCCGCCATGCCGGAGTGCAGCGCGATCCACCCGGTGTGCCGGCCCATGACCTCCACGATCAGCACCCGCTGGTGCGACTCGGCGGTGGTCTTCAGCCGGTCCAGCGCCTCGGTGGCGACGGTCACCGCCGTGTCGAAACCGAAGGTCACATCGGTCACGGCGATGTCGTTGTCGATGGTCTTCGGCACGCCCACGATGGGCAGCCCGCCGTCGGACAGCAGCCGGGCCGCTTTCAGCGTGCCCTCACCGCCGATCGGGATGATCGCGTCGAGGCCGAGTTCCGCGACATGCCCCTTCGCGCGCTCCACGCCGTCCCGCAGCTGCTCGGGGCGGACCCGGGAGGAGCCGAGGATCGTGCCGCCGCGGGCCAGGATGCCGGCCACCGCGTCCAGGTCGAGCTTGAGATAGTCGCACTCCAGGAGGCCCTTCCAGCCGTCCCGGAACCCGATGACCTCGTCGCCGTGGTCGACGACCGCACGGTGCACCACGGAGCGGATGACGGCGTTCAGGCCGGGGCAGTCGCCGCCGGACGTGAGGACACCAATGCGCATAGCCCGTATACCTTCTCGACGTGGGCCGGGTCCGGACCGCGCTGTCCGGCTCGATCCCCGCCACCCTAGCGGCACCGGGGGGCGCGGCCCCACCATGCGTCCGACAGCTGGACGGCCCCGCTCACCTGTGCGGACACCCCGTCAGACGGGCCGGTGACCAGGGGCTGGATCCGCGGTGAACGGCGTTACGCGCTCTGCTGCTGCGCGGAGGCGATCCGCTCGCTCCGCAGCGCCTCGTACCAGCGGTCGTCGGTCGGCGGCAGCGCGTTCACATCGAGCGCCAGCTTCAGCAGCAGGTCGGCGATCAGCGGATTGCGGGCCAGCACCGGGCCGTGCATGTACGTCCCGAAGACGGTGTCGTTGAACGCGCCCTCGGTGCCGTCGCCCGTGCCGTTGCCGTTGCCGAACCGGACCCGGGCCAGCGGGCGGGCGGTGGGGCCGAGGTGGGTGACGCCCTGGTGGTTCTCGAAGCCGGTCAGCGGCGGCAGTCCGAGCCGGCTGTCGATGTCGCCGAGCACATCGCCGACGCAGCGCTCGCCCTCGCCGCGCGTGGAGACCACGTCGAGCAGGCCGAGACCCGGCTCGCGCTGGCCGAGGTCGTTGATGAACTCGTGCCCGAGGATCTGGTAGCCCGCGCACACCGAGAACACGATGGCGCCGTTGGCCACCGCCCGGTGCAGTCCGCCGTCCCGGCGCAGCCGCTCGGCCGCCAGCCGCTGCGGACGGTCCTCGCCGCCGCCGATCAGGTAGATGTCCCCGGAGGTCGGGATCGGCTGGTCGCTGCGCACGTCCAGCCGGGCCACATCCAGACCGCGCTGGCGTGCCCGGCGCTCCACCACGAGCACATTGCCCTGGTCGCCGTACGTGCTGAGCAGGTCCGGGTAGATCCACACGATCCGCAGACCGTTGTCGCTCATGAAGTGATCGTCCCTCGTGCTGGGTCGGGTGCTGGGTCGGTGCTCGATCGGTGCTCGGTCGGTGCTGGGCGGCTGCCCGGCGGGTGCTCAGTTGCCGACGCGGCGGCGCAGGTCCTGGAAAGCGGTGTAGTTCGCGATGACCTCGATCCGGCCGGGCGGGGCCAGCTGCACGGCCTGGTCGACGCTCTCGCAGACCTGGAACTGCTGGTTCGCCACTTCGAGGCGGACCGCGAGGTCGAGCTTGCGGTCGCCGATCACGAAGATCGGGTGGCCGGACAGCCGGGTGTAGTCGACGTCCCACAGCCAGGAGGTGTCCGTGCCGTCCGCGCCGCGCGCGTTCACCGACAGGATCACCGGGGTGGGCGGCGGGTCGATCAGCGAGAACGTCTCCAGCCAGCCCGCCGGGTTCTTCGCCAGCAGCAGCCGCAGCTCACGGTTCATGAAACCGACCACGTCATAGCGGCCGGCCACCGCCTGCACCTGGTACATCCGCTCCAGCGCCACCTGCGGCGGCACCCCGAACACGGCCGCGACGGCGGCGGAGGTCGCCGCGTTGGCCTTGTTGGCGCGGCCCGGCAGCTGGAGGTGGATCGGCCATGCCTGGCCGTGCGGGTCGAGCACATGGTCACCGGAGAGCGCCCAGGTCGGCGCCGGGCGGCGGAAGCCGCACTGGGCGCAGAACCAGTCGTCGCCGGGGCGCTGCATCACCCCGCCGCAGGACGGGCAGGACCAGGCGTCGTCCTTCCACATCTGGCCCGCGGCCACCCAGATCACGTTCGGCGACGACGAGGCCGCCCACACCACCAGCGGGTCATCGGCGTTGGCCACGACCACGGCCTTCGACCCGGCGAGCCCCTCCCGCCAGTGCTCCGCGAGCATCCGGGTCTCGGCGGCCCGGTCCAGCTGGTCGCGCGAGAGGTTCAGCAGCGCGATGCACTTGGGGGCGGTGTCCCGGGCGACCCCGGCGAGATACTTCTCGTCGACCTCGATGACCCCGAACTTCGCGTCGGAGCCGCCGGCCAGCGCCGAGGTGATCCCGGCGGGCATGTTCGCGCCGAGCGCGTTGGAGACGACCGGACCGGCCGCGCGCAGGGCCTCGGCGATCAGCCGGGTCGTGGTGGTCTTGCCGTTGGTCGCCGAGACCAGCGTCACGTCCAGGTTCTGGGCGAGCCGGGCGAGGAGGTCGGGGTCGAGTTTGAGGGCCACCTTGCCGCCGATCACCGATCCGCTGCCGCGCCCCGCGGCGCGCGACGCCGCCGCGACCGCCTTTCCCGCGGTCACGGCGAGCTTGGCCCGCGGCGTGAGCGGGTCCGAGTTCCCTGCCATCAGTTCCCGATCCTCCTTGCGTACGCGCCGCGCCGAACGCCTTACGGCAACGGTGTGGACTCAGCCTATCGAGCAACACCCACCTGCCCGAATCGCGGCCTGCGCCTGCGCGGCGGGCGTGAACCGAACGAACCGTACCCTTCGATCATGCGACACGGTTCGATTCCGGGTGCCCACGGGCGCGTCCGGCCCCTCACCCTGCTCGGTGACCCGATCCTTCACACACCCTGCACGGAAGTCACCGATTTCGGCCCCGAACTCGCCCGCTTGGTGGAGGACTTGTTCGCCACGATGTATGCCGCGCGGGGGGTCGGTCTGGCCGCGAACCAGGTGGGCCGATCGCTCCGGGTTTTCGTCTACGACTGCCCCGACGACGATGACGTACGTCACCTCGGTCATGTCGTCAATCCCCGCCTCGTGGCGACGGACGGGGTGGTGCTGCGGGGTCCCGAGGGCTGTCTGTCCCTGCCGGGGCTGGAGGCGGGGACCGAACGCCACGACGAGGCGGTGGTCGAGGGGTTCACGGTGACGGGGGAGGCGGTGCGGGTGTCCGGGACCGGGTTCTTCGCGCGATGCCTTCAGCATGAGTGCGACCATCTGGAGGGGCGGGTGTATGTCGACCGGGTGACGGGCTGGCGCCGACGCCGGGTTGCCCGGAAGATCGCGAAGGCGCCGTGGGGATGAGGGCTATTCGGCGGCCGCGGGTGCTCTGTGGCTGGTCGCGCAGTTCCCCGCGCCCCTGAAAAGCAGGGGGTTGCCGCAACCCCCTGTCTTTTGTCTTTAGGGGCGCGGGGAACTGCGCGACCAGCCACAGAGCACCCGCACACGACACACCACCCTCAGAACCCGGGCCCCCCCACCCGATTGCCGGCGGCAGCCAACCGGCCCCACAGCAGGTCCGCGAGGGACGTCACCAACTCGGGCCGGGGACAGGGCCGTTCCCCCAGCCACCAGTCCCCCGCGGCGTGCATCATCCCGACGATCCCGTGCCCCCACACCCGCGCCAGCTCATGGCTGCGCGGACCGAGGTCCACCCGCTCCTCGATGACCTGCGCCAGCTCCTCGCCCATCCGCCGCAGCAGCGGCGCGGAGTGCTTGCCGACGTCGAAACCCTGGTCGCCCGGGGAGCCGTCCGACGGATGCATCAGGAAGCGGTACACCTGGGGCCGCGCCTCGATCGCCGCGAGGTAGGTGTCCAACGTCGCCTCGACCCGCTCCCGGCGCTCCGCGGGCGCGTCCAGCGCGGCCCGCAGCGAGGCCAGCAGCGCGTCCGTGTGCCGTTTGGCCAGAGCGGCGTAGAGGCCGCCCTTGTCACCGAAGTGGCGGTACAGAATGGGCTTGGTGATGCCCGCCTCGGCGGCGATCGCGTTCATCGAGGCATGCGGACCGTCGCGCAGCACCACCCGGTCGGCGGCCTCCAGCAGCTCGCGCCGCCGGCGCTCGGCGGACCGCTGCTGCTCGGTCCGCTGCGTGGTGTCCATGTGCTCTCCCCACCCGTGCTGATTCGGTGACGCCAGCGCAAACTAACACTGATGACGTCCAATGGATCGAACGGGCTGCCGAGTCACGCTCGCGAGTTGACTTTTCCTACCCACTGGTAACAGACTGCGGTTACCGCAAGTAACAAGCATGGGTGCGCTGGAGGGGACATGGCCGAGTTCACCATGGAGCTGAGCGAGGAACAGAAGGAGGTCCGGGACTGGTTGCACGGCTTCGCCGCCGATGTCATCCGTCCCGCCGCCGCCGAATGGGACGAGCGCGAGGAGACTCCCTGGCCGGTCATCCAGGAGGCCGCCAAGGTCGGTATCTACTCCCTGGACTTCTACGCCCAGCAGTACTTCGACCCGACCGGCCTCGGCATCCCCATGGCCATGGAGGAACTGTTCTGGGGAGACGCCGGCATCGCCCTGTCCATCGTCGGCACCGGACTCGCCGCGGTCGGCGTCCTCGCCAACGGCACCGAGGAACAGATCGGCACCTGGATCCCCCAGATGTACGGCGACGCCAGCGATGTCAAGGTCGCCGCGTTCTGCTCCTCCGAGCCCGACGCCGGGTCCGACGTGGCCGCCCTGCGCACGCGTGCCGGGTACGACGAGGCCAGGGACGAGTGGGTGATCAACGGCACCAAGACCTGGGCCACCAACGGCGGTATCGCGGGCGTCCATGTGGTCGTGGCGACGGTGGATCCGGCGCTGGGGTCCAAGGGGCACGCGTCCTTCATCGTCCCGCCGGGTACGCCGGGGCTGTCCCAGGGGCAGAAGTTCAAGAAGCACGGCATCCGCGCCTCGCACACCGCCGAGGTCGTCCTCGACCACGTACGGGTGCCCGGGTCGTGTCTGCTCGGTGGCAAGGAGAAGCTGGACGAGCGGCTCGCCCGCGCGCGGGCCGCCGGGGGCGAGCGGGTGCGGAACGCGGCGATGGCCACGTTCGAGGCGTCCCGGCCCGCCGTCGGCGCGATGGCTGTGGGCACCGCCCGTGCCGCGTACGAGGTCGCGCTCGACTACGCCATGACCCGCGAGCAGTTCGGGCGGCCCATCATCGACAACCAGGGGGTCGCCTTCCAGCTCGCCGACATGCGCACCTCCATCGACGCGGCCCGGCTGCTGGTGTGGCGGGCCTCCTGGATGGCGGTCAACGGGCGGCCCTTCACGGCCGCCGAGGGGTCGATGTCGAAGCTGTTCGCCAGTGAGACGGCGAAGACGGTCACCGGACAGGCGATCCAGATTCTGGGCGGGAACGGGTACACGCGGGAGTATCCGGTGGAGCGGATGCACCGGGACGCGGCGATCTACACCATTTTCGAGGGGACCAGTGAGATTCAGCGGCTGGTGATCGCCAGGGCGGTGTCGGGAACGCCCATCCGGTAGGTCGAGCGACCTACGGTCACCGGTGTTTCAAGGGAGTCAGTTGCTCGATGTCGTATCTCGTCCTCAGTGCCTCGATCGCCTCGTGGTCCGGTGGGCCGCCGCCGCTCAGGATCTCCAGGAGTTCCTCGAAGTAGCGCTCGTGGTCGGGGGGCGGGGACGCCTGGAAGAACATCTTCGCCGGGGCGTCCGTCGGGTTGGCGAAGGCGTGCGGGCAGCCGGGGGGTACGACGATCACCGTGCCCGGCGTCGCGCGCACCACCCGGTTGCCCCGGGTCGACTCCCAGCGCTGCCAGTGGTCGGGGGTGCGGATCCGGGGCTCGAAGGCGAGGACGTCCAGTTCGCCCTCCAGGACGTAGAACAGCTCCTCGCTGCGGGTGTGGACGTGGGCGCCCACGTCGAAACCCGGCGGGACCAGCACCTCGAAGGTGGAGGCCGAGCGGGAGTGCGAGCCGGTGACCTTGAAGGTCACATGCTGGGCGGGCGTCTGGACCACCCGGCCGTGGCCGGGCGGTACCAGCAGCCCCTCGGTCGCGGTCATCGGCCGCTCACCAGGCGACGGGCAGTGCCTCGGGCCCACGGATGAGCGCGCCCTTCCTGAACGGCACGTCCCTCGGCGCGACGGCGAGTCGCAGCCTGGGCAGCCGGTCGAGCAGGGCGTCGACCAGCAGCTCCGACTCCAGGCGGCCCAGCATGGCGCCGGGGCAGAAGTGCGGGCCGAAGCCGAAGGCGACATGCGGGTTGGGGGAGCGGCCGAAGTCGATGGTCTCCGGGTCGGGGAAGACCTCCGGGTCGCGGTTGGCGGCGAGGTAGGAGACATAGATGGCGTCGCCCGCGCGGACGGTGTGACCGCGGATCTCCACGTCCTGCGTCGCGATGCGCGACAGACCCACCGCGCTGCGGTGCGGGATGTAGCGCAGCAGCTCATCGATGGCGCTCGGGCGGATCTCCGGCTCGGCGCGCAGCCGTTCGGCCAGCTCCGGGCGGGTCAGCAGGATGTAGAACAGCTGCCCGCTGTTGTTGGTGACCGCCTCGCCGCCGATCTGGAGCAGCACCGCGAGCCCCACGGCCTCCTGGAGCGTCACATCCTCCCGGCCCACCGCGGCGCCGAGCAGCGAGGTGACGTCCTCGCCGGTGCTGTCCTCGCGCGAGCCGATGAGATCGGCGAAATAGGCGCCCATCTCCTGCTTGGCCCGCTCGCTGACATCGGCGCCGTGCGAGGAGGACAGGATCAGCTGGGTCCAGGTGTGCATCCCGTGCCGGTCGGCCGCCGGGACGCCCATCAGCTCGCAGATCACCGCGATGGGGAACGGGCTGAGCACCGTCTCGGTCAGATCCGCGGGCGGGCCCTCGCGCAGCAGGCCGTCGATCATCTCGTCCAGCATCCGGCGGGACCTCTCCCGCACCCGCTCCACCCCGCGCGAGGTGAACGCGGGCGCCACCGAGCGGCGCAGCCGGGTGTGGTCGGGCGGGTCGAGGAAGCCGACCGCGCCCCGGGCCGGGATGAAGTGCGGGGCGAGCCGGGTGACCGGCCGGTCCATCACCGCCTCCCGGCTGAAGCGCGGGTCGTTGGTCACCATCCGTACGTCGTCGTACCGGGTGACCAGCCAGGCCCAGCCCTCACCGTTGGGCAGCTGGATCCGGGTGAGGGGGCCCTCGTTCATCAGCTCGCGCAGCACCGGGTCGAAGTCGGCCCCGGTCAGATCGAGGGCGGGCCAGGGCCGTACGGGGGGTGCGGTCCCGGTGATCGTCTCTTCGGTCGTCTCTTCGGTCATCTCACGCCGTTTCCGTTGGAGCCGTGCCAGCGGCCGAGGCTCATCTCCGCGGTGATGCCGGGTCCGAACCCGGCCAGCAGTCCGCGCGCCCGGTGTTCCGCGCCGCCCTCGTCGAACAGTCTGCGCAGGGCGTCCAGGACGACCGCGCTCGCGATGTTGCCGTACTCGGTGAGCGTCGCCCGGCTGAACCGGAAGGCGTGCGGGTCGACCTGGAGGAACTTGCTGAGGTCGTCGAGGATGCGCGGGCCGCCCGCGTGGACTATGTAGAAGTCCAGGTCGGCCGCGTCCCAGCCGTGCAGCCCCGCGAGATCCTGAAGGGCCGGTGCGAGTGGCTCCATGGTGGCCGGCACCCGTTTGTCCAGCAGGAAGTGGAAGCCCGTGGCGCGGACGTCGTACATGATCCACTCCTCGGTCTTGGGGATCAGGTACGAGCCGTTGCGCTCCAGCCGGACGCCCGTGCCGCCCTGGCCGCGCACCACGGCGGCGGCGACCCCGTCGCCGAACAGTCCGTTGGACAGCAGCGAACCGATGCCGATGTCGGTGGGCTGGTAGCACAGCGAGCAGAACTCGCAGGCCACGATCAGCGCGTTGGCCTCGGGGTAGGCCGTGCAGAAGTCGTGCGCCCGGTTGATCGCGGCGCCGCCCGCCGCACAGCCCAGCTGGGCTATCGGCAGCTGCCGGGTGGTGCTGTCGAAGTCCATCTCGTTGATCAGCCACGCCGTGAGCGAGGGCATCATGAAGCCCGTGCACGAGACGTAGATGATCACGTCGATGTCGGAGGTGAGCAGTTCGGCGTCGTCCAGCGCCTGCTGCACCACCGCCGGTACCCGCGCCTTGGCCTCCGCCTCGTACAGCTTGTTGCGGTACTCGAACCCCGGATGCTTCAGGGTCTCCTCGATCGGCTGCACGATGTGCCGGGTGCGTACTCCGGTGTTCTCGATCAGCCGGAGCGCCAGCGGCAGTTGGGGGTGGTCGGCGTGGCGGGAGCGCGCCAGCTCCAGCGTCTCCTCCATCGTGATCACATGCTCGGGAACGGACACCGTGGGTCTGCACAAAGTCGCCATGAACCGTGCCTGCTTTCGCCGTCCGGAAGGCATGTCGCCCCCGGTCAGAAGGTGGCCCACCCGAAGGGTGGTTCACCAGAGGTGATGACCCCACGATCACCCCTCGGCGCGGCGATCTCGCGCGGAACTACTCCGTCTCGGGGAACGGCGCCCGCGACACGCCCGGGAACGCGGTGAACGCCCGGTAGGGGTTACCCCCGCTGCCCGCTGCTGTGCGCGATGCAGGCCACGTCGATACGGTCCGCGAGCTTGGCCAGTTCGATCGTCAGCGCGGCGACGGTGTCCTCGTCCAGCCCGTCCTGCCCGGCCTCGACCAGCCGCAGCCACCGCCCGCCCAAGGTGCGCAGCAGCTTGCTCACATCGGCGGCGGTCACCTGCAAGGTCCCGCGGTCGTCGACGATCAGCGGCAGGGTCACTTCGCGGTTCACAAACGGGATGGTAACCGCGCGGTGCTCACCGACCGTGCCAAACCGTGGTGATGTTGCAGAACTCGCGGATTCCGTGCCCGGACAGCTCACGCCCGTACCCGGACCGCTTGACCCCGCCGAACGGGAACGCCGGATGGGAGGCGGTCATCCCGTTGACGTAGACGCCGCCGGCCTCCAGATCCCGTACGAACCGCTCGACGTCGGCCTCGTCGCGGGTCCAGACGTTGGAACTCAGACCGAAGGGCGTGTCATTGGCGATCAGGACGGCCTCGTCCAGGTCACCGGCCCGGTACAGGGTCGCGACCGGCCCGAACGCCTCCTCGCGGTGGATGCGCATCTCGCGGTCGATGCCGGCCAGCACGGTCGGCGGGTAGTACCAGCCCTCGCCCTCCGGGCGCTCACCCCCGCACAGCACCGCCGCGCCGGTGCGCCGGGCGTCGTCCACCAGCTCCTCCAGGTCGGCCCGGCCCTGCTCGGTGGCCAGCGGCCCCACATCGGTGTCCTCCGCCATCGGGTCGCCCACGGCCAGCGCCCGCATGCCCTCGGCGAACCGCTCGGCGAAGGCGTCGTAGACGTCCGTGTGCACGATGAACCGCTTCGCGGCGATGCACGACTGCCCGTTGTTCTGCACCCGCGCGGTCACCGCGACCCGCGCCGCCCGGTCCAGATCGGCCGACGGCATCACCACGAACGGGTCGCTGCCGCCCAGCTCCAGCACCGTCTTCTTGATCATCTCGCCGCAGGTGGCGGCGACCGCCCGCCCGGCCGGCTCGCTGCCGGTGAGCGTGGCCGCCCGCACCCGCTCGTCGCGCAGGATGTCGTCCACCGCGCCCGAGCCGATCAGCAGGGTCTGGAAGCAGCCCGCCGGATGCCCCGCCCGGTGGAAGAGATCCTCCAGGTACAGGGCGGTCTGCGGCACGTTCGAGGCGTGCTTGAGCAGGCCGACATTGCCCGCCATCAGCGCGGGCGCGGCGAACCGGATCACCTGCCACAGCGGGAAGTTCCACGGCATCACCGCGAGCACCGGACCCAGCGGCCGGTAGCGGACCCGCACGGCCGCGGCGCCGGAGTCCTCGGCGTCGGCGGCGTCGGGCACCTCGTCGGCCAGCAGCGCCTCGGCGCGCTCCGCGTACCAGCGCATCGCCTTCGCGCACTTCGCCGCCTCCGCCCGCGCCTGCGCGACCGGCTTGCCCATCTCCGTGGTCATCACCCGCGCGACGTCATCGCGGTCCTCGTCCAGCAGATCCGCCGCCCGCCGCATCAGCCGCGCCCGGTCGGCGAAGGCGCTCTCCCGGTAGGTGCGGAAGGTCGCGGCGGCCAGCTGGAGCCGGCGTTCGATCTCCTCCTCGCCCATGGCCTCGTACGTCTTGAGCGTCTCGCCGTTCGCCGGGTTCACCGTCGCGATGGGCATGGCCGACCTCCTGAAGAGCGACTGTGCTACGACCTTCCCGCGCGGTGCCGGCGACCGCAACGTGTGGCCGTTTCGTCAGCCCAGGTGTGGTGCGAGGCGGTCCAGAAACGTGGCCTGGGCCCTCACGATCAGTTCACGCGCCCGCGCCACGGGGAACCACGCCACGCGGTCCAGCTCGGGAAACTCCTCCGTACGGCCCGAGCGGGGCGGCCACTCCATCGTGAAGGTGCCCGGCACCACCGCCGCCGGGTCCAGATCGGCCTCGACCGCCCACACCGTGACGACCTTGCCGCCGGTCTGCCGCACCTCACCCAGCGGTACGGGCTCCCCCTCGGGCGGCGCCAGCCCCAGCTCCTCGCGGAACTCCCGCCGGGCCGCGTCCCAGGCGGGCTCCTTTGGCCCGTACTCGCCCTTGGGCACGGTCCACGCCCCCGCGTCCTTCCGCGCGAAGAACGGCCCGCCCATATGGCCCAGCAACACCTCCGGCCCCTGACCGGTGTGCCGCCGATACAGCAGCAGCCCCGCACTGCGCTTCCCCGTCATCCGTGGGCCTCCGGATGGGCCGCGAGCAGACTCTCCACGGTGTCCGCCTCCTCGGGACGCTTGTCCTCGCGATAGCGCACCACCCGCGCGAACCGCAGGGTCACCCCGGCCGGATACCGGGTCGAGCGCTGGAGCCCGTCGTACGCGATCTCCACGACCAGTTCCGGCCGTACGGTGACCCCCCAGCCGGCCTCCCGCAGGGCCAGCTCCTGGAGCCGCCCCGTCTGCCAGGTGAGCATGGCGTCCGTCATTCCCTTGAAGGTCTTGCCGAGCATCGTGTACGAGCCGTCCGCCGCGCGGGCGCCCAGGTGCAGGTTGGAGAGCTTGCCGGTGCGCCGGCCGTGGCCCCACTCGGCGGCCAGCACCACCAGGTCCAGGGTGTGCACGGGCTTGACCTTGAGCCAGGCCGCGCCCCGCCGCCCCGCGCTGTAGGGCGCGTCGAGGGACTTGCAGACCACGCCCTCGTGGCCGCGGGCGAGGGTCTCGGCGAGGAACGCCTCGGCGGCGGGCGTCTCCTCCGGGCCGCCCACCAGCGTCCGGCGGACCCGCATCGGCTCCGGCACCAGCGCGGCCAGCGCCCGGTGGCGTTCGGCGAACGGCAGGTCCAGCAGGTCCCGGTCGTCGACGCTGAGCACGTCGAAGAAGACCGGCGAGACCGGGACCGACCCGGCGGCCGTCGCCACGTCCACGCGGGACCCGACCCGGGAGGCGGTCTCCTGGAAGGAGCGGGGGCGGCCGTCCGGGCCGAGCGCGATGACCTCGCCGTCCAGCACGAACCGCGCGCCGGGGAAGGCCAGGGCGGCGGAGGTCACCTCGGGGAGGCGGTCGGTGATGTCGTCCAGGGTGCGGGTGTAGAGACGGACCGTGCCGCCGTCGCGGTGCACCTGGACCCGGATGCCGTCCAGCTTCTCCTCCACCGCACACCCGCCCAGCCTGCCGACGGCCTCGGCGACCGAGGCCGCGGGCTGCGCGAGCATCGGCTGCACCGGGCGGCCCACGGTGAGCCGGAACCCGTACAGCGCGGTCGGGCCCTCGGTGAGCAGGGCGCGGGCGACCGGTTGCAGGGAGCCCGCCAGCATCACCGCCCGGCGGACGTCCGCGGGCGGCGCGCCGGTCGCCGCGGCCAACCCCAGGGCGGCCGCCGCGTCCAGCGCGCCCTGCCGCACCTCCCCGGTGATCAGCCCGAGCAGGAACCGCTGCTCGTCCTCGGTCGCCGCGCCCATCAGCGCGTCCACCAGGGCGGCCCGCCGCGCCTGCGAGCCGGGGCCGGTGGCCTGGGCCAGCTCGGTGAGACGGGCGTCCACCTCGCGGACGGTCAGGGTCGGCGCGGCGGCCGGCGGGACCGGCCGGCCCAGCAGCTTCCACCCGACCCCGAGCCGCCCCTGAGGCAGCCGCCCGGCGAGATACGGGATGACGATCGGCACGTCATCGGCGTCCGTCTCCCGGAACAGCTCCGCGAGCAGCGCGGTCTTGCGGGAGCGCGCGGCGGTGGCGGCGACCTCCCGGGACACCTCGGCGAGACGGGTCAGGAGCATTCAGTCATGGTGCATCGGGGTGGGGGTGGGGGCACCTTGGTGGGGTGTGGGGTGTGTGTGGCGGGGGGCGGGGGCGTGGGTGGGGTGCGGGGGTGGGTTGGTGCACGGGGCGTGGGTGGGTTACGCATGCGCGGGGCGTGGGCGTGGGTGGGTGCGTGGGTGGGCCGGTGCACGGGGCGTGGGTGGGTGCGGGGTTGGGCCGGTGTACCGGGGGCGTGGGTGGGTTCGGCTCGCCCTTGGCGGGTGGCGCCCGGTGGCGCCCGGTGCCACCCGTTGTCACCTGGCGTCGTCGGCCGCCTCAGGTCATCGACGGCCACTGGCGGCAATTGGAGGCCATTGGCGGTCGGTCATCGGCGGTCATCGTCGGCCGTCACTCGCCCGTCGACGCGTCCAGGTCCGTCATCAGCAGTTCCCCGTTGACGGCTGCCGCCACCCGGTAGCCGCCGCTGACCGCGTGCGGGACCTGCTCGGCGAAGCCCATGGCGTTGCCCGCGGCGTAGACACCGGGCACGGAGGTGAGTCCGTTGGGGTCGACCACGGGGTACGCGCCGAAGGGGGTCTCGTGGAGCTGGGCGCCGAGCCCTTCCAGGAGGCCGATCCGAGGGATCGTGCGCGGGGCGGTGAACAGCACCTCGCGCGCGTGGACCGCTCCGCCCTTGAGCCGGACGCCGGTCAGCCGGGCGTCCGCGACCAGCACCTCGGCCACCTCGCCGGGCACCACCTTGACGCCCGCCGCCGCGAGCCGGCGCCGATCCTGATCGGACAGTTCGGCCTCGTCCACGGTGTGCAGGAAGAAGGTCACATCGCCGGACCACTGGGTGACCATCAGGGCCTGGTGCACACTCAGCGGGCTGGTCGCCAGCACGCCGAACGCCCGGTCACGGACCTCCCAGCCATGGCAGTACGGGCAGTGCAGCACATCCACGCCGAACCGCTCGGCCAGCCCCGGCACCGGCGGCAACTCGTCCCGCAGCCCGGTCGTGACGATCAGCCGGCGTCCGCGCACGGTCCGCCCGCTCGCCAGGGTGACCACGAAGTCCCCGTGCCCGTCCCCGTCCCCGCCGCCGTCCTCCCGGCCGACGTCCACGGCCGTGTCCCGGACCTGCGCGACCACCTCGTACCGGGCGATCTCCGCACGGCCCAGCGCCAGGAACTCAGCCGGAGGCATGCCGTCCCTGGTCAGATAGCCCTGCATATGGGGGGACGGGGCGTTACGGGGTTCGCCCGCGTCGACCACCAGGGTGCGGCGCCGTGCGCGGCCCAGCACGAGGGCGGCGGACAGCCCGGCGGCGCCGCCGCCGACGACGATCACTTCGTAGGGCTCACTGAACGGCTCACTGAATGTTCCGGCCATCGAGGCTGCTGTCTCGGCCTTCTCGGTCATGGTGACCACCTCCGGGACCGACCGTGGCCGAGCCGGTGCGGTATTGACAAATCTCTTTGCCGAACCTGCAATGGCGATATGGGTACGGAAGAGGTGCTGGCCGGAGTCGGGCCGCGGCTGCGGCAGATACGCAAGGAGCGGGAGGTGACGCTCGCCGCGCTGTCCGAGGCCACCGGCATCTCGGTGAGCACCCTCTCCCGGCTGGAGTCGGGGCTGCGCAAGCCCAGTCTGGAACTGCTGCTGCCGATCGCGCAGGCCCATCAGGTGCCGCTGGACGAGTTGGTCGGGGCGCCCGCGGTGGGTGATCCCCGGGTGCGGGCCGAGCCGATCCACCGGCACGGCCGGACGTACATCCCGCTCACCCGGCAGCCGGGCGGACTCCAGGCGTTCAAGGTGCTGCTGCCGCATCGCGCGGTGGAGCCGGAGCCGCGTACCCATGAGGGGTACGAGTGGCTTTATGTGCTGTCCGGGCGGGTGCGGCTGGTGCTCGGGGAGCACGATGTGGTGCTCGCGGCGGGGGAGGCGGCGGAGTTCGACACGCGGGTGCCGCACTGGTTCGGGTCCACGGGGGAGGGGCCTGCGGAGTTTCTGAGTCTGTTCGGGCCGCAGGGGGAGCGGATGCATGTGCGGGCGCGGCCGAAGCGGGCGGGGGCGGAGGAGGGTGGGGAGTGACGCCGAGGATCCTCTGGGCCTGAGATTCCCCTTGGCCTGAGATTCCTTGGGTTGGGCTTGAGATTCCTCTGGCTCTGAGATTTCCCGTGGTCCGAGATTCTCCTGGGTCTGAGGTTACGCCGGTGGCAAGCGACCGCTTAGTATGGCGGGCGATTCGAGCGATGTCGAGTGAGCTGAACAAGCCGGGTGAGGTCGTTCCGGTCCGACCGTCGAGCAGTCCCGCTGGAGGCCCGTATGCAGGCATGGCAGGTGCACGAGAACGGTGAGCCGAGCAAGGTGATGCGGCCGGCGGACGTGGCGCCGCCCACGCCCGGCGAGGGTCAGGTGCTGCTCAGGGTGCGCGCCGCCAACGTCAACTTCCCGGACGCGCTGCTGTGCCGGGGCCAGTACCAGACGCGCCCGCCCCTGCCGTTCACCCCGGGCCTGGAGATCTGCGGCGAGACGGAGGACGGGCGCCGGGTCGTCGCCACCCCGGTGCTGCCGTTCGGCGGCTTCGCCGAGTACGCCGTCGCGGACAGCGCGGGCGTGCTTCCCGCGCCCGGGTCGCTGGACGATGCCGAGGCCGCCGCGCTGCACATCGGCTACCAGACCGGCTGGTTCGGCCTGCACCGCCGGGCGGGGCTGGCGGCCGGGGAGACCCTGCTCGTGCACGCCGCCGCCGGCGGGGTCGGCAGCGCCGCCGTGCAGCTCGGCAAGGCGGCCGGGGCGAGGGTCATCGGGGTCGTGGGCGGTGCCGACAAGGCCGACACCGCCCGGGAACTGGGCTGTGACGTGGTGATCGACCGGCGTGGCACGGACGTGATAGCGGCCGTCAAGGACGCCACGGACGGGCACGGAGCCGATGTGATCTACGACCCCGTGGGCGGCACCGCCTACGAGCAGTCCACCAAGGTCGTCGCCTTCGAGGGCCGGATCGTGGTCGTCGGCTTCGCGGGCGGCGTGATACCGCGCCCGGCGCTCAACCACGCGCTGGTGAAGAACTACTCGATACTGGGCCTGCACTGGGGCCTGTACCACACCAAGAACCCCCGGCTGATCCAGCACTGCCACGAGCAGCTCACCGAACTGGCCGCGCGGGGCGCCATAAAGCCGCTGATCAGCGAGCGGGTGGGGCTGGACGGTGCGGCGGACGCGGTGCAGCGGGTCGCGGACGGGGTGACGACGGGGCGGGTCGTGGTGGTGCCGGGACCGGTCGTGGCGGTGCCGGGTGGATCGGCCGGGTCCGGGAAGGGGACGGTTGTATGACCGAGGGGTCGGAGGTGATCGGCGGGACGGGCGCGACCGGCGGGGCTGAAGTGACGGACGTGACCGGTGTTGTCGGCACGACTGACTTGGCCGAGACGGTGAACGCGCCGGGGACAGCGAGCGCGCCCGGGACGGTGAACGCGGCCGGGACGGTGAACGCGGCCGGACTGCGCCGCCGTACCGCCGTCCTGCTGGCCGCCCACCCACCCGCCGCCACCGCCCCGGTCGACTTCCTCAGGGCCCGCTTCGATGCCGGGCTCGCCTGGGTGCACTTTCCCGAGGGGCTCGGCGGGCTGGGGGCCTCGCGCGCGCTCCAGGCGGTCGTGGACGCCGAACTGGCCGCCGCGGGCGCCCCCGACAACGACCCGCGCCGCATCGGTATCGGCCTGGGCATGGCAGCGCCGACGATCCTGACGTACGGCACGGAGGAGCAGAAGCGGCGCTTTCTGCGGCCGTTGTGGGTGGGGGAGGAGGTGTGGTGCCAGCTGTTCAGTGAGCCTGGGGCCGGTTCCGATCTGGCGGCGCTCGGCACCCGGGCCGTCCTGGAGGGCGACGACTGGGTGGTGAACGGGCAGAAGGTGTGGACGTCGAGCGCGCATTCCGCCCGCTGGGCCATCCTCATCGCCCGCACCGACCCGGACGTGCCCAAGCACCGGGGGATCACGTACTTCCTGTGCGACATGACCGATCCGGGGGTGGAGGTCCGCCCGCTGCGGCAGATCACCGGTGAGGCCGAGTTCAACGAGGTGTTCCTGACCGATGTCCGGATCCCCGACTCCCGGCGGCTCGGCGGGATCGGCGACGGCTGGCGGGTCGCCCGGACCACGCTCGACAACGAGCGGGTCGCCATCGGCGGCATGCGGCTGCCCCGTGAGGGCGGCATGATCGGCCCGCTCGCGCGGACCTGGCGCGAACGCCCCGAGCTGCGCACCCACGATCTGCACCAGCGGCTGCTGACCCTGTGGGTCGAGGCCGAGGTTGCCCGGCTCACCGGCGAACGGCTGCGCCAGCAGCTCGCCGCCGGCCGGCCCGGCCCGGAGGGCGCCGGCCTGAAGCTCGCCTTCGCCCGCCTCAATCAGGAGATCAGCGGCCTGGAAGTGGAACTCCGGGGCGAGGAGGGACTGCTGTACGACGACTGGACCCTGCGCCGCCCCGAACTGGTCGACTTCACCGGCCGCGACGCCGGATACCGCTATCTGCGCGCCAAGGGCAACAGCATCGAGGGCGGGACCAGCGAGATCCTGCTGAACATCGTCGCCGAGCGGGTCCTGGGCCTGCCCGCCGAACCGCGCACCGACAAGGACGTCGCCTGGAAGGACCTCGCCCGATGACCGAGCCTCGCTCTGCTGGTCTCCTCCACTCGGAGGAGGAAGAGGCCCTGCGGGCGGCCGTACGGGATCTGCTCACCGACCGCTGCGACGCGGCGTCCGTGCTCGCCCGTACCACGTCGGACACACCGCACGACCTCGCGCTGTGGAAGACGCTGACCGGCGAGATGGGCCTCGCGGGTCTGCTCGTCCCCGAGGAACTGGACGGACAGGGCGCCACCCACCGGGAGGCCGCCGTCGTCCTGGAGGAGCTGGGCCGGGCGGTCGCGCCCGTGCCGTATCTGACCAGTGCCGTCGTCGCCACGGAGGCGCTGCTGGAGTGCGGCGCCGACGACCTGCTGACGCGGCTGGCGTCCGGGACGTCGGTCGGCGCGCTCGCCGTGGGGCTGCACACCGCTCCCGACGCCGCCTTCGGGACCGTACGGATCGAGAACGGCACCCTGCGCGGGGAGTTGTGCGGCATCGCGGACGCGGCCGTCGCCGATGTGCTGCTCGTGCCGGCGGACGACGGCGGGCTGTACGCGGTCGACGCCGCCGCGGTCAGCGTCGTACCGCAGGTGGCGCTGGATCTGACCCGTCCGCTGGCCACGGTCGTGCTCGACGGAGTGTCCGGCGGGCGCCGGCTGGGGGAGGCCGGGCCGGCCGTGCGACGGGCCCTGCGGGCGGCGGCCGGGCTGCTGGCCGCCGAGCAATTGGGCGTTGCCGACCGGGCGCTGACCGAGACGGTCCGGTATCTGAAGGAGCGCAAGCAGTTCAACCGGCCGGTCGGCGGCTTCCAGGCGCTCAAGCACCGGCTGGCGCAGCTGTGGCTGGAGGTCGTCCACCTGCGGGCCGCCTCCCGCGCGGCGGCGGACGCGCTGGCCACCGGCGAGGACACGGACATCACCGTCGCGGTCGCCCAGGCGTACGCGGCCGGGGTCGCCGTCCACGCGGCCGAGGAGGCGCTCCAGTTGCACGGCGGCATCGGCATGACGTGGGAGCACCCGGCCCATCTGTACCTGAAGCGGGCCAAGGCGGACTCGATCGCGTACGGCACGGCGGGAGCGCACCGGGAGCGGCTGGCCACGCTGCTGGCGCTCCCGGCGCCTTGCCCTTGAGTCCGGCCCTCCTGGTGCCTTGCCCTTGAGTCCGGCTCTCCCGGTGCCCTGCCCTGCCCTTGAGGCTGCCGGCCCTTCCGGTGCCACGAGGCTTCACTCCGTCGGATTCTGGAGAGCCGACCGAGCCGGTGACGGCGGCGCGGCGATCCGATCGTCCTCCACCCGTCCCCTTCCTCACCCCGTCCCCTTCCGCCCCCGGCCCTCCCCCATCCCCCCCCATCTCCCCCATCTCCCCATCCCCCGGGTCCTCCCGGTGTCGTTCCGACGAGCCCGCGACGGCCGCCGCGCCGCTCCCCCCCCCCGTGTACGTTGCGGCGAAGCCAGGGCGACTTGGCGGGAAAGCCCGTCCCACCTGGGGCGGGCTTTTCGGTGTGCGGGGCACGGATGAAGTGAACGGTCGACGGCGGTCCGGCCAACTCCCCCTCGCCGTATGCCGCGTGGAGCCCTCGGCACCGCATACTCCTGTGCGGTTCCGTCCGGCCCACCAGGGAGGCAGCGCATGGCCCTCACCCCTCGTCGTATGGCCCTCACAACCCGTCGTACGTCCCTCACCACCCGTCGCAGAGCCCTCACCACCCTCTCAGTCGCCCTCGCGGGCACGGTGGCGCTCCCCGGCGCCACCGCTCTCGCGGGCGAGAACGAGCAGCGCGCCCCCCGCCCGCTGTGGCGGGCCCACGCCCACAACGACTACGAGCACCCCCGCCCCCTGCTCGACGCGCTCGACCACCGCTTCGGCAGCGTCGAGGCCGATATCTATCTCGTCGGCGACCAGCTCCTCGTGGCCCACGACCCCGAGGACCTCGACCCGGCCCGCACCCTGGAGTCCCTCTACCTCGACACCCTCGCGGCCCGGGTCAAGGCCAATCATGGGTGGGTCTACGGCGGTCACCGCACCTCCTTCCAACTGCTCATCGACATCAAGACCGAGGGCGCGTCGACCTATCTCGAACTCGACCGCCACCTGAAGCGCTACAAGAGCCTGTTCACGACCTACAGCCGGGGCCGGGTGGACCCCGGCGCCGTCACCGCCGTGATCTCCGGCGACCGGGCCGCCCGGGTCCCGATGGCGGCGCAGACCGAGCGCCGCGCCTTCTACGACGGCCGTCTCGCCGACCTGGGCAGCTCCGCACCGGCCTCCTTCGTCCCTCTGATCAGCGACAACTGGACCCTGAACTTCACCTGGCGGGGCGTCGGCGCGTTCCCGGCCGCCGAACGGCAGAAGCTGCGGGCCATCGTCGACGCCGCCCACGCGCGCCGCCAGACGGTCCGGTTCTGGGCGACGCCGGACCTCGCCGGTCCCGCGCGGGACGCCCTGTGGGGCGAACTGCTCGCGGCGGACGTGGACTTCATCAACACCGACGACCTGCTGGGCCTGGAGGCGTTCCTCGACGCCCAGGCGTGACCGCGCCGCCGCCGCGAACACCACACGTTCGGCGGTCAGGTCAGCCGCACGTGCAAACCCTCCGCTACGCCACACTTGCGGCCGAACGCCGCGAACGGGACGTGGCGGAGGAGGTTCACCATGGCCGTTTCCATCTCTGCGACAGTGCTGCTGCTGATCCTGGCGGTGATCTTCCTGCGCAACGGGGGGCTGAAGATCTCCCACGCCCTGGTCTGCGCCCTGCTCGGCTTCACCCTCGCGGGCACGAGCGTGGCCCCCACCATCCACAGCGGGTTGACGGCTACGGCGGACATTGTGAGCAGCTTGCGGCCGTGAGCGTGTCGGGGGGCTGGGGTGTCGGGGCCCGCCGAGAGTGCGGCGCCCGCCCCCTGGGCGACCAGCGTCGACGAACCGCCGCCGTCCGTCCAGGCTGGCCCCCTGTGCCACGCCGAGCCCGCGCAGTACCCAGGCGATCTCGGCGAGACCGGTCAAAGCGAGAGACACAGCCGTCGAGATGATGCCGGCGGGCCCTCATTCCCCCTTGGCAGCCCGGCCCTCACAGGGTGGCTACGACTGGGCCCGTCAGACGGACCCGACCAGCCTCAGATACCGCTCCCAGTCCCACAGCGGCCCCGGATCCGTATGGTCCGTACCCGGTATCTCGTGGTGGGCGATGATGTGCGCGCGGTCCCTCGGGATCGCGTACTTGGTGCATATCGCGGCCGTCAGACGCGCGGAGCTGTCGTACATCGCGTCGGTGAAGTACTCCGGCTGGTCGATCCAGCCCTCGTGCTCGATGCCGATGCTGCGGGTGTTGTAGTCCCAGTTCCCCGCGTGCCATCCGATGTCGGACTCGCGTACGCACTGGGCCACATGGCCGTCGCGGGAGCGGACCACGTAGTGCGCGGAGACGTCCTTGCTCGGGCGCTGGAAGACGGAGAGCGTGTTGGCGTAGGTGGTCTGGGCGACGTGGATGACGACGAGGTCCACGGGGTGGTCGGAAGGACGGTCGGCCGGCGTGTAGTTGGAGTCGTGGGCGGGCTGCCACTCGCCGGGTGCGTAGTCCGGTGCCGGGGCGAGGGCACCGGCCCGGGGGGTGGGCAGCAGGGCGTAGGGGACGGCGGCGAGGGCGGCGCCCTTGAGTAGATGTCGGCGGCCGGGCAGGTGGCGTGGGGCGGTAGGGAGATGGCGTTCGGGTTGCGTCGGCCGGTTCTGCGGGTCGCTCGTCACTGCACAGCTCCGATCTGCCGGGGCGGGCGGTGCCCGCTGTCCTGGTGGGGTGGAGGGCGGGACGGTGCCGACGCGATGCCGTTCCACCGGCCGCGCAGGTCCGTCCCCGCAGCGCTCACGGTGCGCCGCGTGTGATTTCACGGTAGGCGGCAGGACGGCCCGGCGACGGGACGGTTCGGAATCCGTGGAGGGGCGTGTGGTTGTGGATATCTCGGCCACCTGAATGGGTGACGCGATGGATGGTGTTGACGGTTGCGGCTGATGAACGGGTCTGGTGGAGGAGGTTCGGGCGGGGGTTTGGTGACCCGTTGACGGTCCTACGGTCCACGGCAAGGCAGGCGCCGTCCGTGTGGATGGGGGCGGGGGTCGGTCACCGGCAAGGCAGCGGCACCGGTCACCGGCAAGAACGGGGCCGGACGACTGGCTCCCGGTCCACGGCAGGGCCAGCCGGTCCACGGCAGGGCGGTGTCGGCCCCGGCCCAGCCCCCGCTAAGCCCGCCCCGCCACCGCCCCCGGATCGTCCAGCACCCCCCGCACCACCGAGTGCGCCGCCCCCAGCAACGGTCCCTCCGAGCCCAGGCGTGACACCGTCACCGGGCATGCCCGACCGGCCGTGCGGCCGTCCAGCTCCTCGCGCAGGGACGGCAGCAGCCAGGGCGCCAGGGCGGCCAGCGCGCCGCCCAGGACCACGCTCCCGGGGTCGAGGAGATTGACCGCGCCGGTCAGGGCGATGCCCAGTGCCGTGCCCGCCTCGCGCAGGGCGCGGCGTACGTAGGCGTCGCCCCGCTCCGCCCGTTCGGCGAGCAGTTCCACGCGGTTCTCGCCGGGTTCGATCCCGGCGGCCCGCAGTACCGCCTCCTCGCCCGCGTACTGCTCCAGGCATCCGCGCCCGCCGCAGGCGCACCCGGGCCCGTCCGGGCGGACCGGGACATGGCCCAGCTCGCCCGCGAATCCCCGGGTGCCCCGTAGCAGCCGCCCGTCCACGACGACCGCCGCGCCGATGCCGATCTCCGCCGACACATGCAGGAAATCGCGCGGCGTGTCTTCGCCGAGCCAGAGTTCGGCCAGCCCGCCGAAATTGGCCTCGTTGTCCACGGCGGGCGGCAGCTCGGGCGGAAGCAGGGCGGCGAGATCGGTGTCGCGCCAGTCGAGGTTCGGGGCGCGGACGACCGTACGGGCGTCGCTCGCGACCAGGCCCGGTACGGCCACGGCGAGCCCCGCCGCCCACAGCCCCTCGCGTTCGGCCTCGGCGACGACCCGGCGCAGCAGTTCGGTGAGGTCCTCGGCCACCGGCTCCGGCGCACGACCCCGGTTGGGGCCCTGGCGGACGGCCCGCGCCCGGACCCGTCCGCGCAGGTCGACCGCGCAGACCGCGAGATGGTCGACGCCGATCTCCGCGCCGATCCCCGCCGGACCGCGTCCGCTGACGGCGAGCGCCGAACCGGGGCGGCCCACCCGGCCGGGGCGCTCGGGGCCGAGTTCGTCGAGCAGGCCCGCGCGGACGAGTTCGTCGACCAGCGTGGACACCGCCGCGCGGGTCAGCCCGATGCGCGAGGCGACCGCGGCACGCGACAGCGGTCCCTCCGCGCTCACGGTGTGCATCACGCGCGCGAGATTGCGCCGCCGCATGCCCTGCTGGGTGTCGGGCAGCGCGCGTCCGGGACCGGCTGAGTGTGCCTCGTGCAGCGGTGCGGTCATGCCTCCGTCAATCCTCAGTGGCTCCGGGACGCCCGCGCGGGCCGTCCTCGACGACTTTTCGTACGCTCGGGCAGCTCTCGGTACGCCGCTCCCTGCCCCTTGGCCGTATCCGCGAAGTCCCGTCTGGCTCGTGGCGTATGGCACCGCCCCGCGCGGCGTTGTCGGGGCCGCCCGCGTACGCCCAGTACCCGGAGCCCCCCGCCTTGCGATGCTCGGCACCAGACGCCGCGAACCCTGCCCCGCGGGCAGACGACGCTGCGTTGCGGACACGCCCTAGGCGCGTCTGACGGATCTCCGCGGCGTCGCGATGCCCGGCACGCATTCTGGCCGCACCGGACAGCCGCACCAGACAAATACCCCAGCAGCGGAGCTGCCAGAGCTTTCGCCCGCGAACCGGGAGCACGCACCGAACACCGCCCCTCCACCCCCGCATACCCGTCAGACCCGCCCTAGCCGCCCTCCGGCCTCCGCTCCAGCAGCGGCGCCGCGTCGGAGAGTACCCCGGAGATCCTGGCCAGCGTCCCCTCGTCCCGCTCCACCGCGTCGAGCACCGGCCCGCGCGCGGTGTTCCAGCGCCGGGCGACGGCGGCCGGATCCTCGCCGGTGAGCACGCCCGCCGCCTGCGCCGCCGCGCCCAGCGCCACCAGCTCCTTCGCCTCGGGCACCTGCACCGGCCGCCCCGACAGCCGCCGTACGGTCTGCTGCCAGGCCCGGCCCCGCGCGCCGCCCCCGATCAGCAGCAGCGGCACCGACGGGTCCGCGTCCTGGTCGAGCACCAGGTCCAGGGCGCCCAGCAGCGCGTGGACGGCACCGTCGTAGGCCGCCTGGAGGAGCTGGCCCGCGGTCGTGTCATGGCGCAGGCCGTGCAGCAGCCCCGAGGCGTTCGGCAGGTCAGGAGTGCGCTCGCCGTCCAGGTACGGCAGCAGGGTCACCGACGTGCCCGGCTCCACCGCCTCGCGGTCCAGGCCCAGCAGCGTGGCCACGCGGTCCACGGCGAGCGTGCAGTTGAGCGTGCAGGCCAGCGGCAGCCAGTCGCCGCGCGCGTCGGCGAAGCCCGCCACCGTGCCGGTCGGATCGGCCGGGCGGCGCCGCGCCACGCCGTACACGGTCCCCGACGTGCCGAGGCTCAGCACCGCCGTGCCCGGACGCAGCCCGAGGCCGAGCGCCGCCGCCGCGTTGTCGCCGGTACCGGGCGCCACCAGGGTGCCCCTGGCGAACGGCAGGTCATGGCCGTCGCGCACGGTGCCGACGACCTCGCCGGGCCGGGCGACCCGGGGCAGCAGGGCGGGGTCCAGGCCCACATGCGCGAGGATCTCGGCGTCGTACGACTCCGTCGCCGACGCCCACCACCCCGTACCGGAGGCGTCCCCGCGGTCCGTCGTGCCCACGCCCGTGAGGCGCTCGGTGAGGTAGTCGTGGGGGAGACGCACGGCCCGCACCGCGCGGGCCGCCGCCGGCTCGTGCTCGGCGAGCCAGGCCCACTTGGTGACCGTGAAGGACGCGGTGGGCACCGAGCCGACCCGCCCGGCCCAGAACTTCGGCCCGCCCAGCTCCTCCGTCAGCCGCCGTGCCTGCGGCGCCGACCGCACGTCGTTCCACAGCAGCGCGGGCCGTACCGGCTCCCCGCGCGCGTCCAGCGTGACCAGCCCGTGCTGCTGCCCGCCGATCGATACGGCCGCTGCCTCCCGCGCGGCGTCCCCGCACTGGCGCAGCGCCTCGCCCAGGGCATCCCACCACTGGCGCGGATCGCTCTCGCGGCCCGCCCCCGAGCTGACCTCGTGCGGGGCCTGCCCACTCGCCACGACCTGCCCGGTCGCCACGTCCACCACCAGTGCCTTCGTCGACTGGGTGGACGTGTCCACGCCGACGACGAGCGGTCCATCGGCTGCTGACATGGGCTCTCCCTCTGCTACGGCGCGCGTCACGCGGCACGCGCGCGGGTCCTGGCTCGGCTGCTGGTGTCCCGGGCCACGGCCTGTTTCCCCGGCCCCGGGACAACTATGTCTCTTCCCAGGGACGCGACGGCATACTAATTTGTTAAGCGCCATGACGAAATAGGGGCGACGACATGCGCACATCGGTGACGCGTACGCGCACCCGAATCGGCACAGCGCCAGGACATTCATCAGCGAGCAAGGGAGCCGCGGCATGAACTACCAGCCCACCCCCGAGGACAGGTTCACCTTCGGCCTGTGGACCGTCGGCTGGCAGGGAAGGGACCCCTTCGGCGACGCCACCCGCAGGGCGCTCGAACCGGCCGAGACCGTCCGGCGACTCGCCGAGCTGGGCGCACACGGGGTGACGTTCCACGACGACGACCTGATCCCGTTCGGGGCGTCCGACAGCGAGCGTGAGTCGCACATCAAGCGCTTCCGGCAGGCCCTGGACGCGACCGGCCTGACCGTCCCGATGGCCACCACCAACCTGTTCACCCACCCCGTCTTCAAGGACGGCGCCTTCACCGCCAACGACCGCGACGTACGCCGCTACGCGCTGCGCAAGACCATCCGCAACATCGACCTCGCCGCCGAACTCGGCGCCAAGATCTACGTCGCCTGGGGCGGCCGGGAAGGCGCCGAGTCCGGCGCCGCCAAGGACGTGCGCACCGCACTCGACCGCATGAAGGAGGCGTTCGACCTCCTCGGCGAGTACGTCATCTCCCAGGGCTACGACCTGCGCTTCGCCATCGAACCCAAGCCGAACGAGCCGCGCGGCGACATCCTGCTGCCGACCGTCGGCCACGCGCTGGCCTTCATCGAGCGCCTGGAGCGGCCGGAGCTGTACGGCGTCAATCCCGAGGTCGGGCACGAGCAGATGGCCGGCCTCAACTACCCGCACGGCATCGCGCAGGCCCTGTGGTCGGGCAAGCTCTTCCACATCGACCTCAATGGCCAGAACGGCATCAAGTACGACCAGGACCTGCGCTTCGGCGCCGGCGATCTGCGTGCCGCCTTCTGGCTGGTCGACCTCCTGGAGACCGCCGGTTACGCGGGCCCGCGCCACTTCGACTTCAAGCCACCGCGGACCGAGGATCTCGACGGCGTCTGGGCGTCCGCCGCCGGCTGTATGCGCAACTACCTCATCCTCAAGGACCGCGCCGAGGCATTCCGGGCCGACCCCGAGGTCCAGCAGGCCCTGAGGGACTCCCGTCTCGATGAACTGGCCCGTCCCACCGCCGCCGACGGCCTCCAGGCGCTGCTCGCCGACCGCGCGTCGTTCGAGGACTTCGACGTGGAGGCCGCCGCCGCGCGCGGGATGGCCTTCGAGCGGCTGGACCAGCTGGCGATGGACCACCTGCTGGCGGCGCGGGGCTGAGCGGGTCCCGGGCGAGTCCCGACGGGCCGGGGCGGCTCCGCGCGCGTGGCGGTTGATTGGCGCCGGTGAGGGGCGTCCGAAGACGGTCGGGCGACCACCGGCGAGGCCCGGTCGGTCGTCCGACCGGCCTCCGCGCGGAGTGTGGCGGAATCGTGCCGTCCGGTGCATGGGTCCGTAGCAACCTCCGCGCGGGGATCGCCCGGTGATCCCACTGCGGCGATCCTGGACCGCATGGCCACGCCCCCCGTACCTCCGCAGCCGCCCGAGCCGCCGCGCGACACGCCGCCCCCGCCCGGCAACCCACCGCCCCCGGGCGGCGGCTTCGGACCGACGCCCGACGACTTCGGCGGCCCCTACGATCCCGGGGGCCGCCAAGGGCCCCGCATCCCACTGATCCTCGCCCTGGCGATCCTGGTGGCCGTCGCGGCGGTCGGGGTGATCGTGGTCATGGCCAACGACGGTGCCGATCCCTCCGGCCCCGCGCCCGCCGGGACCGACACCAGTCAGGGGACCGGCGAGTCGCCCGACCCGTCGCCGGGCCTCCCCACGGATCTCCCGACCGATCTGCCGTCCCTGCCCTCGGGGTTCCCGACCGATCTCCCGAGCGACTGGCCCAGCGACTTCCCGAGCGGCTGGCCCAGCGGTCTTCCGAGCGACTTCCCGACGAACCTGCCCAGCGGCCTCGAATCCCTCTTCCCGTCCGGCCTGCCCTCGTTCGACGTGGGCGATCTGCCGTAGCGGAAGGCGCCCCACGGCTACGGGGACGGTCGGATCGACCGGCGTAGGAGGTCCGCCGGGGATCAGCCGGCGGCCCAGCGGATGTCAGGAACGGATCATCGGGGACCAGCCGGAGATCGGCCAGAGATCATCGGAGACCGTCGGAGATCAGATGTCGCGCGGCAGCCGGACGTACGTCACCTGCGTCTCGATCCCGCTGTCCACCAGCCGGCCCTGCGCGTCGAACGCCTCGGCGCCGTCCGTCATGCCGAAGTCGTTGTCGTTGATGACGGCGATCGTGCGGTCGTCCACGAGCGCGACGCCCTCGATCTTCCCGGGCACCCCCTCGACCGTGCCGAGGTCGACCACAAGGCTCTTGTCGAGCACCGGCACGCCCGCTGCGGCCGGGTCGGCCAGCTCCTCCAGGGACGGCGACGTCGTCCTGTCGTCCCACTCCTCGCCCAGGATGTCCGAGGAGGGCTTCAGACGCACCAGGTTCAGTCGCGCCGACTTGTCGGTGCGCTCCTCGACGAGCAACTGGTCCCGGCCCACGGCGACGACCGAGGAGATCTTCAGCTCGGAGGTGTCGTCCTCGCTCGGGTCGACGATGTTCACCGGGTCGAACCGGTAGGCGTACTCGGCGGTGACGGCCTTCTTCTTCGGAGAGAAGCGCAGCAGACGGGTGGTGAGCGAGGCTTCCCCGGCGTCCTGGTCCGGCACCGACAGCGGGCTCTGCACGGCGATCACCAGGTCACCGCCGGGCATGAGCGCGAGGCCCTCGAAGCCCCGGTTGATCTTCCGGTCGAGCAGGATGGACGGCAGCGCCTCCACGACCGGGTAGTCCGCGCCCTTGAGGTTCAGCCCCTCGGGCACGTACCGGGTGAGCACCTTGCCGGCCGAGGAGACATGCACGAGCGACGGGCCGTACTCGTCCACCAGCCAGAAACTTCCGTCCGCCGCGCGGACGATGCCCTCGGTGTCGAGCCCGTTCGGGTTGTACGACAGCGGCTGCTGGGCGTTGAAGTCGTACGGCGCCTCGTCCCGTCCCGCCTGGTTCGGCAGGCCGGTGACCGCCTTGCCGGAACTTGTGGTGATCGGGATCGAGTCGAGCACCTTCACCGTCGTGCCGGTCACCTTGATCTTCACGATCGCCGGGTCGAAACCTGGCACGGGGAAGGTCCGGCGCTTGACGCCGTCCACCTTGATCTGGCCGTTGGGGCCGCGGTCGGTGACGGTCCAGAACTCGTCCTTGCGGCCGGTCGGGTAGAGGTCACTGCCGATGCCGCCGAGGTCCACCGCGCGGTCGTCGGCCACCGTGCCCGGCAGCAGCTCGTTGCTGAACGTGCCCAGCGGTATGTCGCCGAGCGTCGCCGTGCGCACGACCTCCGGTTCCTGCTGCTGGTGCGAGCCGGCGGACGCCGGGTAGGCCGCCGCGAGGGAGGCCAGGACGGCCAGCGGAAGACCGGCGGCGACAGAACGGTGAATTCGGCGCCGACCGGCGGATTGCGGGGACATCTGGCCCTCCAGAGGCTCAATTTTCCTGACAGCGGCCAGATTTCAACCTTTGCGGCGGAACGCCGTGCCACGGGTGGGTGAACACAGGGCATCGGCCCATGATCGGGCCGACGCCCACCTGTGAATGCCACGGAGAGACAGCCGCTCTGAGCCCGTCTGTGCCGCTTTGCGAAGCGCCACCCGGACCCGCGGCCGCCTCAGGAGCCGCTCTCCTCCTCCGGAGCCGGACGGGCCGCCGCCAGGGCCGTCGCCGGATCCCCGGCCGCCTGACCGGCCGGTAGCCACCGGCCGTCCTGCGCGCGATACGGCCACCAGCGGCCGTCCCGTCCGAGCCGCACCTGAGCCGGTTCACCGACGACCGTCCACCGGTTGGCCGAGGCGCGCAGGACGGGCCGCTCGTCCTCGTCCCAGGCCGACTCGACGGCCGCACGCGCGCGTGCCGCCGTTTCCCCCTCCACGGCCCACTCCTCCTCACAGACCGACAGCGCGGGCGCACCGCCGTACCGCCACGCCCGCACGGCCACCGCCAGCTCCTGGGCACTCCGCCCCGACCCATCGGCCAGCCGGCCCCGTACGTCCCCCTCGGCGCCCACGGCGAGTCGTACGGCGTCCTGGGCGAGTGTCGGTGCCGTGCCGCCGTCGGCCCGGCCGGGCCCGGCCCTCAGCGCCTCGGCCAGCAGCCGGTGGGCCTCGGCGGCCGTCCGCGCGGCGAGGAACTCCAGGGCCGCCGGATCCACGCCGGGCGGAGGAGGTGCCTCGGTGTCCAGCGACGGGGACACGCCGGGCGTGTCGGGCAGCGCGGGCGGGGCCGGCAGCGGCGGCAGGATGTCCCCGGCCGCGTACGCCTCGGCGGCGTCCACCCCCTCCGGCTCCGCGGACGCCACGACGGGCGCCGCACTGCGCTCCTGAAGCTCCTCCAGCAGGGCGCGTTCGGCGCGGCCCCGCATCAGCAGCAGGACGAAGGGATCCTCGTCCAGCAGCCGCGCCACCTGGTAGCACAGCGCCGCCGTGTGCCCGCACTGGTCCCACGCGCCACAGTCGCACTCGGGCTCCAGCTCACCGAGCCCCGGCAGCAGATCGATGCCGGCCGAGGCCGCGTCCTCCACCAGATCGGGCGGCATGTCACGGTCCAGCAGCGCCGCCATGTGCCCGGCCCGCTCGACGGCCATGTCCAGGAGCCTGTCCCACTGTTCGGCGGACAGCCGCTCCAGCAGCACGTCCGCGCGGTGGCGCGTGCCGTCGCGGTCCTGGACGACGGCCGTGATCCGCCCAGGACGCACCGACACCGCGCCCACCGCTCCCGCGCGGGCGAGCCGGCGGCCCGCCTTGACCTGCTGGTTGTCCAGCGCCCCGCCCTCCAGCGCCTTGAGCCACACATGACCCCACCACGTCTGCGTAAAAGCGCGCCCGCGCGCGGGCGGCAGCGCCGCGAAAGTGCGCTCGGTGTCCGTGGCGCCCTGGTCGAACTCGTTCATCGCGCACCTCCTCGCAGCTCCACCAATTCGGCCAGCTGCGCGTCCGTCAGCTCCGTGAACGCCGCCTCTCCGGACCCGAGGACCGCCTCGGCCAGCTCCTTCTTGCGCTCCAGCAGGTCCGCGATACGGTCCTCGATCGTCCCCTCGGCGATCAACCGGTGCACCTGGACCGGCCGGGTCTGCCCGATGCGGTACGCGCGGTCGGTGGCCTGTGCCTCGACCGCCGGGTTCCACCACCGGTCGTAGTGCACGACATGCTCCGCGCGGGTGAGGTTCAGCCCCGTGCCCGCCGCCTTCAACGACAACAGGAACACCGGCACTTCACCGTCCTGGAACCGCTGCACCAGCGACTCCCGCTCGCCCACCGACGTCCCGCCGTGCAGGAACTGCGACGACACACCGCGCGCCGCGAGATGCTCCTCGACGATCCGCGCCATCCGGACGTACTGCGTGAAGACCAGCACACTCGCCCCCTCGGCCAGGATCGTGTCGAGCAACTCGTCGAGCAGCTCCAGCTTCCCCGACCGCCCGGCGATGACGGGACGGTCCTCCTTGAGGTACTGCGCCGGGTGGTTGCAGATCTGCTTCAGGCCCGTCAGCAGCTTCACGATCAGCCCGCGCCGCGCCATGGAGTCGGCGGCGGCGATCCGCGCCAGCGTCTCGCGCACCACGGCCTCGTACAGGCCCGTCTGTTCCTGGGTCAGCGACACCGCGCGGTCGGTCTCGGTCTTCGGCGGCAGCTCGGGCGCGATCCCCGGATCCCCCTTGCGGCGGCGCAGCAGGAACGGGCGCACCAGCCGGGCCAGCCGCTCGGCGGCGGCCGGATCCCGGCCGCCCTCGACGGCCTGCGCGTAGCGGGTGCGGAAGGTGCCGAGCCGGCCCAGCAGACCCGGCGTCGTCCAGTCCAGGATCGCCCACAGCTCCGACAGGTTGTTCTCCACCGGCGTGCCGGTGAGCGCCACGCGCGCGCGTGCCCCGATGGATCGCAGCTCCCGCGCGGTCGCCGAGTACGGGTTCTTCACATGCTGCGCCTCGTCGATGACCACCAGCCCCCACGGCACCTCTGCCAGCCGCCCCGCGTCCAGCCGCATCGTGCCGTACGTCGTCAGCACGAACTCCCCGTCGGCCAGAGCCTCCAGATCGCGCCGGGAACCGTGGAAGCGGCGTACGGGCGTACCGGGCGCGAACCTCTCGATCTCGCGCTGCCAATTGCTCATCAGGGACGTGGGACAGACCACCAGCGTGGGGCCCGCGGACGACGGGTCGCCCTGCCGGTGCAGATGGAGGGCGATCAGGGTGATCGTCTTGCCCAGACCCATGTCGTCGGCCAGACAGCAGCCCAGGCCCAGCGAGGTCATCCGGGCCAGCCAGCTCAGCCCGCGCCGCTGATAGTCCCGCAGCGTGGCCGTGAGCGCGGCCGGCTGCTCCACCGGCTCCTGCCCCTCGGGGTCGTTCAGCCCCTCCCGCAGCGCCGCCAGCCATCCCGTGGGACGCACCTCGACCCGGCGGCCGTCCACCTCCGTCGAGCCCGCCAGAACGGCGCTCAGGGCGTCCACGGGGGAGACCTTGCCGTCCTGCCGGGCGCGGGCACGGCGTACCGCCTCCGGATCCACCAGCACCCACTGGTCGCGCAGCCGCACGACAGGCCGCCCGGCCTCCGCGAGCCGGTCCAGCTCCTCGCGCGTGAGCTGCTCGTCGCCCAGAGCGAACCGCCAGTTGAAGGCGAGCAGTGCGTCGGCGGACAGTAGCGACGGCGTGCCGGACGCCGCCCTGGCGGGCTCCTCGTCGTCCGGCGGGCCGACCACCGCGCGGGCGGTCAGTTCCCGGGCCAGTTCCTCGGGCCAGTGCACCTCGACCCCGGCGGCGGCCAGGGACCGCGCACCCGCGCCGAGCAGTTCGCCCACCTCGTCGTCGGCCAGTTCGACGGCGTCCGGCGCGGCGGCCGACAGCAGCGGTGCGAGCGCGGCCCAGGCGCGCGCCGCGCGGCGCAGGGCGATCAGTACGTCCATACGCGCGCGTGCCCCGAACCCGCCCGTCGCGTCGCCGCCCGCCCACACCTCGGCGGCGTCCGCGACCAGCGCGGGATCGCTGACGCTGTGCACCTGCGGCACCGCGCGGAACCGCGGGTGCGCACCCCCGTCCTCGGCGCCGCCCTCCCCGCCGTGCCCCGCCGGTCCCGTGAGCCCCTCGACCTCGATCCGCAGCGAGATCCGCACGCCCGCGTCATGACCGGCGGCGACATCGTCGGCCCACGCGCGCTGGTCCGGCAGATGCTGAGGCTGGGGCACCGCGTAGGCAGGACCGCCCGTGACGAGGGCCGCAGCGGGCGTACGGGGCAGCGTGTCGGCGACGGCGTCCAGGAAGGCGCGCAGGAGCCGCTCCGGGTCGGGCAGCCGAAGGGGCGCGGCGGCGCCGGGCAGCGGTACGGCGTGAGCCTCGGGCGGCATGGCCGCGGCCAGGTCACGGAGCCGCTCGACGTCCTCCGCGCGCAGCGGCCCGGCCCGCCAGGCGTCCAGGTCGCCGGCGGACAGGCCGGGCAGCAGCAGCCCGCGGGCGGTCTGCTGCAACGCCAGCACGGTGGCCGCGCCCCAGAACGCGGCCGACCGGTGTGCGGCCGGTGCGACCCGCGCGCGCGTGAGCACGGGCAGCGCGGCCCGCACCGGCAGCAGGGCGGCGGGCACGTAGGTCGCCGCCACACCGTCGGCCGTGGGGACCACGACGGTCAGGTCCCCGGCCGTTCCCGCGCCGACCGGCGGCGGAGCGGTGCCGTCCGGATGCCAGAAGGCCACGGTGCCTGCGCGGGCCGGATCACCGGGGAGGAACAGGGAGCAGCACCGAATCAGGTCGTCGGTCTCGGACGGGGTGGCCACAGGAGTGCTGTGCACAGGACTGCCATACTCCTCAAATTTGACTACGTGGAATCCGAGTCGCCGAGGGTACAGGATCGAAGAGGACTTCCTGGCACGGCGGGCGGTGACGTCCGTCTCCGCGAGGCCCGCGGCGGGAAGACGGCCGGGAAGACGACCGGGAGGTGATCGGGAGGGCAGCTGGCGAGGGGACAGTCAAGGGAGGACAGTCACGAAGGGACGGTCATGAGAGGACGGTCACGGGAGGTAAAGGGAGGCCGTCAGGGATGACTAAGGGACACGACTCAGGGACGTCTCAGGGTAGCGATCCGGAACTGCGGGGAGCGCGGACCCGTTTTTGAGAACAGAGAGCGGCAAGGGCCGCGAAGGAGGCGACACCATGTCGAAGAACGCCAAGATCGCCGCAGGGGGTGTGGCGGTCGGTCTCATCCTGCTGATCTGGCTGCCCTGGTGGGCGGCGCTGTTGATCGTGCTCGGGGTTCCGGCCGCCGCGTACCTCACCCTCGACCCGGCGCAGCGCCGCCGGCTCCGTCGAGTCACCCGCAAGGAGCTGGGCCGCTGAGGCGGGGCTGAGGAGGGTTCGGCTGGGCAGGCCCGACGGGGCAGGGTTCGGCAGGGCAGGTTCGGCAGGGCAGGTTCGGCAGGGTTGGGCCGCGCCACCGCCCGAGGGCGCGCGAGCGCGCGTTCCCGGGCGGCGCGGTACGACTCCGGAGGGGCGTAGGGGCTTGGGCTCAGGGCGTCATTTCGACCCGGCGTGGAGCGGCGTGACACCGGAGTGGGACTGGAGGTGCGGGACTGCGGACCTCGCTTCGGCGCGGGCGTGAAAGGGCGGGACATCGGGCCGGGATCGTCGGCGGAGCGGGATGCCTCCGGGGCTTCCGGCGGCGTCTGGGCCCCCGGCGTCGCACCACGTCGGGACGACCTGGGTCGGGAACCGCGCCGTGCCCGGCCGCCCCGGTCGGCCAGGACGTGGGGCCATCTTGTCCAGGGCCTTCAGCAGACCGGGCAGCTCCGGCCCCGCGCGGTCGGCATTACCTCACCGGGTTCCTCGTCCAGCGGCGGCTCACAGGGCGCGCGGACCAGGGACGATCCGGCTGGACCAGGCGAATCGGCCGACCCGGTACCGGGGCACGCGCCCGGGGTGTCACGTGGCGGGGAGTCCCAACAGCTCGCGGGCCACGGTCCGCGGCGATTCGTCGCGCTCGCGCGCCAGCGCTATCACCGCGCGGCAGGCCAGTTCGTTCACCCCGAACGACAACGCCTCCGGCGACACCCAGCCCGCCGCCTCGTCGATCCGGTCCTGATCGTCCTCGGCACAGGCCGAGACATACGCGGCGGCGGCCTCGAAGAGATTGTGCGCGCGAGTGTCCCGTCCCGTGCTCCGCTCGATGCGAAAGGATTCGGCAACCTTGTTCCAGGACGCGCTGACCTTGCCCCACATACGACCACCCTCGTATCCGTGTTCGACGATCCGTCATCCACCGCTGTTCAACGTAGGGTTGGAATTCGGGCGGCGACAGAGGGACTGCGCGGTGAAAACACGGTGGCCGCACTCCGCAGGGGGCGTCGCTGGGGTGCTCGGGCGGCGGTCGGAGCCTGGGTGACGCAGCGGAGGCGGGGCGGGGTCAGCCGTCCCGTACGGCCAGCGCCAGGAATCGGGTGTCCTCATCGACGTACGAGGTCATCCGCCAGCCCGAGGCGGCCAGCAGCGGACGGAGGTTGGGTTCCGCGCGCAGGTCGTCGGCGGTGATCTGCCGTCCGTGGCGGGCGGCCAGGGCCGCGCGGCCGATCGGGTGGAAGAGCGCGAGCCGCCCGCCCGGGCGCACCACGCGCCGCAACTCCCGCAGATTCTCCGCCGGATGGGGCAGATGGGCGATGAGCCCGGCGGCGAAGACCGCGTCGAGGGAATCCGGGCGCAGCGGCAGCGCGGAGACGTCGGTGAGCAGCAACTGGCCGTCCCGGTCCCGTCCGGCACGCACGGCGGCCGCCAGCATCGCCGGGGTCAGATCGGCCCCCAGGACCACCCCGGAGGCTCCCACGGCGGCGCGCAGCGGTGGCAGGGCGCGGCCGGTGCCGCAGCCGGCGTCCAGGACGCGGTCACCCGCGCGCAGGCCGAGCGCGGCGACCGCGGCGGCGTAGGCGGGGCCGTCGTCGGGAAATCTGCTGTCCCAGTCGGCGGCGCGGCCGGTGAAGAACTCCTGCACATGCGTACGGTCGTCGCTCATGTCCGCATGATCTCTCACCGACAGGGATGACGTCTGTGCGCACATGTTCGAGCGTAATTTGATCGAACGGGTACATAGCTATGTCATATTCCACCAGTTATCGAAAGGTGCTCCCTTTGTGCGCCCCTGTCCGGACTAGCGTCCCTTGGTCATGGGACACCTGGACCACGCCACCTTCGGTTGGCTGACCCCCGCGCTGTCGTACGCGATGGCCTGCATAGGCGCCGCCCTCGGGCTGCGCTGTACCGTCCGCGCGCTCGCCACCACCGGCCGCTCCCGGCGCAATTGGCTGATCACCGCGGCCTCCGCGATCGGCACCGGCATCTGGACCATGCACTTCGTGGCGATGCTCGGCTTCGGCGTCAGCGGTACCGACATCCGCTACGACGTGCCGCTGACCATCCTCAGCCTGATCGTCGCCATGGTCGTCGTCTGCGCCGGAGTCTTCGCCGTCGGCTACGGCCGGGACCGGGGCCGGGCGCTGCTGCTCGGCGGGCTGACCACCGGGCTCGGCGTCGCGAGCATGCACTACCTCGGCATGGCCGCGGTCCGGCTGCACGGGGATGTGCGCTACGACCCGGCGCTGGTCGTGCTCTCCGTCGTGATCGCGGTGGTCGCCGCGACGGCGGCCCTGTGGGCGGCGCTGAACATCACCTCGCCCGTCGCGGTCACCGTCGCCTCGCTCGTGATGGGCGCGGCGGTCAGCAGCATGCACTACACCGGCATGCTCGCCGTCGACGTGCGGGTGACGCCCTCGGACGCCATGCTGCCCGGGGCCACGGCGATGCAGTTCATCTTCCCCCTCGCCGTCGGCCTCGGGTCCTACCTCTTCCTGACCGCGGCCTTCGTGGCGCTGTCGCCCACCACGGGCGAGCGCGAGGCGTCCGCCTCCGCCCAGCGGCCGGTCATGAGCGCCACCCGCTGACGGCCCGCCCCCCGAGAACCCTGACGAGCGAGGAGGCCATGCGTACACCCCGCAGGACCCCGACGGCCGACGGCACACCGTTGCACACGCCCCCGGTGCGCGGGCGCCGCGCCCACGCCGGACCGCCGGCCGACGAGACTCCGGACGAGTTCCTGGCCGTGGACAGCGCGCCCCCGCGCGCGGGACGCCGCCGGATGCGTCCGCGTACCGTCCGCGCCAAGATCATCTGCCTGCTGATGGTGCCCGTCGTCTCCCTCCTCGCGCTGTGGGCGTACGCCACCGTCACCACCGCCCAGGACGTCGCGCGGCTGCGCCAGTTGCAGCGCGTGGACGCCGAGGTCCGCGCGCCCGTGGCAGCGGCCGTCGCCGCACTCCAGGCCGAACGCTCCGCCGCCGTACGCCACGCCACCGACCCCGCCCGGGGAGACGCGGACGACCTCAAGAGGCTCGCCCGGAGCACCGACCGCGCGATCGCGGCCCTGCGGCTCGGGGACCACGGCACCGTCGCCGACGCGCGGGAACTGCCCGCGGGCGTGGCCCAGCGCCTGGAGACCTTCGTCAGCGGCGCCGAACAGCTGTCCGCCCTGCGGACGACGGTCCTCGACGGGCGCACCGGATGGGCGCAGACCTATGAGACGTACACGCGGAGCGTCTCGGCGGCCTTCGCGGTCGACGGCGCGCTCACCGGCATCCAGGACTCCGAACTCGGATCCGACGCGCGCGTGCTGCTCGAATTCTCCCGCGCGGGCGAGGCCCTGGCCCAGGAGGACGTCCTGCTGTCCAGCGCGCGCCTCGCCGACGGGCTGTCCGGCGAGCGACTGCGCCTGTTCACCGGGGCCGCCGAGACCCGCCGTGCCTTCACCCAGTCCGCCGTCGCCGATCTGCGCGGCCCCGAGAGCGCGGCCTGGCAGCGGCTCGCCGACGGCGCGGACTACGCCGCCCTCGCCGCCCTGGAGGAAGAGATCCTCACGAGCGCCCCCGGCGAGCGCGCGGTCGCCGCGGCGCCGGAGGGCGACTGGAACGACGCCCACGCGCGCGTGCAGGGCGGCATGCGGACCATCGAACGGGACGCCGCGCGGGGCGTCGCCGAGCAGGCCGACCCGTTCACCCGGGGCCTGCTCACGCCCGCGGGCGCCGCGGTGCTGCTGGGCCTCGCCGCCGTCGCCGCCTCGCTCGTCATCTCCGTACGCATCGGCCGCGCACTCGTCGTCGAACTGGTCACCCTGCGCAACAGCGCCCTGGAGATCGCCCGCCGCAAACTGCCCGAGGCGATGCGCCGGCTGCGCAAGGGCGACGAGATCGACATCCGCGCGGAGGCCCCTCCCGGGCCGCCGGCCGAGGATGAGACCGGGCAGGTCGCCGAGGCCCTCACCACCGTGCACCGGGCCGCGCTGCGGGCCGCCGTGGAACGCGCCGAGCTGGCCAGCGGCATCTCCGGGGTCTTCGTCAACCTCGCCCGCCGCAGCCAGGTCCTGGTGCACCGCCAGCTGAGCCTGCTGGACAGCATGGAGCGCCGCTCCGACGACCCCGGCGAACTGAGCGACCTCTTCCGCCTCGACCACCTCACCACCCGCATGCGCCGCCACGCCGAGAGCTTGATCATCCTCTCCGGCGCCGCGCCCGGCCGGGCCTGGCGGATGCCGGTCTCCCTGACCAACGTCGTGCGCGCCGCGGTCTCCGAGATCGAGGACTACGCGCGCGTGGAGGTACGCCGGCTCCCCGAGACGTCCGTCGTCGGCGCCGCCGTCGCCGACCTCACCCATCTGCTCGCCGAACTCGTCGAGAACGCCGCCCAGTTCTCGCCGCCGCACACGCGCGTGCGCGTGACCGGCGAGCCCGTCGGTAACGGCTACGCCCTGGAGGTCGAGGACCGCGGCCTGGGCATGGGCGAGGAGACCCTCGCCGAGGCGAACCGGCGGATCGTCCAGTCCGAGACGCTCGACCTGTTCGACAGCGACCGGCTCGGACTCTTCGTGGTCAGCAGGCTCGCGGCACGCCACAGCGTCAAGGTGCATCTGAAAACCTCGCCCTATGGCGGCACCACCGCCGTCGTGCTGCTGCCGACCGCCCTGCTGCACACCCAGGCCGCCCCGGTGGAGGAACGTTCCGCCACCGCGGCCGCGCCCGAGCCGCAGCCGTCGGAACACGCCTACGCGCGCGTGCCCGCCGGTCCCGGATCCCAGGAAGCCGTGAGCGCACCGCCCGGACGACCCGCACTCGTACCGCCGATGGCACCCGACCCGACGCCGCCCCCCGGCGTCACCGCGCTGCGCCTGCACCGCCCCCAGGACGACCCCCCGGAGACCGGGAGCGAGGATCTGCCCCGCCGGGTCCGCCAGGCCAGCCTCGCCCCGCAACTGCGCGAACGCACCGCGCAGTCCCCAGAGCAGCCGGGCCAGGCCGCCGACGAGGAACGCACCCCCGAACTCGTACGGGACCGCATGGCCGCCTATCGCGACGGCTGGGTGCGCGGCGGCGGGCGGCGACCCGGCCACCGCGCCGCCTCCGATCCCTTCCCCGGCAGCCACAGCACCGAAGGAGACCCCGCATGATCCAGGACCCCGGCATCCGGACCGCTCAGCCGTCCGGCGAACTCGACTGGCTGCTGGACGACTTGGTGATGCGCGTGAGCGAGGTACGGCACGCCGTCGTGCTCTCCAACGACGGGCTCGCCGTCGGCGCGTCGAGCGGCCTCCGGCGTGAGGACGCCGAACATCTCGCCGCCGTCGCCTCCGGCTTCCACAGCCTCGCCAAGGGCGCCGGACGGCACTTCGGCGCGGGCGGTGTGCGGCAGACCATGGTGGAGATGGACGACGGATTCCTGTTCGTGGCCGCCGCAGGGGACGGCTCCTGTCTCGCCCTGATCACCGCCGTGACCGCCGACATCGGCCTGGTCGCCTACGAGATGGCGCGCCTGGTACGGCGGGTCGGCGAGCACCTGTACACCGCACCGCGTGTCGGCGCCCGCCCGCCCACCGCGGGATGAGGCCGGAAGACCGCTGCCGATGACCGACGACATGACCGACGCGATGACCGGCGCCATGACCGACGCGATGACCGGCGCCCCGCGCGAGCAGGGCAGCCAGTGGTACGACGGCGAGGCGGGGCCCCTGGTGCGCCCGTACGCCATGACCGGCGGACGCACCCAGTCCGGCCCGAACGGCGTCCAGTTCGACCTGATCACCCTGGTCACACTCGATCCCGCCGCCCCCGCGCTCGACGACGAGGCGGCGCTCGGACCGGAGCACCGGATGCTCCTCGACCTGTGCCAGGTGGAGACCCAGTCCCTGGCCGAACTGGCCGCGGGCGCGGACCTTCCGGTAGGTGTCGTCCGGGTGTTGCTCGGCGACCTCCTGGAACTGGGACGCGTCACCGCCACCCGCCCCGTACCGCCCGCGCAACTGCCAGACGAACGGATTCTGCGCGAGGTGATCGCAGGTTTGCGCGCACTGTAGACGCGGGTCACGGGCGCCGTGGACGACACCAGGGACCATCCGTGACCGGCGGAACCTTCATCCGGAGCCGACTTGTGCACCCAACCAGGCAGCACATGGGCATGAGTCGGTCACATCGGGCAATTAGCGGTCCCGCCCCCCGCCGGAACAGCGCCATTGCCATGATGCTGCCTTCGCACACACACCCGAGCCGCACATCCCCGAGCCGCACGTACCCGACGCACGCCCACCCGATTCGCCCGCGTTCGAACCGTACGCACCCGAACCCTACGTACCCTCGAACCGCACGCACGTCCGAGCCGCACCGGAATCTCGCCGGAGCGCGGCACTCCCTTCGACGCAGTCCTCCTTGCCGGCACCCCCGAGAGAAGTGATCGATGGTCACCGAGACATCCGACGTCACCCACGGCGACACGGCCGCCCTGGCGTTGAAAATCCTGGTCGCCGGTGGATTCGGCGTGGGCAAGACCACCCTGGTGGGCGCGGTCAGCGAGATCAGGCCCCTGCGCACCGAGGAACTGCTCAGCGAGGCCGGCCAGTTGGTGGACGACACCGATGGCGTGGACAGGAAGGTCACGACCACCGTTGCCATGGACTTCGGCCGGATCACCATCCGCTCCGGCCTGTCCCTCTACCTGTTCGGCACCCCGGGCCAGGACCGGTTCTGGTTCCTGTGGGACGAACTGGCCCAGGGCGCCCTCGGCGCCGTCGTCCTCGCCGACACCCGGCGCCTTGAGGACTGCTTCCCGGCGGTGGACTACTTCGAGCACCGCCACATCCCGTTCGTGGTCGCCGTCAACTGCTTCGCGGGCGCCCGCTCGTACGGCGCACAGGACGTCTGCCGGGCGCTCGATCTGGACAGCGGCACCCCCGTCGTCCTGTGCGACGCCCGCGACCGGGACTCGGGCAAGGAGGTGCTGATCCGGCTGGTCGAGTACGCCGGACGCATGCACACCGCCCGGCTGCTGGACTCGGTGAGCTGACCGGCACGAGGCACCGCCGGTGGGCGAAGAGGCAGCCGTCCGACTGGAACCGGCCGGCCGGCCGCCGCCGCGCCCCACCCGGGGGGCGCGTCCCCGGAACCGGATCAGCCCGCGATCTCCTTCTCCGCGAGCACCTTCTCGATCGACACGCGGACCAGCAGCTCGCCCGGAACACCGTTGCGCTCGCCGAACTCCGCGGCGCGCTCCTCACCCATGTACCGGGCCCCGATCCGGGCCGACCAGTACCGCAACTGGTCCAGATCCTCGGAGATCCGGACACGGCCCCGCACGATCACGAAATCGAACGGCGGCCGGTCGTCGTCCACACACAGCGAGATCCGGCCGTCCCGCAGCAGATTGCGCCCCTTGACGCTCTCCTTCCCGGTGTTGAACACCACCTCGTCCCCGTCCAGCACGAACCAGATGGGCGCCACATGCGGACTTCCGTCGGCGCGAACGGTCGCGAGCTTTCCGGTACGGGTGCCGTGCGAGACGAACGCCCGCCATTCGTCGTCGGTCATCTTCTGTGCCATGCCCGCCATCCTCCTTGCCCACGGGCCGTCCGGTGGGGAAGGCTGGCAGGGGGATTTCCCCGGTGCCGCGGAGATCCGGCAGCAGGCGGCGAAGTCACCACGAGAGGGCGGGACCATGGCGCGGACCGGCAAGGGACTCGGCTGGCTGCTCGACGATCTGACCGAGCGCGTCGAGCACGTACGGCACGCACTCGTCCTGTCCAACGACGGGCTGGTCACCGGGGCCAGCACCGGACTGCGACGCGAGGACGCCGAACACCTCGCCGCCGTCGCCTCCGGACTCCACAGCCTGGCCAAGGGGTCCGGGCGGCACTTCGGGGCCGGCGGGGTACGGCAGACCATGGTCGAGTTCGAGGACGCGGTGCTGTTCGTCACCGCCGCCGGCGACGGCAGCTGTCTGTGCGTCCTCAGCGGCGCGGAAGTCGACATCGGCCACATCGCCTACGAGATGACCCTGCTCGTCAACCGGGTCGGCGAACACCTCGGCGTGGACGCCCGGCAACCCGAGCGGATCCCCCTCACAGACAGCTGACCTGCGGTTTCTCCCTCTTCCGCGAAGTTATCCACAGGCCCGCCACGAGATCGGACACAGCGGCTACCGTGGTGTCACCGCGAACGCACACAGCGTGAGCGACGACGACTCCACGGGGGAGACCGACCATGTCAGGCAACACCATCGCCCGACCGGACAGCGCGTTCTGGACCATCAGCCGCGCCGCCCGGGAACTGGGCCTGAAGCGCATCGAACTCGAACTGGGCGTCCGGCTCGGACGCGTCCGCTCCGTACCCGATCCGGGCGGAGGGGGCCGCCGCGTCACCCGCGCCGAGATCGACCGGCTGCGCGCGGAGGACGGATTCCCGCAACTGCTGAGGGAGGGCATCCGGGCGGTCGCCGCCCCCGAGGGCGGGAAGATCATGGACGTGCCCTCGTCCCGGCTCACCCGCCTCGCCAAGCTGGGCCTGCTGGTCCCCGTCTCCTTCTACTTCAACCGCTACCGCGCCCTCGTCTGGCTCTACCTCGCCGACGAACTGCGCCAGTTCGCGACCGACGAGCGCAACGCCGGCCACCTCAAGGGCCGCTTCTCCGAGGGAATGCGAAGCCAGCTCGACGGCGGACTGGACCTGCGCCCGCGCAACTGGCGGGGCCGCCACCTCGGCCTCCTGCTGCGCCAGTCCGACGACCCCTGGACGCAGGCCGCGGCCATCGCGTCGATCCTGGACCAGACACTCGTCTCGGACCTCATCAGGGACCCCTACGAGCACGCCCATCTGAACCGCTTCAGGCCCGTGCCGCCCACCTACGGCTCCCCGGGATCACCCACGGCGGACCTCGCGTCCGACCTCATGACCGCCAGCGACCTCGACGAGATCGACTGGCTCCGGACCGATCTGGCCCAGGCACTGGCCGAGGCCCGCGACCTGCGCCCCGCGCCACGGTCGGCACCGAGGCCCACGGCACCGACCGCGACACCCGCACCCCCGCCGACAGCGGCCGGCCAGCCGAGGCCCGACCAGCCAGGGCCCGGCCACCCTCCTGCCGGCCGTGGGCCCTCGCGCGGTCTCCTCGGCTGGCTCCGGCGCCGCAGCCCATGAGCTACTGCGCCCGGAACAGCCCTTCCTGGACGACGGACACCAGCAGATGTCCCTGGAGGTCGTAGATCCGGCCGCGGGCCAGGCCCCGTCCACCGGTCGCGATCGGTGACTCCTGGTCGTACAGAAACCACTCGTCCGCGCGGAACGGCCGGTGGAACCACATCGCGTGGTCCAGTGAGGCCATGTCGAAGTTCCGCGGACCCCACAGGGGTTCGATCGGGATGCGGACCGCGTCCAGGAGGGTCATGTCGCTGGCGTAGGTCAGCGCGCAGGTGTGCACCAGCGGGTCGTCGCCCAGTGGGCCGACCGCCCGCATCCACACGGCGCTGCGCGGCTCGGCGTCCTTGATCTCCTCGGGCGTCCAGCGCAGCCGGTCCACGTAGCGGATGTCGAAGGGCTGGCGGCGCGCCATGCGCTCCAACTGCTCGGGGAGCGCGCCGAGATGCGCCCGGATCTCGTCCGAGACCGTCGGCAGCGACTCCGGGTCCGGGACCTTCCTCGCGGGCGGCAGCTGGTGCTCGAAGGGACCCTGTTCAGGCTTGTGGAAGGAGGCGGTGAGATTGAAGATCGTGCGGCCCTGCTGTACGGCGGTGACCCGGCGGGTGGTGAAGGACCGGCCGTCCCGCACCCGTTCGACCTGGTACACGATCGGCACACCCGGGCGGCCCGGGCGCAGGAAGTACGCGTGCAGCGAGTGCACCGGGCGGTCGCCCTCCGTGGTGCGGCCGGCCGCGACCAGCGCCTGGCCGGCCACCTGCCCGCCGAAGACCCGCTGGAGCGACTCCTGTGGGCTGCGGCCACGGAAGATGTTGACCTCGATCTGCTCCAGGTCGAGCAGGTCGACAAGCCGGTCGGCGGGGTTCGTCATGACGGTCCTCTGGGGAGTGCTGTGGGTTGTCGTTGTCGTTGTCGTCCTTCGGGGTGTCCTCAGGAAAGCTGTTCTTCCGGGCAGGTCACAGCTGGCCGACGTCGGTGATCCGCAGGACCGCCCGGCCCTCGGCGTCGGACGCCGTCAGATCGATCTCGGCGCTGATGCCCCAGTCGTGGTCGCCGTTCGGATCGTCGAAGATCTGCCGGACCCGCCACAGACTGTGCTGCGGCTCCTCCTGGATGACGAGCAGCTTCGGCCCCCGGGCATCGGGACCGGTGCCCAGGTCCTCGTACTCGTCCCAGTACTTGTCCATCGCCTCGCCCCAGGCGTCCGCGTCCCAGCCGGACTCGGCGTCCAGCTCGCCGAGTTCGCCGACCTGGTCGAGCGCGGCCAGTTCGACCCGGCGGAACAGCGCGTTGCGGACCAGCACCCGGAAGGCGCGCGCGTTGGTGGTGACCGGCTTGACCTCGTCGGCCTTCTCCCGGGCCTCCTCGGCGGTCATCTCCTCCGGGTTGGCGAGCTGCTCCCACTCGTCGAGCAGGCTGGAGTCGACCTGCCGGACCATCTCGCCCAGCCACTCGATCAGATCCTGGAGGTCCTCCGACTTCAGATCGTCGGGGATGTTGTGGTCGAGTGCCTTGTAGGCGCCGGCGAGATAGCGCAGCACGATTCCCTCGGTGCGCGCCAGCTCGTAGTGCGAGACCAGTTCGGTGAAGGACATCGCCCGCTCGTACATGTCCCGGACGACCGACTTCGGCGACAGCGGATGGTCCCCGACCCAGGGGTGGCTCCTGCGGTAGGTGTCGTAGGCGTGGAAGAGCAGCTCCTCCAGCGGCTTGGGGTAGGTGACGTCCTGGAGGCGCTCCATGCGCTCCTCGTACTCGACGCCGTCCGCCTTCATCGCGGCCACGGCCTCGCCGCGCGCCTTGTTCTGCTGGGCGGCGAGGATCTGGCGCGGATCGTCCAGCGTGGACTCCACGACCGAGACCATGTCGAGGGCGTAGGAGGGCGATGCGGGGTCGAGGAGTTCGAAGGCGGCGAGGGCGAAGGTGGACAGCGGCTGGTTGAGCGCGAAGTCCTGCTGGAGATCGACGGTGAGCCTAACGATCCGGCCCTCCGCGTCCGGCTGGTCCAGTTTCTCGACGATGCCGCCGTCCAGCAGCGAGCGGTAGATGGCGATCGCCCGCCGGATGTGCCGCAGCTGCTGCCTGCGCGGCTCGTGGTTGTCCTCCAGGAGGTGACGCATCGCGTCGAAGGCGTTGCCGGGCCGGGCGATCACCGACAGCAGCATGGTGTGCGTGACCCGGAAACGGGAGGTCAGAGGCTCCGGATCGGAGGTGATCAGCTTTTCGAAGGTGTCCTCGCTCCAGGCGACAAAACCCTCCGGGGCCTTCTTGCGGACAACCTTGCGGCGCTTCTTCGGATCGTCGCCGGCCTTGGCGAGCGCCTTCTCGTTCTCGACCACATGCTCCGGGGCCTGGGCCACGACGAAGCCCGCCGTGTCGAAGCCCGCGCGCCCCGCCCGCCCGGCGATCTGATGGAACTCCCGGGCGCGCAGTGTCCGCACCCGGCTCCCGTCGTACTTGGTGAGCGCGGTGAACAGCACCGTACGGATGGGGACATTCACCCCCACCCCGAGGGTGTCCGTGCCGCAGATGACCTTCAGCAGGCCGGCCTGCGCGAGCTTCTCCACCAACCTCCGGTATTTGGGCAGCATCCCCGCGTGATGCACCCCGATGCCATGACGGACGTACCGGGAGAGATTGCGGCCGAACTTGGTGGTGAAGCGGAAATTGCCGATCAGCTCGGCGATCTGTTCCTTCTCCTCGCGCGAGCACATGTTGATGCTCATCAGCGCCTGCGCCCGCTCCACGGCCTGGGCCTGGGTGAAGTGCACGATGTAGACCGGCGCCTGCCGGGTCTCCAGCAGCTCGGTCAGGGTCTCGGTGAGCGGGCTGCGCCGGTAGGAGTAGGAGAGCGGGACCGGGCGGGTGGCCGAGCGGACCACCGACGTGGGGCGGCCGGTGCGCCGGGTGAGGTCCTTCTCGAACATCGCGACATCACCGAGCGTCGCCGACATCAGCACGAACTGCGCCTGCGGCAGTTCCAGCAGCGGGATCTGCCAGGCCCAGCCCCGGTCCGGCTCCGCGTAGAAGTGGAACTCGTCCATGACGACCTGGCCGACATCCGCGCCCTTGCCGTCACGCAAGGCGATCGAGGCGAGCACCTCGGCGGTGCAGCAGATCACCGGGGCGTCGGAGTTCACGGAGGCGTCGCCCGTGAGCATGCCGACATTCTCGGTGCCGAAGAGCTTGCACAGCTCGAAGAACTTCTCCGACACCAGCGCCTTGATCGGGGCGGTGTAGAAGGTGACCTCGTCCCGGGCCAGCGCGGCGAAGTGCGCGCCCGCCGCGATCATGCTCTTCCCGGAGCCGGTCGGCGTCGAGACGATCACGTTCGCACCCGACACGGCCTCGATCAGCGCCTCCTCCTGATGGGGATAGAGCGTGAGACCGCGCTCCTGGGCCCACGACTCGAAGGCGTCGTAGAGGGCGTCGGGGTCGGCGGTCGGCGGCAGCTGATCGATGAGGGTCACGCCCCCATCTTGCCTGGCCTCCGGGCCGAGCGGGGAATCGGCCGCGGACCCGAAGATCGCGAACGCTACGCTGTGTCGCCGACGTGGCGTCAGCGCGCACGGCCAACTGGACAGCGGCACATGACGAATGGGGCGGGCAGCGGCGATGATGGGACCAGCACACTCACTGTCGGGAGCCGCGGCCTGGCTCGGCGTCGGCGCCGCGTCCGCCGCGGCCGGGCACACGATGCCCTGGCCGGTCCTCCTCGTCGGCGCCCTGATCTGCGCCGGTGCCGCGCTCGCCCCGGACCTGGACCACAAGGCCGCGACCATCTCGCGGGCCTTCGGGCCGATATCGCGCTGGCTGTGCGAGATCGTCGACAAGCTCTCGTACGCCGTCTACAAGGCGACCCGGAAGCAGGGCGACCCGCGTCGTACCGGCGGTCACCGCACGCTCACCCACACCTGGGTGTGGGCCGTGCTGATCGGCGGCGGAGCCTCGGCCCTGGCCATCACGGGCGGGCGCTGGGCGGTGCTGGCGATCCTCTTCGTGCACATGGTGCTGGCGATCGAGGGCCTGTTGTGGCGGGCGGCCCGTCCGAGCAGCGATGTACTGGTGTGGCTGCTCGCGGCGACCAGCGCCTGGATCCTCGCCGGAGTGCTGGACAAGCCGGGCAACGGGGCGGACTGGCTGTTCACGGAGCCCGGCCAGGAGTATCTGTGGCTGGGCCTGCCGATCGTGCTGGGCTCCCTGGTGCACTGCGTCGGGGACGCGCTGACCGTCTCCGGCTGCCCGATCCTGTGGCCGATCCCGATCGGCCGCCGACGCTGGTACCCGCTGGGCCCGCCGAAGGCCCTGCGGTTCCGGGCGGGCAGCTGGGTGGAGCTGAAGGTGCTGATGCCGGTGTTCCTGCTGCTCGGGGGAGTGGGCGGGGCGGCGGCGCTCAACGTCATCTGAGCCGAGCGCCACCCGGGGAGTCCGGGGGAGCGGGAAGGGCTCCCGGAGCCGGCGGTGTCGCCAAGGACGCGTCTCCCGGACCGCTCACGCCGGGCCGGCTGAGGAACCGCCGCCGGAGCCGTAGCGCTTCTCGAAGCGGGCGACTCGGCCCTCGGTGTCCACGGTCCGGGCCTTGCCGGTGTAGAAGGGGTGGCTCTCGGAGGAGATCTCGACGTCCACGACGGGGTAGGTCTCACCGTCGTCCCATTCGATGGTGGAGTCGCTGGTCGCGGTGGACCGGGTGAGGAAGGCGTAGCCGGCGGCGCGGTCACGGAAGACGACGGGGTGGTAGTCGGGGTTCTTGTCCTGCTGCATGGTGGCTCCTCTGACAGTGCGGGCGGGGTGGCCGGCGGGCGTGGGGACGACGGACGGCTTCGGTGACCTCGCTCTTGACGTCCCCCGGGGATCCGGACGGAGGGCCCGGCCGGTGCGACCCAGCCGGTGCGGGCCCTGTCGTGGCAGGTCAGCCGGGGAGGGAGTCCTCGTCGACGACATGCATCGCGGCCTCCTCGGCCGACGCCGCGGCCCCGTCGATGCCGACGTCCGTGGCGACCAGGGCGCTCTCCTCGTCCTCGTGCGCGCCCTCGTCGGGGGCGACGAGCCGGCCGGAGCGGGCGGCGCCGACCTCGTTGTCCCACAGTTCGCCGTCGGTGCCCTCGGCGTCGCCGAGGCCGTCGCTGTCGCGGTCGGGTCCGGCGAGGTCGGGCAGTTCCTCGGCCAGCCGCTGGTCCAGGCTCTCGCCCTGGTGCCGTTCGGCGGCGGTGACATCGTCGCGCTCCACCGCCCACGGACGCTCCGGAGGGGACCAGCCACGGTCGAGGGGGTCGGCGACACCGTCGTCGACCAGGGTGTCCTCCGGGTCGAGCAGCCCGGCGTCGTCCTGGACCTCGGATCCGTCGGGCTGGTAGACGTCGTCTCCCCATCCGTCGCCGCTGTTCACAGGTACCTCCAGGTGATGGAGATGGCCCCGATGCCGGTATCCACCCTTCCATCCCCCTTCGGCACCGCGCAACGCCACGGGGCGGAGGGTGACGGAGAGTGTGCGGAGGGGTGAGTGGGCTGGAGGGTGCCGCCATGGGACAGGGCCAGCCGGGATGGGCGGGGTGGGGGCAGTCAGGGTGGGGGTGGGTGGGTTCAGTCGGGATGGGGCTGGGGGCAGCCGTGCACGGGCGGAGATGGGCGCTGGGGCGGCGGGGGCTGTGAAGCGGTGCGGATAGGCGGGGTAGGGGGGTACGGGCCGAGCCGCCCTCGGCGCAACGCCTCGGCTCACGTTCCCACCGCACGCTCCCGTTCAGCGCCTCGGCTCGCCCGCGCCGCACCCCCGCGCCGCCTCCCGGCTGAGTGTGCCAGCCCACACCCGTACCCCACCTACCCCACCCTCCCCGCTCATCGCCTCACTGCACGCCCAACCGCACTATCGAGGGGCTCCGTGACCGGGCCCGGGGGCGCCTGGGTCGTGCCGGATACCCCCCGATCCACCCACCCCCCGCCTTACCACCTGTCACCCATGCCAGGACCGCCACAGCGCCGCATAGGCCCCGTCCGCCGCGACCAGCTCATCGTGGCTGCCCAGTTCGCTGATGCGGCCGTCCTCGACGACGGCGATGACGTCCGCGTCGTGGGCGGTGTGCAAGCGGTGGGCGATGGCGACGACGGTGCGGCCGTCGAGGACGCGGGCCAGCGAGCGTTCGAGATGGCGGGCCGCGCGCGGGTCGAGCAGGGACGTCGCCTCGTCCAGCACCAGAGTGTGCGGGTCGGCCAGGACCAGCCGGGCGAGGGCGATCTGCTGGGCCTGCGCCGGGGTGAGGGCCAGGCTGCCGGAGCCGACCTCCGTGTCCAGGCCCTTGTCGAGGGCGCGCGTCCAGCCGTCCGCGTCGACCGCGCCGAGCGCCGCCCACAGCTCCGCGTCCCCGGCGTCGGCGCGGGCCAGCCGCAGATTGTCGCGCACGGAGCCGACGAAGACATGGTGCTCCTGGTTGACCAGCGCCACATGGGAGCGGACCCGCTCCGCGGTCATGCCGGAGAGTTCGGCGCCGCCCAGGGTCACCCGGCCGGTGCGCGGGCCGTAGATCCCGGCCAGCAGCCGTCCCAGCGTGGACTTGCCCGCGCCGGACGGGCCGACCAGCGCCATCCGGGTGCCGGGCGCGACCTCCAGGGACACCTTGCGCAGGACGTCCACGCCCTCCACGTACCCGAAGTGCACGTGGTCGGCCCGCACATGGCGGCCTTCCGGCGCCAGCGAGGCGTCACCGGCGTCGGGTTCGATGTCCCGGACGCCGACGAGCCGCGCCAGCGACACCTGGGCGACCTGGAGTTCGTCGTACCAGCGCAGGATCAGCCCCACCGGGTCGACCAGCATCTGCGCGATCAGTGCCCCGGTCGTCAGCTGACCGACGTCGATCCAGCCCTTGAGGACGAAGACACCGCCGACCACGAGCACCGACCCGAGGACGGTCACATGGGTGGCGTTGACGACCGGGAAGAGCACCGACCGCAGCCACAGCGTGTACCGCTCCCACGCGGTCCACTCCTTGACCCGCTGGTCCGACAGCGAGATGCGCCGGGCCCCGAGGCGGTGCGCCTCGATGGTGCGTCCGGCGTCCACGCTCTCGGCCAGCGCGGCGGCGACCGCCGCATACCCGGCGGCCTCCGAGCGATACGCGGACGGCGCCCGCCGGAAGTACCAGCGACAGCCGACGATCAGCAGCGGCAGCGCCACCAGGACGGCGGCGGCCAGCGGCGGCGCCGTGATGACCAGACCGCCCAGCAGCAGTGCCACCCACACCACACCGATGGACAGTTGCGGCACGGCCTCGCGCATGGCGTTGGCGAGCCGGTCGATGTCGGTGGTGATCCGGGACAGCAGATCACCCGTCCCCGCTCGCTCCAGCACGCCCGGCGGCAGCCCGACCGACCGCACCAGGAAGTCCTCGCGCAGATCGGCCAGCATCCGCTCGCCGAGCATCGCGCCGCGCAGCCGCACCTGCCGTACGAAGACCGCCTGGATCAGCAGCGCGGCGAGGAACACCCCGATGGTGAGCTGGAGGTGGAGTTCCCGCGCGTCGTCGGAGACCCGCTCCACCAGGCCGCCCAGCAGATACGGGCCGACCATGGACGCGACCACGGCGGCCGTGTTCACACCCATCAGGATCAGGAAGGCCCGCCGGTGGCGGCGGAACAGTTCCGTCACGTACGCGCGCACGGTGGCCGGGGCCCCGACCGGCAGGGTGCTCGCGGTCGTCGGGGCGGCCGGGTCGTACGCCGGTGGCGCCACGCCGATCATGCGCTCTCCTCGATCTCTTCCAACGGTTCCAGCCCTTGGGGCTCTTCGATTGCTTCTCGGGCGCCGCGCCCTGCGGTGACCACGTCGGCGGCGTCGCCCTGCGGTGCGGCAGCGGTCAGGGTCGCAGCCGTGGCCGCCAGGGTTGCAGCGGCGGACGCAGGGGCCTTGGTGGCCGCAGTAGCCGCAGTAGCCGCAGTAGCCGCAGTGGCCGTAGTGGCCGTAGTAACCGCAGTGGCCGCGGTAGCCGTATTGGCCGTAGCGGCCGCGGTGGCCGCAGTGGCTTCCTCGGCGGTCTCCCGCGTCACCACCGCCCGGTACCGCGGCTCGGTGCGCACCAGTTCGCGGTGCGCACCCACGGCGGCGACCGCGCCCTCGTGCACCAGCACCACCCGGTCGGCCCGGTCCAGCAGCAGGGGCGACGAGGTGAACACCACCGTCGTACGGCCCTTGCGCAGCTCCCGCACGCCTCGCGCGATCCGCGCCTCGGTGTGCGAGTCGACGGCCGAGGTCGGCTCGTCCAGGACCAGCACCTCGGGGTCCGTGATCAGCGAGCGCGCGAGCGCCAGTCGCTGCCGCTGGCCGCCGGAGAGGGACCGGCCGCGCTCGGTCAGATGCGCGTCCAGCGGATCGGTCACGTCGAGCGAGCCCTGGAGCAGTGCCGCGAGCACGTCCTCGCACTGCGCGGCGGCCAGCGCCGCCTCGGGGGCGACCGTGCCGGAGCCCGGTACGTCGAGGAGTTCACGCAGGGTGCCGGAGAGCAGCACCGGGTCCTTGTCCTGGACCAGCACGGCGGTGCGCGCCGACTCCAGCGGCAACTCGTCCAGCGGTACGCCGTCCAGCAGCACGGACGTCCCCGGCTCCGACGGATGCCCGCCGAGCCGCTCGGCCAGCAGGCCCGCCGCGTCGGGGTCGCCGCACACCACCGCGGTGAGCCGGCCGGTCGGCGCGAGCAGCCCGGTGTCCGGGTCGTACAGATCCCCGGCGGGCACGTCGACCAGATCCCCGGCGGGCACATCGACCTCGCGCGATCCGCGCGTGTCGGTGGCCCGCTCCAGCGACAGCACGCGCGCGGCCCGCCGCGCCGACGGACGGGAGAAGGAGTACGCCATGGCGATCTCCTCGAAGTGCCGCAGCGGATAGCTGAGGAACATCACCGCGCTGTAGACGGTGACGAGTTCGCCGACGCTGATGGTCCCCTCGCGGGCCAGTCCGATGCCGTACCAGACGACCCCGATGAGCAGCAGGCCGGGCAGCAGGACCTGGATCGCGGCGATCAGGGCCCACATCCGGGCGCTGCGCACGGCCGCGTGGCGGACCTCCTGGGAGGCGCTGCGGTAGCGGTCGAGGAAGAGTTCCTCACCGCCTATGCCGCGCAGTACGCGGAGCCCGGCCACCGTGTCCGAGGCGAGTTCCGTGGCGTGGCCCGCCTTCTCGCGCTGGACGTCGGCGCGTCGGGTGGCGCGGGGCAGCAGCGGCAGCACCGAGAGCGCGAGCACCGGCAGGCCGACGGCGACCGCGACACCGAGCGCGGGCTGGTAGACGACGAGTCCGACGGCGACGATCACGATGGTCAGCAGCGCCGCGGTGAACCGCGACATGGCCTCCACGAACCATCCGATCTTCTCGACATCACCGGTGGACACCGCGACGACCTCACCCGCCGCGACCCGCCGGGTCAGCCCCGAACCGAGCTGCGCGGCCTTGCGGGCGAGCAGTTGCTGAACCCGGGCGGCGGCGGTGATCCAGTTGGTGACCGCCGTGCGATGCAGGAAGGTATCGCCGATCGCCACACCCGCCCCGGCCAGCGCCAGCAGCCCGCCGACGGCGGCCAGCCGTTCACCGGACCGGTCGACGACGGCCTCGATCGCCAGCCCGACGCAGAACGGCATCGCCGAGACCGAGGTGAAGTGCAGCACCCCCCAGGCCAGCGCCTTGAGCTGTCCGCCCAGCTGATTCCGGAACAGCCACCTCAGGAACCGTGGCCCCGAACGCGCGTCCGGTACACCGGGATCGAGGTACGGAAGGTCTTGGATCTGCATGGTGTCCCAGCGGCTCGTATCAAGGGGTGGATGGTATTGGCTCAAGATGTGAGCAGGTCGGATTCGGGGGTGGTGATTACGGAGCGTGGTGGTGGATTGCGGGCGGCCACCGTGCGTGTCGGCAGCAAACCGTGCAAGGTTCGCTCCGGGGGGTGGGGGAAGGCAAACGGTTTTCCGCGGTGGGGGTGGGGGTGGGGATGCGGGTGTCCTCGCGACCCGGGGCGGCGGGACGGCTTCCGGATCACGGCTCGGTGACAGCCGCAGCGGCCACGCCGTCTGCACCCCGAGCCTGCCACGCGGCCAGCGGCAGGGCAGGGCATCGCTACGACGCGCGAGCGCTGTCGACGGCACGGGTGGGGCGGTTGCGACGGATGGGGCGGCTGCTACGGCTGTGGTGGGTGCGGCGACCGTACGACTGCCGGAGTCGTACGAATGCGGCGACCGTACGACTGCCGGGGTCGTGCGAAATGCTGCGTCCTGACGACTGCCGGGATAGTACGAATGCCGCGACCGTACGGCTCCTGGGACCGTACGACCGCTACGACTTCTGCGACTTCTACGACCGTAAGGCGGCTACGACCGTACGGTCACCGCGGTCCAGGGCGTCCCCGCGGAGAACCGGCAGCACGGCTGAGCGCCCTCGCAGGGCTCGGGGAGTCTTCGGCACGCCCGCGTCGAAGTCCCGTCGGCCCGCCCGTACAGGAGCCGCCCCTCAACACCCCCGCGCCGGCCCCCCGTCGATCAGCGTGTCCAGCAGCCCCCCGAACTCGGCGCGCTGATCGACGGTCAGCGGCGCCAGGATCTCCTCGGCCGCAGCCCGGCGGGCGTCCCGCAGCGCACGCAGCGCCTTGCGCCCGTCGTCCGTCAGTTCGATCCGGATCACCCGGCGATTGTGCGGGTCGGGCACCCGCCGTACCTTGCCGCTCGCCTCCAGCCCGTCGACCAGGCTCGTCACGGCCCGCGGCACCACCTCCAGGCGCGTGGCCAGATCGGCCATGCGCGGCGGCGCCGAGAAATGAGCGAGCGTGCGCAGCAGCCGGGACTGGGCCGGGGTGATGCCCATGTCGCTGTGCTCCAGATGGCGTTTCTGGATGCGGTGCACCCGGCGGGTGAACCGCAGCAACTGCTCGGCGAGCAGGCCGTCGGGGTCGGGGGTGGTCATGCGGGAACAATATCAGCACCACGTTCATTGTGAGTATAGGTAACAATGAGCTAAGCTCCGCCAGACATCATCGACTCTCCCTCCGAAGGAGCCCATGCACCCCGATCACGAACCCGACCGGATCCGCTCCGGCCGCCGCCACGACCTGACCCGGAAGCCGCTCGACGGCGATGACCAGACGCAGCAGACGGAGCAGACGCACCAGACGCAGCGGCAGCGAGCCCGCATCCGGATCGACGGCGACGACGCGGCGCGTCCGCGCCAGGCCCGGAACCGCCCGGCCGGTGACGAGAAGGCGCGCCCGACCCGCAACCGCCCCGACGGCGACGACGCAGCCCGTCCGCGCCCGACCCGCGACGACCCCCACGGCGACGACCGGACCCAGCCCCACGAGGTCCGGCGTATCCTCGCCCTCTTCCGTCCCTACCGCGCCCGGCTCACGGTCGTCGGTCTCCTGGTCGGCGCCGCCGCCCTCGCCTCCGTCGCCACGCCGTTCCTGCTCAAGGCGATCCTCGATACCGCGATCCCGCAGGGCCGCACCGGACTGCTCACGCTGCTCGCCCTCGGCATGATCCTCAGTGCCGTGCTGACCAGCATCTTCGGCGTCCTCCAGACCCTGATCTCGACCACCGTCGGCCAGCGCGTGATGCACGATCTGCGCACCGCCGTCTACGGCCGCCTCCAGCGCATGTCGCTGGCCTTCTTCACCCGCACCCGTACCGGTGAGGTGCAGTCCCGCATCGCCAACGACATCGGCGGCATGCAGGCGACCGTCACCTCCACCGCGACCTCCCTGGTCTCCAACGCCACCAGCGTGATCGCCACGATCGTCGCGATGGTCGCGCTCGACTGGCGGCTGACGATCGTCTCCCTCCTGCTGCTGCCCGTCTTCGTGTGGATCAGCCGCCGGGTCGGCGACGAACGCCGCAAGATCACCACCCAGCGGCAGAAGCAGATGGCCGCGATGGCCGCCACGGTCACCGAGTCGCTGTCGGTCAGCGGCATCCTGCTGGGCCGCACCATGGGCCGCTCCGACTCGCTGACCGGCTCGTTCGCCGACGAGTCCGAGCGCCTGGTGGACCTGGAGGTCCGCGCCAGCATGGCGGGCCGCTGGCGGATGGCCGTCATCACCATCGTCATGGCCGCCATGCCGGCGGTCATCTACTGGACCGCGGGCCTCGCCATGAACACCGGCGGCCCGGACGTCTCCATCGGCACGATCGTCGCCTTCGTCTCCCTCCAGCAGGGCCTGTTCCGCCCGGCCGTCAGCCTGCTCGGCACCGGCGTGCAGATCCAGGCGTCGCTCGCCCTCTTCCAGCGCATCTTCGAGTACCTCGACCTGCCCATCGACATCACCGAGCGCGACCGCCCGGTCCACCTGGACCACATCAAGGGCGAGGTCCGCTTCGAGAACGTCGAGTTCCGTTACGACGACAAGTCCGGCCCCGTCCTCGACGGCATCGACCTCGCCGTCCCCGCGGGCGGCAGTCTCGCGATCGTCGGCACGACCGGCGCGGGCAAGTCGACGCTCGGCCACCTGGTGCCACGGCTGTACGACGTGACCGGAGGCCGGGTCACCCTCGACGGGGTCGACGTCCGCGACCTCGACTTCGACACCCTCGCGCGCGGGGTGGGCGTCGTCTCCCAGGAGACGTACCTCTTCCACTCCTCCGTCGCCGACAACCTGCGCTTCGCCAAGCCCGACGCGACCGACGAGGAGCTGTACGCCGCCGCCCGCGCCGCCCAGATCCACGACCACATCGCGTCACTGCCCGACGGGTACGACACCGTGGTCGGCGAGCGCGGCCACCGTTTCTCCGGCGGTGAGAAGCAGCGGCTGGCCATCGCCCGCACCATCCTGCGCGACCCGCCGGTACTGCTGCTCGACGAGGCCACCAGCGCGCTGGACACCCGCACCGAGCAGGCCGTGCAGGACGCCATCGACGCGCTGTCGGCGGGCCGCACCACCCTCACCATCGCGCACCGACTGTCCACCATCCGGGGCGCCGACCAGATAGTGGTCCTGGAGGCCGGCCGGGCGGTCGAACGCGGCACCCACGACGAACTGCTGACCCGCGACGGCCGGTACGCGGATCTGGTCCGCCGGGACGCCCAACTGGAGCCGATGGGATAGATGAGATAGAGACGCGCGCGGTACATCACGGGCCCTTGCCCAACACACCCCGACACGCCCCAACGCGACCAACCGCAACACGGCCAACCGGAACACAACCCCACCGACAAGATGAAGATATGCCGGAATTGTGACGATATGCGGGTTACCGTGCCCGCATGCAGACGAACACTCCGCCACGGAGCACGATCCGACTGACGCGCAGGGGTCGAATCGCCCTCATCGCGACCGGGGCCGTCGTGGCCGGTACCGCCGTGGCGGTGCCGCTGCTGACGTTCGACGACGACCGGCCCGCCAAGCCCACCACCCTGCTCATCCCGGAGGGCTACCGCGCGAGCCAGATCTACACAGCGGTCGACAAGGCCCTCGAACTGCCCTCCGGCACCACCAGGAAGTCCCTCACCCACGCCGGCCTGAAGCTGCCGAACGACGCCGACGGCAACCCCGAGGGCTATCTCTTCCCGGCGACGTATCCCCTGACCGGCACGTCGACGCCGGAAGCGCTGCTCGCGCAGATGGTGGACACGGCCAACGAGAAGTTCAACGGCGCCCCCATCGCCGCGGGCGCCCAGCGCAACGCCATGAACGTCTATCAGGCCGTCACCATCGCCAGCATCGTCCAGGCCGAGGCCGGCACCAAGGCCGACATGGGCAAGGTCGCCCGGGTCGTCTTCAACCGCCTGGAACGCGGCATGCCGCTCCAGATGGACTCCACCCTGAACTACGCGCTCAACCGCAGCACCCTGACGACGACGCTGGACGACACCAAGATCGACAGCCCCTACAACTCGTATCAGCGCATGGGCCTGCCGCCCACGCCGATCGACAATCCGGGCGAGGAGGCGGTCCGGGCCGCGATCAGCCCGACGCCGGGGGACTGGCTCTACTTCGTCACGGTCAAACCGGGCGACACCCGCTTCACCGCCGACTATGCCGAACACGAGCGCAACGTGGAGGAGTTCAACAAGCTCCAGAGGAGCGGGACTCCGCAGGCGACCAGGATGTGATCGCTGATCGATCGATCACGTTCCGGCTGATCGCCTGATCACCATGATTACTTGAGCGCAATCGCCTGATTACTGCGAACGCCGGGTTGCGGATTGCGTGATCGCCAGACCCCGGCACTGGGGGCGGACGGGCGCCAGATGGCATGCCCGCCCCTGATCACCCGATCTGATCACTCGATCAGCGACAGAGACTCATACACCACAGAGGCTCGTACGTGCCACAGAGGCTCACGCGCGCCAAGAGGCTCATACGCACCACAGAGGCGCATACGCGCGATCGAGGCAACACACACCCGACCGAGGCTCACACGGCCACCGGCATCTCCCCGGCGAGCAGCCGCCTGATGTCCCGTACCGCCGCGCGGCCCGCCCGGTTGGCGCCGATGGTGCTGGCCGACGGGCCGTAGCCGACGAGATGGATCCGGGGATCGGCGACCGCGCGCGTGCCGTCGACCTGGATCCCGCCCCCCGGCGCCCGCAGTCTGAGTGGCGCCAGATGGTCTATCGCCGGGCGGAATCCGGTGGCCCAGAGGATCACATCGGCGTCGACCCGCCGCCCGTCCGCCCACTCCACCCCGCCCGGGGTGATCCGGTCGAACATGGGCTGCCGGTCCAGCACGCCGTCCGCGAGGCCCTGGCGGACGGCGTCGGTGAGCGGCAGCCCGGTGACCGACACCACACTGCGCGGCGGCAGCCCCTGCCGTACCCGCTCCTCCACCAGCGCGACCGCCGCCCGCCCGGCGTCCTCGTCGAACGGCCCCTCCCGGAAGACCGGCGGCCGGCGTGTCACCCAGGTCGTGGCGGCGGCGTACGGCGCGATCTCCAGCAGATGCTGCGTCCCCGAGGCGCCCCCGCCCACCACGATCACCCGCAGCCCGCTGAACTCCTCGGGCCGCCCGGAGTACTGCGCCGTGTGCAACTGACGTCCCCGGAAGGTCTCCTGACCGGGGTAGCGCGGCCAGAAGGGCCGGTCCCACGTACCGGTCGCGTTGATCAGCGCCCGCGCCGACCACACCCCGTCCGAGGTCTCCACCCGCAGCCGCCCGCCCTCGCCCTCCCGCACGGCCGTCACCTCCACCGGCCGCCGCACCCGCAGCGCGAACCGCTGCTCGTACGCCGCGAAGTACTCGGCGATGACCTGCGACGACGGCCGCGCCGGATCCGCGTCCGTCAGCTCCATGCCCGGCAGCGCGTGCATCCCGTGCACCTTGCCGTACGTCAGCGAAGGCCAGCGGAACTGCCAGGCACCGCCCGGAGCGGGGGAGTGGTCGAGCACCACGAAGTCGCGTTCCGGCTCGAACCCGACCCGGCGCAGATGAAAGGCGCTGGACAGACCGGCCTGCCCGGCGCCCACGACGACCACCGCGACCTCACGTGTGTTGTTCACGCTTCTACCAACCGCCGGAAGGGCGCCCCTCTTCCCGCCCGGCACCCGAGCACAAAGTGATCGATCGATCGATCCAGCCACCCATCGAGCCACCCATCCAGCTCCCTTCCAGTCATCCGTTCATCCATATGCCGCTGTCAGCGTCCGCCCGCCACCAGCACCGGCGCCCCACCGGCCCCCGCATCCGTCGCACCCGCCATATCCATCGAGCCAGCCGCCCCACACGGACTCGCTGCGCCCCAGCGCCACCTGCGCGACGGCGACGGTGTCCGCGTCCAGATCGTCCAGCAGCCGGTTCGCGGTGGCCCACGCCTCAGCAGACGCATCGCGCGAAACGGTGTGCACCCGCACCCGGGAGGCGACCTCCCGGCGGTCCAGATGATCGCCGAACCTGTGCTGCTCGGCGGAGTCACCGCCGATGATCACATTCAGATACAGCCGCCCGCGCGGCACCCGCTGGTACATCGCCGCCATCTGCGCGGCCAGCGTCGGCGATATCACCCCCGGCCGGAGCGCGACCAGGCACTTCAGCCGTTCGGTGTGCTGGGCGAGCGCGAAGGTCGCCAGCCATGCGTCCTCGCACCAGGTGCCGGTCGGCATCAGCACCGCCCGTCGGCAGGAACCAGTGGAGACGGACGGTCATGTCAGGACTCCTTGTAGACGCGGGGCGCGGAGGTGGAGGGCGGCAGATCGCCGTTGAAACGATCGTCGACGTACTGAGCGAACTCGACCTCCCCCGGGATCAGCTCCAGCTCGGTGAAGGCGTCCGCGATCTGCTGCTCGGAGTCGATCAGGGGCTGATCGACCGCGACCGGGACCCGGGAGGCGTTGGTGCGCTGCACGGACGCCAGCGCCACCTCGTACGGCAGACCGGTGTCCTGCGCCCACACCTTCGCCCAGTCCTCCGGATGCTCGTACACCCAGTCCTGGGCACGCCGCAGCCGCTCCAGATAGTCCGCGATCGCGTCGGCCTTCTTCTGATCGGCCAGCGCGGAGGGCGCCGCCACCTGGAAACTGAGCCCATTCACGACCCCCTCCCCTGTGGTCAGCACCCGTCCTTGCCGTCCCTGGAGAATCTGCGAGGTGTAGGGATCCCACACCGCCCACGCATCGACCTTGCCGCTGGTGAACGCGGCCAGCGCATCGGCCGGCTGAAGGTACTTGACCTCGATGTCATCGAGCGCCAGCCCGGCCTCCTCCAGGGACGCGATCAGCTGGTAGTGCGCGGACGACCCCTGCGCCACCGCAACCGACCTGCCCTTGAGCTGCCCGGTAGCGGTCAGCTTCGACGCATCGGGTACGAGGATGGCCTCGCCCTGCGACGTACCGTGCCAGGCGGCCACCACCGTGATCTTCGAACCGGCACCGGCCGCGAACACCGGCGGGGTGTTGCCGACCCCGCCGATGTCGACGGCCTCGGCGTTCACCGCCTCCAGCAGCGGTGGGCCGGAGCTGAAAGTGGACCATTTGATCTGGTAGTTCAGATCGTCCAGCTCACCGGCGGCCCGCAACACCGCCTCCGAACCGCCTTTCTGGTCACCCACGTTGAGCGTGAGAGAGCCCTTTCCGTCCGTACCGTCACCGGAGGAGATGCCTGCGGCGGAGTTCCCGCCGCAGGCGGAGGCCAGCAGGGCGAGGGGGAGGAGCAAGGACAGGGGGAGGGCGGTGGAAAGGCGACGTCGTGGCATGGGGGGTCCGTTCAGGTGTGGGGTGAGCAGGGGCTTGTGGGCCGGAGCCGAGGTTCGGGGACCGGGGGCCGCCTCAGCCGACGTCCATCGAGGTGTCCGTCGAGGTGCCAGTCGAGGGGTCCGCCGGAGTATCCACGCCGAGCCGCTGGAGCAGACCGGCGCGCAACGCCGCGAAACGGGGATCAGCGATGTCCCGCGGCCGGTCGAGATCGATCATCTGCTCATAAGCGATCACCCCGTGGTCCATCACCAGCACCCGATCCGCCAGCAGCACGGCCTCCTCCACGTCATGGGTGACCAGCAGCACCGCGCAGCCGCGCCGCTGCCACAACTCGCCCACCAGCCGCTGCGCCTTGATCCGGGTGAGCGCGTCGAGCGCGCCGAACGGCTCGTCGAGCAGCAGCAGATCCGGCTCGCGCACCAACGCCCGTGCGAGCGAGACCCGTTGTGCCTCACCCCCGGACAGGGTTTTGGGCCAGGCGTCCGTACGGTGCTCCAGGCCCACCTCGGTCAGTGCTCGCTCGGCGACGGCCCGCTCGGGACGCCCCGGCAGCCCGAGGACGACATTGCGCCACACCCTCTTCCACGGCATCAGCCGCGGCGCCTGGAAGGCGACGGCCTTGCGGCGCGGCACCAGCACGGTGCCCTCGATCTCCCGGTCCAGACCGGCGAGGATGCGCAGCAACGTGGATTTCCCGCAGCCGCTGCGGCCGAGGAGGACAACGCACTCGCCGGACTGGACGTCGAGTTCGAGGCGGTCGATGACGGCACGGCCGTCGAAGGAGCGGGTGAGCCCGGCCACATGCACCGCGGCCGGTGTGCTCACCGGCCGGTGAAGGTCGGTCGCCATTGCAGCAGCAGCCTTTCGAGGGAGCGGACGACGAAATCGGCGAGCAGGCCGAGGAAGGCGTACACGATCAGGCAGACCACGATCACATCGGTGCGCAGGAAATCGCGCGCCTGCACCATCAGGAAGCCGATCCCGGAGTCGGCGTTGACCTGCTCGGCGAAGACCAGCGCGAGCCAGGCGATGCCGAGCGAGTAGCGCAGCCCGGTCAGTGCGCCTGGCAGCGCTCCCGGCAGGACGACATGCCGGACCAGACCCCACCGGGACAGCCCCAGGGACTCACCGGCCTCGATCAGCTGAGTGTCCACATTGCGGATGCCCGCGTAGACATTGAGGTAGAGCGGGAAGGTCACGCCGAGGGTGATGATGGCGATCTTCGGGGCCTCGCCGATGCCGAACCAGATGATGAACAACGGGATCAGCCCGACGAACGGCACCGTCCGCAGCATCTGCACGGACGCGTCCACCAGGTCCTCGCCGACCCGGAACAGCCCGGAGAGCAGCGCGAGCCCGGTCCCGACGACCGTACCGAGCAGCAGCCCGGCGGCGACGCGTTGCAGCGAGGTGCCCATGGCGGCGGGCAGTGAGCCGTCCCGGACCAGGTCCCAGCCGACCTGTCCGATCCGTCCCGGCGGGGCGAGCACCTCGGCGGTCAGTACGCCGGTGGAGCTGAGGAGTTGCCACAGCGCGAGCAGCAGTAGCGGGCCGGAGGTGCGGCGCAGCCAGCGGGGGACGCGGGCGCGGCGGGTGGAGGCGGGGAGGAGGGGTTCGAGGGTGGGGGAGTGAGGGGAGCCCGGTGCGGGTGACTTACCGGAAATATCCGTTTCTGACGGCTCGGGAGGGGCATGGCTGATGCTCATGAAGGCTCCGAGAAGGGCGCCGAAGCGCGTGTGGGGGGCGCACAGAACAGGTCAGGCGAACCATCACGTCACGGACGCGTCAGCGCGCCCCGGACGTACGGGCGAGAGCGGGGAAAGCGGGGAAAGCGAGGAAAGCGGAGAAGCTGGAGGACAGCGGGAGAAAGGGCGTCAGCGGTCGCGGCGACACGCGGCCGAGGCCACCCGCAGCAGGTCGATGTGACCGCGCGTGGTGAGCAGGGCTGAACGCAACATGCAACTGAACGTAGTCAGATGACGTGCTCACGGTCAACGGGTGTATCGCGGAATGGACGGCGTGTCCCGTATACCGGGAAGCGGCAGCCAGTATCGGGGAGCGGTGGCCGACATCGGGAAGCGGTGGCCGGAGGAACGCGGGCGTGTGGGCCGGATACCGGGGGAGCATCGGCGTATGGGAGAGGATGGGACCATGCCTGACGCGTTCACCACCCGAGTGCTGCACATTCCCACCGGTTCGCGGGAGACGGTCCACGACCTCACCCACGACTGCGAAGGCTTTCTGCGCGAGGTGTCCGAGGGCCGGGACGGGTTGCTCAACCTCTTCGTCCCGCACGCCACGGCGGGCATCGCCGTCATCGAGACGGGCGCGGGCAGCGACGACGATCTCCTCGCCGCCCTGCACACCCTGCTCCCGGCGGACGACCGCTGGCAGCACCGGCACGGCAGCCCCGGCCACGGTCGCGACCACGTCCTCCCGGCGATCGTCCCGCCGCACGCGACCCTGCCGGTGATCGGCGGCCGGCTGGAGCTGGGGACCTGGCAGTCGGTGTGCCTGGTGGACACGAACCGGGACAACCCCGAGCGCAAGGTCCGCCTGAGCTTTCTCGGCTGAGGGAGGCGGGAAGGCGGACGGGAAGGGAGCGATACCCGACGCCCCTGTGCCCTGTCGGCTTGCCCTGCTAGCAGCTCACCGCCTCACAACCCGGCCGACGCGTCCCCGATCGCCTCGTCCAGGATCGACAGCCCGAGCGACAGCTCCTCCTCCGTCGCCGTCAGCGGCGGGGCGATGCGGAAGACGCCGCCCATGCCCGCGAGCTGGACGATGTTCATGTGCAGGCCCAGTTCCAGGCAGCGGCGCGTGACCTGGGTGCCCAGCGCGTCCGAGGAACGCTCGGTCGCGCCGTCCACGACCAGTTCGAGGCCGGCCAGCAGACCCCGGCCGCGTATGTCGCCGACGACCGGATGCCGGGCGGCGATCTCCAGCAGGCCCTCGCGCAGAAACGCTCCGAGCGACCGTGCTCGTTCGTTCAAACGATCACGGGTGGGGACATCGAGGACGGTGTTTCCGACAGCGGCCACCAGCGGATCGGACACATGCGTGGTGAAGAACAGGAACCCGCGCTCATACGCCTCCTGCTCGATCTCGGCGCTGGTGATCACGGCCGCGAGCGGGAGGCCCGCGCCGAGGGTCTTGGAGAGGGTGAGGATGTCGGGGACCACCCCGTCGCGCTCGAACGCGTACCACGTCCCGGTGCGGCACAGTCCCGTCTGGGCCTCGTCCAGGATCAGCAGCATGCCGCGCTCCCGGCATTTGCCCTGGAGGGCGGCGAAGTAGCCGGGCGGCGGCTCGATGATGCCGCCGGAGGACAGGATCGGCTCCACCAGACACGCGGCCAGACTGCCCGTCGACTGGGCGTCGATCAGATCGAACGCGAAGTCGAGCTGGCGGCGCCAGTCCAGGGAACCGTCGGCGCCGGTGAAGTCGGGGCGGTACGTGTGCGGGACGGGGATCGCGAAATTGCCGGGGGCGGCGGGACCGTACCCCTTACGGCCCGCGCTGTACGTCGCCGACGCTGCGGCCTGTGTCATGCCGTGCCAGGACCGCGCGAACGAGACGACCTCGTGGCCGCCGGTGATCAGTTTCGCCATCCGTAGCGCGGCCTCGTTCGACTCGGCGCCCGTGGTCAGCAGCATCGCCTTCTCCAGCGGCACGGGCAGCGTCCCGGCGAGCCGCCGGGCGAGATCGATCACCGGGCGGCTGAGCATGCCGCTGTAGAGGTGATCGAGGGTCGCCACCTGCCGCTGTACCGTCGCGACGATCTCCGGGTGCGAGTGGCCGAGGATCGCGCTCATCTGACCGGACGTGAAGTCGAGGATCTTCCGGCCGTCCGTGGTGAACACGAAGCTGCCCGCCGCCCGCTCGATGATCTCCGGGGTGAACATGCCGCCGCCGTAGCGCACGAGATGCCGCTCGGCGTCGGCCCAGGCGGTCGCGGCGGACGACATGGAGGGGGTAGTGGACGAAGCGGTGGAGGACGAAGCCGTGGACGGCGAAGCCGGGGAGGAGGCCGGGGAGGTCATGTCCCGACCGTAGGACCGGGTTGAGCGTCGAGTCCATCAGACGATTTTGGCCCTCCTGTTCGGCGGAACCGCACAACAATGGCTGTCGTGATGAACCCCTGGGGGCTGCGGCTGCTGGTCCGGCTGGACACGCTGGGCACCGTCCGGGCGGTTGCCCAGGCGGCCAACCTGAGCCCGTCCAGCGTCTCCCAGCAACTCGCCGTACTGGAGGCGGAGACCCGCACCCAACTCCTCGAACGCACCGGACGGCGGGTGCGCCTGACCTCGGCCGGGCTGATCCTCGCGCGGCGGGCACGGGAGATCCTCGACCAGATGGACGCCGTGGAGGCGGAACTGCGCGGTTTCGGCGAGGAACCCGCCGGGCTGGTCCGGCTGGGGACCTTCCAGAGCGCGATCCACACCATCGCCGTACCGGCCGTGACCCGGCTGGCCCGCGACCACCCGCACCTCGAAGTGGAACTGCTGCAACTGGAGCCCCACGAAAGCGTGCCCGCGCTGCGGATCGGCGACGCGGACGTCATCGTCACCACCACCGACGTCGACGATCTGCCGCTGGGCCCCGACCTCGATCTCGTCCCGCTGGCCGACGACCGGATCGTCCTGGTGCTGCCGCCCGGCCATCCCGGCGCCGGACGCGGCCCGGTGGACCTCACCGCGTACGCGGACGAGCCGTGGGCGTTCGACATGCCCCAGTCGTACATGGCGAATCTCGCGCTACGGCTGTGCCGTCAGGCCCGCTTCGAACCGCGTGTGGTGTGCCGGTTCAGCAACTACCTGCTGGGCCTGCAACACGTCGAGGCCGGACTGTCGATCATGCTGCTGCCGAGCCTCGCCGTCGACCGCCGCTATCGTGTCGCCACCCGGGAACTCTCGACGCCCGTGCCCCGGACGATCACGGCGGCCGTCCGGCGTGGCGCACCGCCCCGCGCGGCGGTCCGGGTGGTGCTGGACGCGCTGCGCGAACTGCCGGACGCCGGGGCCGCTGGGGACGCTGGCGCCGCCGGGAACGCTGGGGCCGCCGGACCGGAATGAAGTCCATCAGACGCCACCACGCACGCTGTTCACCTCCGCCTCGAACAGCACGTCGGGGTCGAATCCCATCCCGGTGAAGTGGCCGGCCAACTCCAGGGACAGCACGCCGTGCAGTCGGCTCCAGAAGGTGAGGGCCGTGCGCAGGGCGGGGGGAGTGGCGGCGGAGTGACCGCCCGCCCATCGGCGGTGGTCGGCGAGGTGGGCTTCCAGGGGGGTGGACGGGGTGTTGGCGGGTGAGGCCGCTTCGGGGGAGTGCGGGTCGGAGGAGTGCGAGCCGGCGGAACACGGGTCGGCGGAATTCGGGCCGGGCGGGGCCAGGGCGACGGCGGCGTCCAGCAGGACGGACATGATCTCGTTCGAGATCGCGGTGACGTCGTCGGGCGCGTGATAGCCGGGGACGGGCGTGCCGTAGATGAGGAGGTACCGCTGTGGGTCCGCCAGCGCCCACGCGCGCAGGGCGTGTGCCAGCGCGGGCAGGGCGGCTCCGGACGCGGCGGCTTCCTGGACGCTGTCCGCGAGGCTGCGATACGCGTCCCTGATCAGTTCGGTGATCAGGTCGTCCCGGTTGGCGAAGTAGCGGTAGAGCGCGGGGCCGGTCATGCCCATCTGCTTGGCGATCGCGTTGAGGGAGAGCGCGGAGGCGCCGGCGATGGCGATCTGCTCCCACGCGTGCGCCTTGATCTCCGCTCGCACCTGGGCGCGATAACGCTCGCGCGGGGTCGTGCCGCTGTCGGCCATGGCAGCAACCGCCTTTCGTGCCGGTGCGAGATGTGAGATCACCTTTTCAACCTTGTTAGAGGCTATCACTCCAGCGCTTGACTCTCACTGTGATGTCGCGTTACAACTTCTAACGAACGACAGTGGTTCTAGTTCCAGCCGCTCCGATCCCGATCTGTGAGGGGAAGCTCATGACTGCGACAGCTCTGTCACCCGCCCATGCGTGTAGGCGCACTCCTTTGTCCGTGACCGTCTCCGCCTGGGCGGCGCCTGTCCTGGTGGTCGGCCAGTTCGCCCTGATCGCGGCCGTGCCGGTCACGATCGCCCTGGTCGGAGCCCTGCTCCGGGCCCGCGACCGCGCGGTCCGGCTCACCGCCGGGCTGCTCGCCGTCGCCTACGCGATCCCGCTCATCACCTGGCTGATACGGCCCGACGGTGCCCCGAGCCTGTCCAAGGACATCCATCCGGGTTTCGTCGGTCTGATCGTCGCCGCGTCCGCTGCCCTGATCGTCGCGATCCACCGCGCGGGCCGGAACTGACCAGCAGTGACCATCACTGACCCGCACGCTCCAATCACGACCGCGCTTACCCATCCCACACCCCCTGTTCATTCGCTCAAACGAACACCCGCTCATGCTCATCCGAAGGAGAACGCCATGCTGAACACCCGTCCGGCCCCCTCTGCGAACCGCGCCACCACACGCCGGGCAGCCGCCCTCACCGTCTCGCTCGCCCTCGCCGGAGTCCTCGGCGCCACCGCACTCCCCGCCCAGGCCCACGCTCAGTCCGCTCCGAGCGACGGCGCCACCGCGGCATGCCGAGGTGAGGGTGTCGATCCCACCGCCCAGATCCGCTACGAGACCGACCTCGTCATCGATGCCCCGCTGAGCACCGTCTGGAAGCTCCAGACCGACATCGGGCGCTGGCCGTCCTGGCAGCCGCCCGTCCTCACCGCCGAGCGGCTCGACTCCGGCCCGCTGCGAAAGGGGTCGCGGTTCCACTGGACGACGCCGGCCCCGCCCACCCCCACCACTCCGGCCACCACGCTGGGCATCACCTCGACGGTGAAGCAGCTCAAGAACAAGAGGTGCGTCCTGTGGACCGGCCCCGCGATCGGCGAGGGGCTGACCATCGATCAGGGCGTCCATCTGTGGACGTTCACGAAGGTGAAGGGCGGTGTCCGCGTCCACACGGAGGAGACCTGGACGGGTGAGCAGGTCGAGGCGGACGTCCCGCTCGCGACGCAGTACCTGGGGATGGGCCTGGAGGCATGGCTGGCGGACCTGAAGGCCGCTGCGGAGGGTGCTCGGTAGGTCCGAGGAGGCCGAGAGGCGCCAGGGAATCCCAGGTGACCCAGCCCGACCCTGAGCCGCGGTACCTTCACCATCGGTTGCCGCCAGGGCGCCGGGACACGCATACGCCCCCCTGGCTCGCGATCCAGGACCCACAGGCCGGGGACAAGCAGGCCGGGGACAAACAGGTACGGCGTGGCGCTGGAGTGGGCGGGCAACTGGCACATCTCGGCCGACGCCGAACCCGACGGCGCGGTCCGTGTGCGCGCGGGCCGCGTCCCACACGAGAGGATCGTCCACCTCGCCCCCGGCGAGACCCTGGTCGCCCCCGGACGTACCGGAGTTGCTGCCGCACCCGGAGTCGTGGTGCTCCAGGACGTCGTGGTGCTCCAGGGCGGCGGCAGGGCCGTGATCGCGTTCACCCAGCAGGACACCTACGCCGGACACCGCCTGGGAGGGGCTGCGGCCGCCCAGGCAATGAACGAACGATCAGCGCGGTGGTGATCGAGTCGTAGGCGACGGCACTACTCTCCTGGCCCATGAGGTTCTCGCTGCCACTGGATGCCATGCCCCGACTCTCCGGCGCAATCGTGCTCGGCGCTGCGGCCGGGGTGGCCGCGGCGATGGCGACCGACTGGGCGCTTGGCGTGATGGCGGGGATCACGGCGACGGAACTGTTCTTCGTGGCGTCGGGCTGGGCGGTGCTGTGGCCCATGGACGCCGAGGCCACTCGTCGCACCACCCGGCGCGAGGACTTCCGGCCCGTGGTCGAGGAATTCGTCGTGGGCGGCATCGCGTTGTGCGGGCTGATCGCCATCGTGCTGCTGCTGGTGCGCGGCGACTCCACCACCGGAAGCGGCAGTCTCGCAGCCGCCGCCGCCCTCTTCGGCGCCTTCCTGGCCTGGGCCGCCCTGCACCTGATGTACGCCACGCGCTACGCGTACGTGTACTACGAGATCGGCGGCGGGATCAATTTCCACTCGGCCGAACCGCCCGCGTACCGGGACTTCTTCTACTTCAGCTACAACCTCGGCATGACTTACCAGGTGTCCGACACCGAGGTCTCCAGCTCACGTCTCCGCTCGATCGTGCTCCGGCACGCCCTGTTGTCGTATCTCTTCGGAACCAGCATCCTTGCCACCGCCATCAATCTGGTGGTGGGAATCGTCAGCGCCTGAAGTCATTCCTTCCACACAGCCTGCCCACACATTCCCCTGCTCGCATTCCTCGGCGCCTTTCAAAGAATGCGTCAAGACGAGCTGACAGATAACCCAAGAGCCGGTATTCACCACCGCGTTGATCCAGGTCAGAGCCATACAGTGAGCAAGATCGGCGCGGCCTATCGTGCAATAGACGCCACCTCTTTGACTCTAGTGGGGAAAATATTGGATGCTTCCCCGTCGGGACATTCCGGCGGCGGCAGGAAGAGGAATGCGATGAGCGGCATCGAGGACCCGGACGACGAACTGTCGGTCACCCCGCCCAAGCAATGGGCGACCGGTGTGCCCGCCGTCGCACACGCGCTGGAGTACTCGCTGGAGCAGACGTCCATGCGGCGGACCGCTCTGACCCTGCTGAACATCAACCAGGCCAAGGGATTCGACTGCCCGGGATGCGCCTGGCCCGAACCCGCGCCGGGCAAGCGGCACTTGAACGAGTACTGCGAGAACGGCGCCAAGCACATCGCCGACGAGGCGACCTCCCGGCGGATCACCGCCGACTTCTTCCGTGAGCATTCGATCGCCGAACTGGACACCAAGTCCGACTACTGGCTCAACCAACAGGGTCGGCTCACCGAGCCCATGATCAAACGATCAGGCGGTACGCACTACGAGCCCATCGGCTGGGACGAGGCACTGGAGGCGCTCGCCCGTGAACTGCGCCTGCTGGACTCCCCGGACGAAGCGCTGTTCTACACCTCCGGCCGCCTCAATAACGAAGCCGCCTTCCTGCTCCAGCTGTTCGCCCGCGCCTACGGCACGAACAACCTCCCCGACTGTTCGAACATGTGCCACGAGTCCAGTGGATCCGCCCTCCAGGAGACGCTCGGCATCGGCAAGGGAAGCGTCTCGCTGGACGACATCCACCACTCCGACCTGGTCTTCGTCGTGGGCCAGAACCCGGGCACCAACCACCCGCGCATGCTGACGGCGCTGGAGGAGACCAAGCGCAACGGCGGCCGGATCGTCGCCGTGAACCCGCTGCCCGAGGCCGGACTGATCCGGTTCAAGCACCCGCAGAAGCCGCGCGGGGTGATCGGCCGCGGTACCAAGATCGCCGACGAGTTCCTCCAGATCCGCCCAGGAGGCGACCTCGCCCTCTTCCAGGCACTCAACCTCCTGCTGCTGGAGGCCGAGGAGGCCGCGCCCGGCAGCGTGCTCGATCACTCCTTCATCGACGTCTCCACGACCGGCTTCACCGAGTTCGCCGAGCAGACCCGGAAGGTCTCCTGGGATGCCGTGAGCGAGGCCACCGGACTCGACCGCGCACAGATCGAGCGCGTGCACGAGATGGTCCTGGAGAGCCGGAGCGTGATCGTCTGCTGGGCGATGGGCCTGACCCAGCACAAGCACGGCGTACCCACCATCCGCGAGGTCGTCAACTTCCTGCTGCTGCGCGGCAACATCGGCAGGCCGAACGCGGGCGTGTGCCCGGTGCGCGGGCACAGCAACGTCCAGGGTGACCGCACGATGGGCGTCTGGGAACGGATGCCCCAACCGTTCCTCGACGCGCTGGGCCGCGAGTTCGGCTTCACCCCGCCGAGCCGGCACGGCCTGGACTCCGTCGACGGCATCCGGGCCATGCGCGACGGCCGGGCGAAGGTGTTCCTCGGCGTAGCGGGAAACTTCGTACGCGCCACCCCCGACAGCGAGGTCACCGAGGCGGCGATGCGCAGTTGCCGCCTGACCGCGCACATCTCCACCAAGCTCAACCGCTCCCACACGGTCTGCGGCGACACCGCTCTGATCCTGCCCACCCTCGGCCGCAGCGACCGCGACACGCAGGCCACTGGCGTGCAGTTCTTCACCGTCGAGGACTCCATGAGCGAGGTACACGCCTCGCGAGGCCGGCTCGCCCCGGCCTCCCCGCACCTGCTCAGCGAGATCGCGATCATCTCCCGGCTGGCCCGCCGCGTCCTCGGCCACACCCCGGCCATCCCCTGGGAGGACTTCGAGGCCGACTACGGCACCGTCCGCGACCGCATCTCCCGCGTCGTCCCCGGCTTCGAGGATTTCAACGCGCGCGTCGCCCAGCCCGGCGGCTTCCGTCTCCCCAACCCCGTCAACGAGCGAATCTTCCGCACCCCCAGTGGCAAAGCCGTCTTCACCTGCAACGAACTCACCATGCCGAGCGTGCCCGACGGACACCTGCTGCTCCAGACGCTGCGCTCGCACGACCAGTGGAACACCATCCCGTACGCGCAGAACGACCGCTACCGGGGCATCCACAACGCGCGCCGGGTCGTCCTCGTCAACCCGGCCGATCTCGACCGGCTCGGCCTCGCCGACCACGATCTCGTCGACCTGATCAGTCTCTGGCACGACGGCCGCGAACGCCGCGCGGAGGACTTCCGCGTGGTCGCCTACCCGACCACCCCCGGCTCGGCCGCCTCCTACTACCCGGAGACCAACGTCCTCGTACCGCTGGACAGCGTGGCCGACATCAGCAACACGCCGACGTCCAAGGCGGTCCTGGTACGTCTGGAGGCGGCGGCCGGCACCGCGCGCTAGACGCCGGCCGGGGTACGGGCGGCGGTGCGGGCGGGGTTCCCGTCCGATCGGTCTCCGTCGCCCGTGGGAACGCATCACCGCGGGGTCGGGTCACTACCGGTGACGCGGGAGCGGTTGCCGCGCCACCGGGTCGTCGAGTGAACGGTCCCCGTCTGAACGGTCCCTGCGTGAATGGGGCCGTGTGAACGGGTTTCCCCGCCTCACCGCGCGCCCGGCAACCGCTCCAGAGCCCCCGCCACATCGATCATTCGCGCAAGATCGTTCAGCGCGCGTGCCATCACCGACTCGGGCTCGCGCGCCATGGTGACCAGCCCCACGGGCACCGCGCGCGCGGGCTCGATCAGAGGCACCGCCCACATCCCGTGCGGCACGCCGAACACATGCAGCCACGCGTGCGGGACGACACTCGCCCACTGACCGGTTCTGACATGGGCGAACAACGTCCCGACCGAATCCGTCTCCACTCGCGGTTCCGGCCGCAGTCCGGCCTCCGAGAACAGCCCGTCCACCGTCCGGCGACCCTGCATCGCGCCCGTCAGCAGACACAGTGGCAGCCGGGACGCCTCCGCCCAGGTGGCCGTCGGCCGATGCCCCACCCCGTCGGTCGCCGCGGTCAGCAGCACATACCGCTCGTCGTACAGCGGAACCGTCCGGAACCCCTCGGGCAGCTCCTCGTGCAGATACGTCAGTCCCGCGTCCAGCTCGAAGTCGCGCAGCTGCCGCAGGATGTCCCGCGCCTGCATGTCCGCGCTGATCTCCACGGTGACCAGCGGATGCGCCGCGCAGAACGGTCCCGTCAGCAGCGACACGGCCCCGGAAGCGGTCGGTACGGACCCGATCCGCAGCCGCCCGCCGAGACCCGTCCGCAGGGCGTCCACCTCGTCCTTGAGGGCGTCCCGGTCGGCAAGGATGCGGTGTGCCCACACCACGATCCGCTCACCCTCCGCGGTGAGCCCCTCGTACTTGCGGCCCCGTCTGACCAGCGGCACCGCCAGCTCGTCCTCCAGCTTCCGGACCGCCTCGGAGAGCGCGGGCTGGGAGACATGGCAGACCTGGGCGGCACGGGCGAAGTGGCGCTCACGCGAGAGGGCCACGAGATATTCGAGTTGGCGGAACAGCACGTCACGGGTCTACCGGACGGGGTCGGCAAAAGGCCACTGTGACGGACGTGGGGTGCCTCACGCTCCCCGGCCCCGGCGCCTCGCTTTCCGCGGCCCTGGCGCCCCACCGACCCCGGCCCACGCCGAATCGCGCCTCCTGGTGCCCTGTGGAATCGTGGAGTGCCAGGGCCGCCCGGGGTGGGGGTGTCGGGCTGCCCGGGGAGGCGCAGGTCCGGACGGCGGCGAAAGGGTGAGTGCGCGTTGAACGCCCCACGAGACGACCAGGACGGCCATGGGCCCCACGACGGGCCCGAATCTGATCAGATCGGTTCTGCACCTTTGGGTGGTTCCGAGCCCGGACGAGACGGCCTCGCACCCCGCGGAGACTCCGAGCCCGCACGCGGCGGCCCCGAACCGAGTAGCGGGCCCGCACCCGACAGCGAACCGTCCTTCCACCCCTACCACCACCCCTCCGCCGGCTGGGGCGCGGCCAAGAGCGTCGGAAGGGCATTCGCGCGCGAGCGCACCTTCGTGAACGGCCCCCGGGCGATCATGCGGATGAACCACGAGAACGTCGGCTTCGACTGCCCCGGATGCGCCTGGCCCGACGACACCAAGGGCCTGCACCTGGACATCTGCGAGAACGGCATCAAGCACGTGACCTGGGAGATGACCCCCAAGCGCGTCGACCGATCGTTCTTCGCCGAACACTCGGTCACCGAACTGTCCGACTGGTCCGACTTCGCCCTGGAGGACCGGGGACGGCTGACCGAGCCGATGATGTACGACCCCGCCACCGACCACTACGTCCCGATCAGCTGGCAGAGCGCATTCGATCTGATCGGACGAACACTGCGCGCACTGGACAGCCCGGACCAGGCGTCGTTCTACACCTCCGGCCGACTCGGCAACGAGGCCACGTTCCTCTACCAGTTGATGGCCCGTGAACTCGGTACGAACAACCTCCCCGACTGCTCGAACATGTGCCACGAGGCCAGTGGCCGCGCCCTCACGGCGTCCCTCGGCACCGGCAAGGGCACGGTCGACCTCAAGGACTGGGAGGCCACCGACGCCCTGTTCATCATGGGCGTGAACGCGGCCTCCAACGCCCCCAGGATGCTCACCGCGCTCGCCGAGGCCCACCGGCGCGGCGCGCAGATCGTGCATATCAACCCGATGGTGGAGGCGGCGGCGACCCGCACGATCGTCCCGCACGAGTTCGCCGCCATGGCGACCTTCCGCTCGACCAGGACCAGCACCCTGAACCTGCAACCGCGCATCGGCGGCGACATGGCCCTGATCCGCGGCATCGCCAAGGCCGTGCTGGACCAGGCCAAGACGGACGCGAAGGCGCTCGACCAGGAGTTCGTGGACCGGCACACGACCGGTTTCGACGCCTACCGGTCGCTGTGCGAGGAGACCTCCTGGGAACTGATCGAGCACCAGTCCGGCCTGGCCCGCGACGACATCCTCAAGGCGGCCCGCGTCTACCGGGACGCCGACCGCAGCATCATCAGCTGGTGCCTCGGCATCAGCCAGCACGAGCACGGCGTCGACACCGTACGGGAGATCGTCAACCTCCTGCTGCTACGCGGCAACCTGGGCCGGGAGGGCGCCGGACCCTGCCCGGTGCGCGGACACAGCAACGTCCAGGGCAACCGCACCTGCGGCATCGACCACCGCCCCGCCGAGGCGTTCCTGGACCGCCTGGCCGAAGTGTGCGGAATCGATCCGCCGCGCGAGCACGGACTCGACACCGTCGGCGCCGTCCAGGCCATGCACCGAGGCGACGTGAAGGTGTTCGTCGGCATGGGCGGCAACTTCGCCCTCGCCGCCCCCGACACGCCGTACACCTACGCGGCCCTGCGCAACTGCGATCTGACCGTTCAGGTCAGCACCAAGCTCAACCGCAGCCACCTCGTGCACGGCAAGCAGGCACTCATCCTGCCCTGCCTGGGCCGCACCGAGAAAGATCACCAGCGCGAAGGCGTCCAGAGCACCTCCGTCGAGGACTCCATGAGCATGGTGCACCTGTCCGTCGGCATGAAACGGCCCGCCTCCAAGCACCTGCTCTCCGAACCCGCGATCATCGCCGGCATCGCCCGCGCCGCCCTCCCGGACAGCCCCACACCCTGGCAGTGGTACATCGAGGACTACGACCGCATCCGCGACACCATGGCCCAGGTCCTCGACGGCTTCGAGGACTTCAACCGCCGCGTCCGGCTGCCCCTCGGCTTCCGCATCAAGCAGCCGGCCCGCGAACTGGTCTTCCGCACCCCCTCGGGACACGCCGAGTTCTCCACCGCGCCCCTGCCGGACGTCGTCCCCGCCCCCGGCACACTCTCGCTCGGCACCATGCGATCACATGATCAATGGAACACGACCATCTACTCCGACAACGACCGCTACCGGGGCGTGAAGAACCTGCGCACGCTTGTCTTCATGAACAAGGACGACATGCGCGAACGCGGCCTCACCGAGTTCGACCCGGTCGACATCACCAGCACCGCGAAGGACGGCAGCCACCGCCACCTCCACGGCTACCTGGCCATTCCGTACGACATCCCGCGCGGCTGCGCGTCCGGGTACATGCCGGAGATGAACGTCCTGGTCGCGATCGGCGACTACAGCAAGCAGAGTGATCAACCGATCATGAAGCATCTGAAGGTGACGATCACACCCGCGCCCTGAGACGACTACTCCTGCTCCGGCCGGACGACGACCACGGGACAAGCCGCGTGCTGCGCACATCGCTGGCTCACCGAACCCAGCATCGCCCGGGCAAAACCGCCCAGCCCCCGGCGCCCCACCACCAGCAGTTCGGCCCCGGCCGAAGCGCGGATGAGCACCTCCGAGGGATCGCCCTCCACCAGGAGTTCCCGCAGTCCGGCCGGGTGATCTTCACCGAAGACAGAGTGCAGTTCCCGCGTGAACCGCTCATGAGCCTGCTCTAGATCGAACTCCGGATCGATCGCCGGTCCGGTCCAGCCCGCCGCCGACGGCGTGTCCCAGGCGTGCACCGCCTCCACGACCCCACCGGTCGTGGACGCGTAGCGCGCCGCCCAACGCAGCGCAGCGTGCGACGTCGGCGAACCGTCCACCCCCACGACCACCCGCCGTACCGGCTCAGAGGAATCCATGGCCACCTCGCTCAGCGTCGATGTCTCCAGACCCACGCTGCCCGCACCCGCCGCCCCGCGCCAGCCGGGGCATTCCGCCCGTGGAACCGCCCGCTACGCCCCGCCGCGCCACACCTGCACACCCAGCGCGACCGAGGCCGTCCCCGACGAGCCCTGAGACGTCACCAGCCCACATGCCCGGTCCCGCTGATCACGCACACCTGCCGGCCGACCATGAGATCCGCGACCCAGAGGCGGAGTCGTCGTATCCGACGATCGAGACCTCACCGGGGACCGCGAGCCCTCGTCGGCGCGCGGCCCGCACCGCACCCAGCGCCAGCGGATCGCTCGCGCAGATGATCCCGGTGACGCCTTGGTCGAGCAGCCGGGCTGTCGCCGCCTGTCCGCCCTCCAGGGAGAACATGGTCCGCTCGACGTGCGCCTCGGGCAACTCCCGGCCCGCCCGCCGAGCCGCCGCCTCGGCGGCCGCCAGCTTGCGCTGCGAGGGCACGTGATCAAGCGGGCCCAGCACCAATCCGATCCGTTCATGCCCGAGCGATTCCAAGTGCCGCCACGCCTGATCCACCGCCACGGCGTCGTCGCACGCCACACACGGGAACCCGAGATCGATGATCGAGGCGTTCACCAGCACGACCGGGATCATTCGATCAGCGAGCAGGTTGTAATGATCGTGCGGCGCGTCCACCTGCGCGAACAAACCGCCGGCGAACACGACTCCCGACACCTGCTGCTGAAGCAACAACTCCACATAGTCCGCCTCGGAGACACCGCCCTTGGTCTGTGTGCACAGCACCGGAGTGAGTCCCTGCTGAGCGAGTGATCCACCGATCACCTCTGCGAGCGCCGGAAAGATCGGATTCTGCAACTCGGGCAGCACCAGGCCGACCAAACGCGCACGCTCACCCCGCAATTGGGTGGGACGTTCATATCCGAGCACATCGAGAGCGGAGAGCACCGACTGCCGGGTGGCCTCGGAGACCCCCGGCTTGCCGTTCAGCACCCGGCTGACCGTGGCCTCACTGACCCCGACCTTCCTGGCCACCTCGGCGAGTCGTCGCGTCATGCGCGCAAGGTTAGTGCAGGCCGCGCCCCCAACCTCCCGGCCGGCCACGAGGCACCCAAATAAACACCACATCCATGTCCGAACGATCAGAGTGCCTGTGCCCGTGCCCGAACCCGCCGCCCACCCTCACGGCCACACAATCACCGTCGCCCTGATCAACTCCCGCGACCAAAGTTGCGGCCCTGTAGACCATCGGCCGACGACACGCCGAACCCCGGCCGCCCAGACTCGACGCGACACCACACACGGCGGCGACACACGCACCGGGGGACGAGACGAGTGGACATCAAGAAGCGCGAGACCGATCCGGAAATGAACACGGCAAAGCGCCAACAGCCGCAGACGGACGACCAAACGAGCACGGTCGCGGAGTCGGCCTGGGCCACAGTGCTCTTCTGCCTCGCGTGCGGAGCCGCCGGCGGCTGGTTGATCACTGTGCTCGCCGATTGGTTCACCACCCTGCGCTGGGCCCCGCTGAAGGGCCCGGCCAAGCTCCTCAACTCGATTCCGGAACCGGGACTCACCCTCGGCGCGATCACCGTGGGCGCGCTGCTGGGCGTCCTGGTCGGATTCATCGCCGTACACGAGTCCCTGACCGTCCACGTCTCCCGCACCCGCGTGACCCTCACCGTCCGGGACACCCCGGAAGAGTTCACATCCGACCAGATCGAAGTGGCCCTCCGCGACGGCAAACAGTTGGTCCTTCTGAGCCTCAACGGCCTGGAGATCGCACGGGAGGACAGCGGCCTGCCCTGGCACCGGGTGGCCGAAGCCTTCACAGAACACGGCTACACCTGGTCCGACGAAGACCCGTACCGCGACGACTTCCGCCGCTGGGTCCCCGGGGCCTCCGGCCTACCGCAAGGCGCCGACGCCCTATTGATCGCCCGCGCGGCGGCCCGCAAGAACGACGACTCCACCGACGCCCGTGAACTGCGCCGCGACCTGATCCGCCTGGGTGTGGTCGTAAGGGACGAAGGCAAGCGCCAGTACTGGCGGATACCGAACTGACCCATACTCGCTCGGCAGAGCGGGCTCGTGCGCCCGCACACCGCTCACAGCGCCGCTGACGACACTCACCGCGAGCGTCCTTGGAAGCCGGCTACCTCGTCTGGCCGAACCGCTCGGACATTGGCCGACCGCAGGGCCGACGACCTGCTCGTCCAGTGTCAAAGCCCCCCGCGGCGCCTTCACCGGCGCCGACGGCAACAACTTTCTGGTCCCCGTTCAGAACGAACGTGAATGGACGTCCTTGTGCTGGCGATTCCTGCTGCACCCCGAACTCGTAGCCGATGAGCGTTTCGCCCCGGCTCCGGTCGATTGGCGCACCGCGCCGAACTGAACCCGATCGTGGCCGAACGCTTCGATCAGCTGGACAGCACCGAGGCCATGAGACGGCCCGCGACCGCTGGCGTGACGTACCTCTGCCGCGGGCCGACCGAGTGATCTGACGACCGCACCGCGCGCCTGGCGGGCGCCGGTCCACGGCACATCAGCGGCGAAACGCCGTGCGCACGCCTCTGACCAGCCATGCCACCCGGCTGAGATCCTGTCGGTCCCAGGTTCGCCGTCTCAGGGAGGTACCGCATGCCCGAGCCGTCAATCCTCGCCTCACTCGTCTCAGGACTGCGCGGTGGATCGATCGAGGTCGTCGATCTCACCTCGCCCCTGTCGTCGTCCACGCCGGTGATCCAACTGCCCCCGCAATTCGGCCAGACCGCCGTCTTCGAACTGGAGGAGATCAGCCGCTACGACGACCGCGGACCCGCCTGGTACTGGAACAATTTCCGCAGCGGCGAACACACCGGCACCCACTTCGACGCCCCCAACCACTGGGTCACCGGCAAGGACCTCGATGACGTGGCCTCCGTACCCGCCAGCCGGCTGATCGCGCCCGCCGTCGTACTGGATTTCACCACCGAAGCAGCAGAGGACCCCGACTTCCTCGTCGAGGTCGACCATGTGAAGGCATGGGAGGCGGAACACGGTCCGCTCCCCGATGGCGGCTGGCTGCTACTGCGTACGGGCTGGGATGATCGTTCGATCACGCAGGAGGCGTTCCTGAACGCGGACGAGAACGGTCCGCACACGCCCGGCCTGTCGGTGGAATGCGCCCGCTGGGTGGCTCAGGAGTCCCCGGTGATCGGTCTCGGAGTGGAGACGGTCGGCACTGACGCCGGACGCGCCCACTCCTTCGACCCCGCCTTCCCGTGCCACTCCTACCTCATGGGCAGCGACAAGTACGGTCTCACCCAGTTGCGGAACCTGACCGCGCTGCCGCCGACCGGTTCCGTCGTCATCGCCGGGCCCCTGCCCATCGTCACCGGATCCGGCGCTCCCGCGCGCGTGCTCGCCCTGGTGCAGCGCTGATGAAGGTAGCGGAGGCGGTCGGCCGGGCGCTCGCCGCTTCCGGCGTGGACCACGCCTTCGGCGTGGTCGGGTCCGGCAACTTCCATGTCACCAATGCCCTGATCGCGTCCGGCGCCCGCTTCGTCGCCGCCCGCCACGAAGGCGGCGCCGCGACCATGGCAGACGCCTACGCGCGCATGTCCGGCCGGGTGACGGCACTCACCGTCCATCAGGGCCCCGGCCTCACCAACGCCCTCACGGGGATCGCGGAGGCGGCCAAGAGCCGCACCCCGCTCGTCGTGCTGGCGCCGGAGGCAACCGAACCACGATCGAACTTCTACGTCGACCAGGAGGCCCTGGCCCGCGCAGTAGGCGCGACCACCGCTCGGATCACCTCGGCGGACAAGGCGGTGGAGCAGACACACGCGGCGGTCCGCACCGCCCTGATCGAACGAACAACCATCCTGCTTCAGCTCCCCCTCCCGATCCAGTCACTGGGAACACCGGACAGGGCCCTTGCGTCGGCGATGGCCCCACTGCTCACCCGGGAACCGATCGAGCCTGCGGAGGCCGATGCGGCGGCGCTGACCGAACTGCTCGGCCAGGCCCGCCGCCCGGTCTTCGTCGCGGGACGAGGCGCACGCGGCGTGTCCGCCCGGGAGGCGCTCCTCGCCCTCGCCGACCGGTACGGTGCACTCCTCGCGACGTCGGCCGTCGCACGCGGCCTCTTCCACGGCAATCCCTGGTCCCTGGACGTCTCCGGCGGCTTCGCGTCCCCCGTGGCGGCCGAACTCATCCAGGGCGCCGACCTGATCGTCGGCTGGGGCTGCGCATTGAACATGTGGACCATGCGCCACGGCCGATTGATCGGCCCGCAGGCGAGAGTCGCTCAGATCGATGACGATCGCTCCGCCCTGGGCAGGCACCGGCCGGTCGACCTCGGAGTGACGGGCGACGTGGCACTCACCGCGCGGCGCGCACTGGAGAAAGACGCGGATGCCAGGCAGGGCTACCGCACTTCGGCCGTCGGCGACTCGATCGCGACCCGCGTCCGCTGGCGCGACGTACCGTACGACGACACGAGCACGCGTGAACGGATCGATCCCCGAACGCTCAGCATCGCCCTCGACGATCTGCTCCCGGCTGATCGAGTGATCGGAGTGGACTCCGGTAATTTCATGGGCTACCCGAGCATGTATCTCTCGGTACCGGACGAGAACGGCTTCTGCTTCACGCAGGCGTTCCAGTCGATCGGCCTTGGCCTGGCCACCACCATCGGCGCCGCCCTGGCCCAGCCCGACCGCCTTCCGGTGGCTGCCCTTGGCGACGGCGGCGCGCTCATGGGCACCGCCGAACTCGACACCGTGCGCCGGCTCGGACTGCCGATGGTGGTGATCGTCTACAACGATGACGCCTACGGTGCGGAGGTCCACCACTTCGGTCCCGGCGGATTCCCCTTGGACACGGTCGAGTTCCCGCCGACGGACATCGCCGCGCTGGCCCAGGGCTACGGCTTCGAAGCACTCACCGTCCGCACGCTCGACGACCTCAAGGCGGCGGAGAACTGGGTCACCGGACCCCGTTCCTCCCCCTTGCTGATCGACGCGAAGGTGACGCGCGACCGGGGCGCATGGTGGCTGGAGGAAGCGTTTAGAGGCCACTGAGCGCCCCCAGGGTGATCGTCCCTCACGGGTGTGCCAACGAGGCACAACCATTCGGCGATTTGGGGTGTCCAAGTACACATCCCGATATCACCCTCCCTAGGGGGACGCCATGGCACGTAAAGGAACTGTGCTGGCAGCACTCGCGCTCATGAGCGCCGCCTCCGTCGTGACGGCTGCTCCGGCCGGCGCGGCCATCACCTCCACCCCACCCGCGAAGGCCGCGTGCCCCACCGGCTGGGGCAGCCTCGACAAGACCGGCACCGCCTCCACGACGGCATCGCTGACGAACGTCCGGACCGGCAGTCACGACTGCTACGACCGGATGGTCGTCGACGTCCCCGGCGCGGGCAGCGGTCTCGGCTACTCGGTTCGCTACGTCGACCGGATCTACCAGGACGGAACGGGCCGTCACATCCCTGTTGGCGGCGGAGCCGTGATCGAGGTCCGGGTGACCGCACCCTCCTACGACCCCGAGACGGGCAAACCGACCTACGCCGGGCGTGTCGCACAGCCTCTCCCCGGCGTTGTTCTCACCGGCAACCCCACCTTCAAGGACACCCGCTTCGTCGGCAGTTTCGAGGGTGACACCCAACTAGGCCTGGGTGTGCGGGCGCGGCTGCCCTTCCGTGTCCTCGCGCTGAACGACCGGATCGTGGTGGACGTCGCACACACCTGGGCAGGGGCTCGCTGAGGAGGATCTGCGCAGAGCATCACACAACGTGATGCACGTTTGATTATTCGCGCAGAAACGTTCATCTTCGATCATTCGGGCGCTAGACTCGCTGCTCCATCCGATGGACAACGCGAGGGGAACCCGGTCATATGCACGCCGAAGTGAGGCACAAGGAAATTCTCCAATGGCTGCACGAGCGGGGCACCATGCGAGTCTCGGACATGGCCCTGGAGCTGAACGTCTCCGCGATCACCATCCGTCGCGACGTCGACGCCCTGTCGAAGCGCGGGCTGCTGACCCGGGTGCACGGCGGCGCTGTGCTGCCGGAGCCCCGGGGGCAGCGCATGACGGTCGTGTCGGACGGTCCGGCCGTGGTCAGTGGCACCGGCGGCCGTGAACTCGTCCTCGGCCTGATCGTCCCTGCCGCCGACTACTACTTCCCCGAGGTCATCAAGGGCGCCCGCGAGGCCGCCGCCGAGCGCGGGATCCGTCTTGTGCTCGGCATCTCGCAGTACGACCCGGAGGAAGAGCGCGCCCAGGCCCGCCGAATGCTGGAGGACGGCATCCACGGGTTGCTGATCACTCCGTGCGGCCCGGTCGGCGCGCAGAGCTGGCCGGCCGAACTCGACGTCCCCTGCGTGCTGATCGAACGTCACCCTGACGACGACGCCTGGGGCGCGGAGCGCGTGGTGACCGATCATGCCTACGGTGCACGGATCGCCGTACGGCATCTCGTCGACTGCGACCGTGAACTGATCTCCCTGATCCTGCGCGAGGACAGCCCGCACAGTGATCTCATCCTGGAGGGCTATCGCGGCGGACTCGCCGCCGTCGGAATGACCGCGCGTGAATCCTCGGTGTTCCGGCTGCCGTCACCCAGCACCGACCCCGCCGAACGTGAGCGCAAGCTCACGGATTTCGCGGACAAGGCCGCGAACGACCTGCTGGAGGCCGTGATCGTGCACGACGACCACGATGCGATCGTCGTCCTCCAGCGACTCCGGGCGCGCGGAGTGGACATCCCGAACGCGGTCGCGATCGTGGCCTACGACGACGAGGTGGCCGCGCTCGCCGACATCCCGCTCACCGCGGTAGCCCCACCGAAACGCGCGGTCGGCGCGGCGGCCGTGGACCTGATCGTGCGCCGCCTGATCGATCCGGAACGTCCGACCCACCGCCTCGCGATCCTGCCGGAGCTGAACGTGCGAGCGTCGAGCGCACTGGAGTAGTCACCACACACCGAAGGCCCGACCGAAGCCCGACCGAACGAACAACAAAACGGCCAAATGAACATACCGACGATCACTCTCGCGTCTTCCGCCCGACGCCGTCGGTCTCCAGCCCAGCCGCTTGACCTCAATATTGCTTGAGGTCCTACTGTCCCCGGCATGAGCATGGAAATCACCGCCTGGTCCCAGTTGCACAGCGTCATGAATGCCCAGCAGGCACGCCGGCCCCTGGCCCGCGCGACACTGCGCAGAATCACCGTCTTCGCCCGCCCGCACCGCCGCCGGATCACCCAATTCGTACTGCTCGGTGTGGTGACCGCGCTCCTCGCCGTGGCCACTCCGGTCCTCGCGGGGCAAGTTGTCGACGCGATCGTGTCGGGCGGCGAGGCCGGCACGGTCGTACGCCTCGCCGTATTGATCGCTCTGATCGCGCTCGCCGAGGCAGCACTTGGGCTGGTGAGCCGCTGGCTCTCCGCGATCCTCGGCGAAGGGCTCATCCTTGATTTGCGCACCACCGTCTTCGACCATGTGCAGCGCATGCCGGTCGCGTTCTTCACCCGCACCCGCACCGGCGCGCTCGTCAGTCGGCTCAACAATGATGTGATCGGCGCCCAACGAGCCTTCAGCAACACCCTTTCCGGCGTGGTGAGCAACATCGTGACCGTTCTGCTCACGCTGGCCGTGATGCTCACCCTGTCATGGCAGATCACCCTGCTCGCGCTGCTGCTGCTCCCGGTGTTCGTGGTGCCCGCCCGGTGGATGGGCAGCCGCATGGCCCGCCTCCAGCGCGAGGCGGCCGATCTCAACGCGGCCATGGGCACCCGGATGACCGAACGCTTCTCCGCCCCCGGCGCCACCTTGATCAAGCTGTTCGGACGACCCGAGGAAGAGTCGACCGAATTCGCCGTCCGGGCCCGGCGGGTGCGGGACGTCGGAGTGCGCACCGCCATGGCGCAGTCCGCGTTCATCACCGCACTGACCCTGGTCTCGGCCCTCGCACTCGCTCTCGTCTACGGCCTGGGCGGCTGGTTCGCCCTGCGCGGCACCCTGGAACCCGGCGCCGTGGTCGCCCTCGCACTTCTCCTGACCCGCCTGTACGCCCCACTGACCTCCCTCGCCGGAGCGCGCGTCGAAATCATGAGCGCTCTGGTGAGCTTCGAGCGCGTCTTCGAGGTAATCGATCTCAAACCGCTGATCGAAGAATCACCCAAGGCCCGCGCGGTGCCGGACGGACCGGTGTCCGTGGAGTTCGACAATGTGCGCTTCGCCTACCCGTCCGCCGACAAGGTCTCCCTCGCCTCCTTGGAGGAGGTGGCCTCCCTGGACACGCGCGGCGGCGCCGAGGTCCTGCACGGTGTCTCCTTCCGCGTGGAAGCCGGGTGGACCGTCGCCCTCGTCGGCTCCTCCGGCGCCGGGAAGTCGACCATCGCCGCACTGCTGCCCCGCTTGTACGACACCGACGACGGCGCCGTCCGTATCGGCGGGGTCGACGTGCGCGACCTGAGCGCCCGCTCGCTGCGCGAAACGCTCGGCATGGTCACCCAGGACGGGCACCTCTTCCACGACACGGTCCGCGCCAACCTGCTGCTCGCCCGGCCGGACGCCACCGACGACGCATTGTGGGACGTGCTGCGCCGCGCCCGCCTCGAATCGCTCGTCCGCTCGCTGCCCGACGGACTCGACACGGTTGTGGGGGAGCGTGGCTACCGTCTCTCGGGCGGCGAACGCCAGCGCATGACCATCGCGCGCCTGCTGCTGGCCCGCCAGCGCGTGGTCATTCTCGACGAGGCCACCGCCCACCTGGACAACACTTCCGAGGCGGCCGTCCAGGAGGCGCTCACCGAGGCGCTGGAGGGACGCACCGCCGTGGTGATCGCCCACCGCCTGTCCACCGTGCGCGCCGCGGATCTCATCCTCGTCGTCGAGGACGGCCAGATCGTGGAGCGCGGAACGCATGATCAATTGATCGCAGCGGATGGGCGGTACGCGGAGCTGTACCGAACACAGTTCAAGGAACCGTTTCAGGTCGACACAGCGGCATAGGGGCCACAGAACCGATCACCTCATGGCAGTGGCCCTGAATCTCCTGGTACTACAGAGCCGACTCATCGACCCGCTCGGCGAGGATGACCGTCCGACGGCCACCGTCGATCATCTCGCCGAGTGCGGGCCAAGACCGTTCCGAATCGGGATCCGGGGTACGCACCAGACAGACCTCGGCGGCCGTCAGTCGCGCGAGTCGGCCTCCGCCGCCTTCTCGGCGTCCCGCTGCTTCAGCCGCGCCGCCTCCTGGCGTACCTCCGCCTGCGTGGCCCGCTCCTTCTCCAGCCATTCGGGAGACTCCTGCCTCAGCGCTTCGATCTGCTCGCTTGTGAGCGGTTCGGTCACGCCCCCGCGCGCAAGACCGGCGATGGAGACACCGAGCCTGGCCGCGACCACCGGACGGGGGTGCGGGCCGTTCTGGCGCAGCTCGCGCAGCCACTCGGGCGGATCGGCCTGGAGCCGGCTCAGTTCGGCGCGCGAGACTTCACCCTCCTGGAAAGCTGCGGGGGTGGCCGGGAGATACACGCCCAACTTCTTCGCCGCGGTCGCGGGCTTCATCATCTGGGCGCTCTGGTGCGACTTCATGCTGTCCAGACTATCCGCCGGAAAGGAGGCATCCGGCCGCGGCCGGTAGCCTGGCGAGGTGACAGGCTCCGAAGCACCCCCCGCGTTCCGGCTCGCGTACGTTCCCGGGACGACCCCCGGCAAGTGGGTGCGGATCTGGAACGAGCGCCTGCCCGACACGCCCCTCACCCTCCTCGCGATGTCGGCCGCGGAAGCGTTCGAGGCGCTGCACGAGGGGCGAGCGGACGCCGGGATCGTTCGGCTGCCCGTTGATCGAACGATCTTCAGCGCCATCCCGCTCTACACCGAGACGACCGTCGTTGTGGTTCCCAAGGACCATGTGATCACCGCGGCCGACGAGGTCACGATCGCCGATCTCGTCGACGATGTGGTCTTCCATTCCCTCGATGACGTGCTCGACTGGCCCGAGCCACCCGGTAAGCCCGCGATCGAACGCCCCGTGACCACGGAGGATGCCATCGAACTGGTGGCAGCCGGCGTGGGCCTGCTGATCGTTCCGCAGTCGCTCGCCCGTCTGCATCACCGCAAGGACCTCACCTACCGCCCGCTCGTGGACGCCCCGCAGTCCGGCGTCGCTCTCTCCTGGCCGGAGAACGCCACAACCGAACTGGTCGAGGACTTCATCGGCATCGTGCGCGGCCGAACGGTCAACAGCACTCGTGGCAGGGCCAAACCCGAAACACAGCCGGGGGCGAAGCCTGGCGAGGGCAGCGGGGTAGGACGGCGTGGGACGGGCGCGGGCAAGAAGGCCACAGGTGCCAAGAAGCCGACGAACACGCGGACGCGTGGCGGTTCGAGCACCGGATCCAAGCACAGCCGCCCCCGCCGCCGCTCCTAGCGTCGCCGGTCGTCCCTCGATACGAACCTCGCCCCGAAGCTCGCTCAGCCCGAGCAACCGGTAGGCAACGGCTCAGACCGCCGGAAACGATCGTTCAAGCCAGTCATAGGCGATCCGCGCGGTGAACTCCGTCTGCCCGCCCCGCAGCAGCAACCCGGCCGTCGCGAACTCCGGCGCGTTCGCCTGAGCGGCGACGTACGGAATCGCAATGCACATCATCCCCGCGGCATGGGCGGCTGCCGCACCAGGAGCAGCGTCCTCCAGCACCACACAATCACCCGGGCTCAGGCCCAGCCTGCGGGCGGCCTCCAGGAAGACATCGGGCGCGGGCTTCCCGCGGTCGACCTCTTCGGCGGAGACCACCGTGTGCAGATGGGCGTCCAGACCGGTGCCGGCCAGCACCGCCTTGATCGCATCGATCGAGGAGCCCGAGGCCACTGCCATGGGAACGCCGTCGGACGCCAGCAGCTCGATGAACGCACGCATCTCGGGGTACGCGCGCGTGGAGGTCCGGGCGATTTCGAGGTACACACGGTTCTTGTCGGCGAGCAGTTCGTCCACGGAGGCCGCCAGGCGGTACCGCCGCTTCCAGTCGGTGACTGTCTCCAAGGTGCTGATACCGACATATTTCTCGTGTTCGCCCCAGGAGAAGTCGGGTACGCCGTGATCGGCGAGCACCCGGCGGCCGGCTTCGTAGTAGTTCGGCTCGCTGTCCACGAGCGTTCCGTCGAGGTCGAAGATGACCGAGAAGGCGCCAAGGTTACTCATGCGTTCCAGCATGCCAAGGGGGAAAGCGGCGCCGGGCTCCAGGTGATCGTTCCGCGGCTGACTCGCGCCCACCGAAGACCTGAGCCACTGATCACTTGCTCACCGAGCGACCGATCGATTCGACCAGTGGCAGCAACCTATGCGGCACTCTCTCCCGCAGCGCCACCTCGGTGCGGGTACGGACGACTCCGGGCAAACTGATCAGCTTCTGGATCACATCCTCCAGATGCGCGTTGTCGCGTGCCACGACCCGAGTGAGCAGATCGCCGCCGCCGGTGATCGAATACGCCTCGACGATCTCGGGGACGGACGCCACCCCGTCCCCCACTTCGTCCAGGTGCCCCTGGGTGACCTCGATGTGTACAAAGGCAAGCACCGGATGACCGAGAGCGGCCGGCGAGAGGCTCGGGCTGATGCCGGTGATCACTCCCTCCCGTTCCAGCCGATCGAGCCGTGCTTGAAGCGTGCCGCGGGCGATCCCCAGGATCCTGGCGTACTCGCGCACGCTCGTGCGCGGCTGATCCAGCAGCAACCGCAGAATGCGGGTGTCCAACTCGTCCACGGCCATGACGCCGGCCCTCCCTCATGATTCTTGGTGATTGTCGACGACCGAAGCGATCGCGCCGAAAGCTGGTCCGCGCGTCGGGCCACCCCTTGTGGTCCGTTGGCCCTCCCATGGACGAGCGCCAAGGCCATCTCCTGGACCAATGGCACAGCCGGAGGGACGCCATTTGAGCCAGTGACGCACATGATGCTCTCATGGTGCTGTCGATGGCGCTACGGACCCCCGCGGCGCCTTTGTCATGCGTGATCGCTCGAAGCGGGACGCGCGGAGGCGATATCCACGTTCGTTGTCCGTGTTCGTTCGATCCAGTTGGCCAAGGGGGCGCAGAGCAATGCTGAAGAGAGCATTTGTCGCTCCCGACCCGGGCCGGGTGCGACTGCGTTTCGCGGCGCGGGCAGTACTCGGCGTCGGCCTGGCCGTCCTCGCCTGCGGCCTTGCCGGACACGCCCTCATCGGTGCCCTGACCGGCGGCCTAGCCGCACTGCTCGCCCTCTTCACTGTCACCGATCCCATCATGCGTGAGCAAACGATCACGACCGCGCTGCTTCCGGCCGTAGGACTGCCCGTGCTCGCCGTCGCGGCCGGACTGCACGACCAGCCCGTGGCACGCGACCTCGTCTTCCTCGCAGTGGTCGGCGCCGGCGTCTACGCGCGCCGCTGGGGCCCGCGTGGACACAGCCTCGGCGTGTTCGCCTTCATGACCTACTTCGCCGCCCAGTTCCTGCACGCCACCCCCGCCCAACTGTCCGAGCTGTACGCCGCCATGGCGCTGTCCGTGCTGGTTGCGGCGGCCGTACGTTTCGGCCTGTGGCGCTACGAACGCCACCTGCCGCCGACCTTGGCCCCCGCTCCGCTCGACGGCTTTGGCCTCGGCCGTATCACCACCCGCCAGGCCGTCCAGGCCACAGCCGGCGCGGGCTTCGCTCTGGTCGTGGGACACCTGGTGTCGGGGGAGCGCTGGTACTGGGCGGTCGGCGCCACCTGGTGGGTCTTCGTGAACACCACCTCGCGCGGTGAGACGCTCGTGCGCAGCTTCCGGCGTGTCCTGGGCACGGTGCTCGGTATCGGACTCGGCCTGCTGATCGTTCTCCCGCTGCACACCGCGGCGGTACCGGTGGCCGTTCTGCTCGCCGTGTGCGTCTTCGGGATCTTCTACACGGCCGCGGTGTCGTACACCTGGATGATGCTCAGCGTGACGCTGCTGGCCTCCTTGCTCTACGGGCTGCTGGGCGTCCTCGATCCGGCCCTGCTGGCGCTGCGGCTCGCCGAGACGGGCGTGGGCGCGCTGGGTGCCGTTCTCGCGGTGCTGTTCGTTCTGCCGGTGACCACGCACGCCGTCACCGATGCCTGGATCCAGCGTGCGCTTCGCGGTGTGCACACCTGCACCGCGCAGGCCGCCGCGCGGCTCGCCGGAGACCCGGACGCCGACCCGGCACCATGCGTCGCCGAGCTGGAGGGGTTCCTGGGCCGGGTACGACTCGCCGTCGCCCCGCTCGTACACCCGCTGAACCCGATGCGTGGCCGCAAACGCAGGGCCCTGCGTGTTCTCGACCTGCTCGACGAGTGCGCGCGCGAGATCCGCGGCCTCGTCGCCGTCGCCGCAGACCCGCAGGCTGCCCACGACGCCCGCCTGGCAGCCGCCTGCTGGCGCGTGGAGACCGCCGTGGAGGCACTGACCGGGCGGCCGGGCGACCCGCGCACCTCGCCGCCCGAGCCGCTCACAGACGCGCCCGCCCTCGTCCATTTGCATGGCCTGGAACGCGCCCTCGCCGAACTCGCCACGCCCCTGCGCGCGCCTTCCGGTTCGCCCCTGGTCGGCGCCTGATCGAACGATCGGAACGAATGCTCAGCCGGAGCGTTCAAAGCGATCGCTGAAAGCGATCATTGAGAGTGAACGTTCAGAGTGAGCGAACATTCAGAGATGACCCACCCTTGGTCTAGACCGCCGTAGATCGACTGCTACCGTCACCCCGGACGGCACAGCCACCGAGAGGGGACAGCGGTGACATACGGCGGCAGAGGGCAACGGGCGTTCATCGGGTCGTTCACGGCGGCCGGCGGGCCCGGCGTGGTGACGGCGTCCGTGGATCCGCGAGACGGCGCGCTCACCGTGCTCAGCGGCCTGGACGGTGTCCCCGATCCCTCGTATCTCGCCCTCTCGCCCTCGGGCGGCATGCTCTACGCGGTCAGCGAGACCGCGGAGGGCGCGGTGGCCGCGTACCGCGTCGACGGGGACAGTCCTGAGCCCGCAGGCCAGCCGGTTCCCGTCGGCGGAAACGGCCCCACCCACCTCACCGTGCACGCGGGCCACGTCCTGACCGCCAACTACGGCTCCGGCAGCGTCAGCGCGATCCCCCTGCGTCCGGACAGCACCCTCGCACCGGCCGCCTCCGATGTGTTCGCGCACTACGGCGCGGGCCCGCACACCCCCCGCCAGCAAGGTCCGCACGCCCACCAGGTGCAGCCCGACCCCAGCGGTCGATGGGCCGTGAGCGTCGACCTCGGCACGGACTCCGTACGCGTGTGCACCCTCACCGGGGGCCGTCTCGCCCTGCACCGCGAGATCGCGCTCCGCCCGGGTTCCGGCCCGCGCCACCTCGCCTTCCACCCGGACGGCACGTACGCCTACATCGTGAACGAACTGACGCCCACGATCACCGTCTGCCGTTGGGACGCCGCTGACGGCTTGCTCAAGCCGCTGTCCGAGGTGCGACTGTTGCCCGGCTCGCCGGACGGCGACGCCTACCCGTCAGGGATCGTCGCCTCGCCCGACGGGCGGTTCGTGTGGGCCGCCACGCGAGGTGAGGACGTACTGTCCGTGCTCGCCGTCGACGGAGACGCACTCCGGCTGGTCGGGACGGTCCCGTGCGGCGGCCACTGGCCACGCGCGATCACCGCGTCGGGTGGTCACCTGTACGTGGCCAACGAACGCTCCGGCGACGTCACCTGGTTCGCCCTGGACCCCGCCACCGGCCTGCCGAGCCGCGCCGGATCCATCAGGGTCCCGGCCGCGTCCTGCGTGATCTTCGAATAGGCCCGCAGACAGGGGCGTGCCGACCGCGCTCAGCGACATGGACGGCGCCCCCTGCCCCACCGATCGCCGACCTGCCCCCTGCGACCGTCGGCCGACCGTCCACCCCCACCCCTACCGACACGCCCGGCGCGCCAGCCCAGCACGCCCCCGTGCAGCACCGACACGCCCGAGCGTCCACCCGGCCCTCCAAATACCCACCGACACGCCGCACCATCATCACCATCGCAGCCTCGCGCGCACACCGAAGGGCCCGCTCCCACAAGAGGAGCGGGCCCGACGACCATCGATGGACAGCCACAGGCGACACGGCTGGCGACGCGACACGCCGTCAGCGCACCCTGCTCACCGCACCGGCGCGCCCTGCGCGTGCTGCGGCGCGATGCCCAGCGCCATCATGTACTTGGCGAGCGCCAGCTTGCCGATCGCCGGGTACGGGCCGAGTGCCTCGGCAGCGGCGCAGCCCGCCTCCTCCGCGGCGGCCTGGACGAGCGCGGGGTCGATCTCCGGGCCGATCAGATAGGGCGCCAGCGCCAGTTGCTGCGAGCCCGAGGAGAGCAACTGCTCCGCGATCGCCGCGATCGAGCCCTCCTCGTCGAGGGCGGCGGCCATCACCGGCACGGCGAGCCGCGCGGCCAGCAGCATGCCCGTGATCCCGGCGGCCTGCACGGCCTCCTCGCCGCCCACGGACGCCAGGATGATGCCGTCCGCGGCGGTCGCCACGGTGAACAGCCGGGCACGGTCGGCACGGGCCAGCCCGGCCTCCGACAGCCGTACGTGCAGCGCCTCGGCGAGCAGCGGGTGCGGGCCCAGCACATCGGTCAGGTCCGCGGCGACCTTGCTGTCCATCACGGCCTGGCGGACCCGCCGCAGCAGCGCGTTGTCCGGACCGGCCAGCAGCGGCACGACGACCGCGACCGGACCCTCGGGCTCCTTGACCTCCAGGCCGGCGGCCACCGCCTGCTCGTAGCGGGCCGTGCGCTCCTCGGCGGCATGCGCCAGCACGGCCTTCAGCGACGCGAACTCCGTGTCGTCGCCGTCCAGGTATCCGATCCGGGCGTCCAGGCCGGGCAGCTCGGACCGGGCGATACTGACGATCTCCTCGGCGATGCCGCGCGTTGCGGAGCCCGGTGTTCCGGGGACCGCGAGGACGAGAGCGGGTGCGCCCTCGGGAGCCGCGAGCGGCTCGGGGCGGCGGTGCCGTCCCGGCTGGCGCGGGCGCGGCATTCGTACGGGGAGCCCGGACGCGGGCCCAGTTGAGGAGGAGCTCATGGCGCCGCATGTTACTGGTTTCCTGGGCTCCCCTGTTCGGGGAGGGTGCAGGTGAGCGGTATCCGTCCGGTTTTGTCTGATGAGTTACGTACGGATCAGAACTGGGCGTCGCTGGCTCGTCCGGACGTGCGCGTGACCGACAGCATGTTCTTGTCGTACGGGAAGGTCAGGGCGCCGATGGCCAGACCGGCGGCCAGGGTCACGGCACCGTGCAGCGGATCGCCCTCGGCGGGCACCAGCGGCGCGTGCGGCAGCTGACGTGCCAACTCGGTCTCCAGCGGCCCGAGCAGCGGCGGTCCCATTTTGAACAGGCCCCCGGTGAGCGCCACCCGGACGTCGCCAGAGGCGGGGCAGACGGTCGCCGCGGAGTCGGCGATGTGCCGTGCCGCGGCCCGCAGGACGGCCGCCGCGACCGGGTCCTCGTCCGCGCAGGCGGCGACATGGGGCGCGAACGACGCCAGTACGGCGGTCCGGTCCGGGCGCGGATACAACCGCCCGGGCAGCTCGGACAGCGGACCGAACTCGTCCTCCGCGCGGTTCATCAGCGGTACCGAGCCGCCCGCGCGACCGTCGTACGCGCGCAGCGCCGCCTGAAGCCCCGCCTGCCCGATCCACGCCCCGCCGCCGCAGTCGCCCAGCAGATGACCCCAGCCGTCCGCCCGCCGCCACCTCGACAGATCCGTGCCGAGGGCGATCAGACCGGTTCCGCCCGCCACCACCGCACCCGGACGCGCCCCGAGCGCACCGGCGTACGCGATGACGGCGTCGGCGGCCAGCGCGAGGGTCTCCGTTGCGAACTCCCGGTGCAGGGCGGCGGGCAGTTCGGCGCGCAGCGCGTCACCGAGCGTGCCGAGGCCGGCGGCGCCGACAGCCGCCGTACACAGGACATGGAGCCCTGTCTCCTCGGCCAGTGAGCGGACCATCGGCACCAGTTGGCCCAGCAGATGATCCGGGTCGATACCGCGCGGGCCGGTGCGGACGGGCTCGGCGGAGGACCGCTGGGCGAGAGCGCCCCTCGCCGCCGTACCGACGGCCGCGCGCAGGCCCGAGCCGCCCGAGTCGACGGCGAGGATGCCCGCGGCGTGGGCCGGGGAGTCCTCGCCGGTGGTCACGGCAGGCGCCAGTCGACCGGCTGGCCGCCCTGGGAGATCAGCATGTCGTTGACACGGCTGAACGGACGCGAGCCGAAGAAGCCCCGGTCTGCGGACATCGGCGACGGATGCGCCGACTCCACGGCGGGCAGCTGCCCCAGCAGCGGACGCAGATTGCGCGCGTCCCGGCCCCACAGGACCGACACCAGCGGCTTGCCCCGCGCGGCGAGCGCGCGGATCGCCTGCTCGGTGACCTCCTCCCAGCCCTGGCCGCGATGGGCGCCCGGCTTGCGCGGGGCGGTGGTCAGCGCTCTGTTGAGCAGCAGCACGCCCTGCTGGGTCCAGGGCGTCAGATCGCCGTTGGACGGCTGCGGCAGTCCCAGATCGGCGTGCAGCTCGCGGAAGATGTTGATCAGGCTGCCGGGCAGCGGTCGTACGTCCGGAGCCACCGAGAAGGACAGACCCACCGCGTGTCCCGGTGTGGGATAGGGGTCCTGCCCGACGATCAGCACGCGTACGTCGTCGAAGGGCTGCTGGAAGGCGCGCAGGACGTTGGGCCCGGCCGGAAGGTACGTGCGCCCGGCGGCGATCTCCGCGCGGAGGAAGTCGCCCATCTGGGCGATCCGCCCGGCGACGGGTTCCAGGGCCTTCGCCCAGCCTGCTTCGACGATTTCATGCAAGGGTCGTGGTGCCACGGTGTCACCCTACTGCCGTACACCGCGCGGTGATCAACCGATGGCCAAGACCGGCTCGCCACCCTCCTCATCTGCCCGCGCCTCACACCTCCCACCTGCCCGTGCCTCCCACTGACCCTGGGCTCACGCCACGACCGCCGCCCGCACGCACAGCACGTCCGGCAGGTGGGACGCCAACTGCCGCCAGCTGTCGCCGTCGTCGGCCGACGCGAACACCTCTCCGTTGCGATTGCCGAAATACACGCCCGCCGGGTCGGCGTCGTCCGTGCACAGCGCGTCGCGCAGGACCGTGCCGTAGTGGTCCTCCTGCGGCAGCCCCGCCGTCAGCGGCTCCCAGCTCCGCCCGGCGTCCGGCGTGCGGAACACCCGGCAGCGCCGGCCGGCGGGCACCCGGTCGGCGTCCGCGGTGATGGGGAAGACATACGCCGTGCCGCCGCGGCTCGGATGAGTGGCGGCGGCGAAGCCGAAGGTGGACGGCAGGCCCTCGCCGATGTCGGTCCAGCGGGCGCCCGCGTCGTCCGTGCGGTAGACGCCCCAGTGGTTCTGGAGATACATCCGGTCGGGGTCTGCGGAATCCTTGGCGATCTTGTGCACACACTGGCCGAACTCCGGGTTCGGGTCGGGCAGGAACACCGCCGAGACACCGGAGTTGGCGGGCGCCCAGCTCGCGCCGCCGTCCGTGGTGCGGAACACGCCTGCCGTGGACACGGCGACCGTCACGGCCCGCGGATCACGCGCGTCGGTGATCACCGTGTGTAGCCCCTCGCCGCCGCCACCCGGCACCCACTTCGCGCGCGTGGGGTGCTCCCACAGCGGACGGACCAGGTCGAACGTCTCACCGCGGTCCTCCGAGCGGTACAGCGCCGCCGGTTCCGTGCCCGCGTACACCACGTCCGCCTCGGCCGCCGCGGGGTGCAACTGCCACACCCGCTCCAGCGAAGCGTCCGTGTCCTTGGGGAACTTCACGGGCGGGCGGGCCGGTTCGGTCCAGGTCCGGCCCAGGTCGTCGGAGTGGAACACCGACGGCCCCCAGTGCGAGCTGTCCCCGCCGGCCAGCAGCCGCGGCGTCTCGCCCCGCATGTCGATGGCGACCGAGTACACGGCCTGCGCGTTGAAATACGGACTCTCGTCGAACTCCCAGGAGCCACCGCGCCGGCGCCCGATGAACAGGCCCTTGCGCGTCCCCACGGCGAGTAGTACTTCGGTCATGCCGATCACCTCCGCGACGTCGTTGTCCCAGACACCGGCCAGTCTGCACCCCAGCACTGACAATCTCCCTCGGGAACGACGTCTGTGCAGGTCAGAGCCGTCACGTCGTACGACGGGACGGGCGGACGCCACACTCCGGACCGGGGCGGCCGGGCCTGCGCCAACCGCATGGAACACGCCATCCCCCGGCCGGTGCCCTGACCATCCGGCCGCCGATGCGCGTAGGGGGGAGGGTCGCGGATGCCTCGCGCGCGCAGGGGACGAGGGCCGACGCGGGCGAGGGTGGCGAGGCCGGGCTCGGATGCCTCGCGCGCGCAGGGGACGAGGCCTCGCGTTCGAGGGCGGCTATGCGGTCGAGGACGGATACCCGCGCGCGGAGGGGACGAGGAGGAAGCCGTCGATTGGCGATCCCGGGTCGGAAGGTGTGGCTGTGGCGCTGGCGGCGCAATCCGCTCACGGGGCGCTCGGACGCGGTGGAGGCATGCGTTCTGCTCGCCCGTGGGCTGGCCGCCCTGGTCCGCGGGCTCGCCGGACTGGATCACCGCCCGCTCCGTCGAGAACTCGCTGGTCCGCGAGCGCGTGGAGCGACGCCCGATCACCGCGCTGCTGACCGAGGGCGCGCCCGGCATGCCCTCCCGCGCGAGCGGCGAACAGGTCTGGGCCCGCATGACGTGGACGGCGCCGGACGGCTCTGCCCGCGCCGGGCAGGCCCGCGTCGTGCCGGGCAGCCGCGCGGGTGGCGAGATCACCGTCTGGACCGACCGCGCGGGCCGCCTGGTCACCGAACCCGCCACCGTCACCCAGGCCCGCGTCCGCGCGTCCCTGGTCGGCAGCATGACCGGGGCGACCGCGGCCATGCTGCCGACCGCCGCGGGCAGCATGCTCCGCGGACGCCTGGAGCGGCAGCGCTTGGACCCGTGGGAGCCGGACTGGGCCCGCTTCTACGCGCTCCGATGGCGGCAGACGGGATGACGCGCGCCCTAGACGTCCCCTTGCGTGCCCCGCACCACCTCGCGGCAGAGTCTCAGCAACCGCTCGTCCTTGGGGATGTCATCGCTGCCGTGGCCCCCTTCCCGAGCCAAATGCCGCCGTCCCGAAGCGAGTTCCGCCTCCATGAGGTCCCGCAAGGGTGCGGCGGCCGACCCCATCTCGCACACGTGCTCGGCGATCTGGACGCGCGGGTACGGGCTCTCCGTCCAGGCGGAACGCAGTGCGGGAAGGACCGGCTCCGGGTCCGCCTCGATGCGCCAGAGCGCGTACGCCGCCGCCGTGCGCTCCCACACCGAGCCGGACCCCGCCATACGCCGCAGCCTGCGCAGCGCGGGACGGGCAGACGGCCCCAGCCCGGCCATTTCCTCCGCCGCCGCGGTCCGTCGGTACGGGTCCTTGCCCGCCAACTCCCGCCGCAGCACCGGAAGTACGGCAGCGGCGTCGCCCTCGATCGACCACAGCGCGCCCGCGGCGGCGATGCCGGACCCGCCGCCGAGCAAACCGCGCAGCACGGGAACTGCTTCCCGCGCGGTGGCCCCGAACGCCCCCAAGGCGCGGAGCGCCGCCCGCGCGACCAATCCGCTCGGTTCCTCCTCCGAGCGGCTCAGCAGCCGCAACGCCTCCGGTACGACACCCTCGTCGCGGAGTTCGGTGAGAGCCCTCAGCAGCGGCAGCGCGCGGCTGACGGCGGTGGGGGAGTCCGGGGCGACGGCGGCGAGTTCGCGCAGCAGCGCGGGCGCGAGCGGGGCCGCGTGCCGGCCGAGCGGGACGACCACGACGCCGAGGTCGTCCGGGACGGTGGCCCCGGCGAGGACCTCGGCGAGGAGCGGCACCGCGCGCGGGTCGCCGCTCCTGGCGAGCGCCTTGAGCAGACCACCCAAGGTGGGCGCCCCACGCTCCCAGCGCCGCACCCACAGGTCCGGGCGGGCCCTCGCCAAATCGTGCAGCGCGTCCGCGGCGGGCGCGGCCAGCTCATGGAGATCACCCAGGACGGACACCGCCGCGTCCCTCAGTCCGCCTTCCTCCGCCCCCAGTTGCGCCCCTATGAGCGCCGCGGGCCCGGCGTAGTCGCCCCGCCACGCGCGGAACAGCCCCGCCGACATCCACACCGCGTTGCACCGGTCCGAGGTGCCCGGACTCGTCAACTGCCCGTTCAGGAGCGCGATCCGCTCCTGCACACGGCCGCCGAGCGCCGAATGAAGCGTCCGCAGCAACTGCGAGCCCTCTTCGTCCGACGGCCGCAGCCGCCGGAAATGCCTTGCCAGCGTGTCCGTGACGGCATGAGGTGGCTCACTCGGCCGCTGTCCCGTCGACCGCTCCCGGAGCAGCCCTACGGCCGTGGCGACCAGGTTCTCCGGAAGGCGCTCGGGTGCTCGCGCCGCGAGCTGGCCGAGCGCGGCCAGCCGCAGCGCGGGCCCGTTCGGCGGCGCGCTCTGCACGGCCAGGATGTCCAGCGCCGGGCCGGAGTACGCGGGATGCCGACGGGCGAACATCCCCAGGCCCTCGGCCAGCGCGATCAGGACCTGGTCCTCGCGCTCCCGCTCGATGCGATCCCGCAACAGGGCCAGTACGCGCGCCGGTTCGTCGAGGAATCCGACCACCGCGCGGGGCACCACCCGGCGTACTCCCGCGTCGGCGTCCCCGGCGAGGCGCGCGAAAACCGGCGCACCTGCGCGCACCGCGTCATGAGCCCGCGCGTGCAGCTCTTCGGCCGGGCCGGACACCGCTGCGGCGCCGTTCGCGTCGTCGGTGTCACCGGAGTCGTCCGCCCCGCCCCCGATGCTCACCAGCAACTCGACGATCCCGGCCCGGTCCTGGCCCGTCTCGCGCGCGGCCAGGGTGAGCAGAAACGGAACGCACGCGAGCGTCGAGTCGTACACGCTGCCCTGGTGGTGCACCGCGCCGTACATCCCGTCGAGCGCGGTCTCCCGCTCGGCGGGATCCTCCGAGGCGAGCCCCCGCAGCAGTCCCGGCACGTCCCGCGCGGTGCCGTAGGCATGCCTGAGCGACGCCCAGTCGATGTCGTCGATCCCCGTGAACATCCCGTCCTCCCCCGGGCGCAGCGGTCACACTGCCCTTCCGCTCTGGAGTCTGCACCACGGCACTGACAACGAACCGGAATCCGGCCGGGAGGATATGGGATCTGGGACACGTACGCGGAAGCGCGACGCCGCGGGACGCGCGCGTGCGCGGGGGCGCCCCGCGAACCGTACGGCCGAGCGCCGCGCCATTGCTCACATTCCACACCTTCAAGCCCGGCAGCCCACCCGAGGAGAGCTTCAAGATGATGGCGAGCCGGGCCCCGGAGTCCCCGATGGCACGGGACGCCGCGCCCCGTTCCGAACACTGCCCCCCTGCGGCTGATCAGCCCTGCCCCCGGCTCTACCCGCGTCACTCGCCTTCCGGCAGCGCCCGCGCGAGGATCGCGTCGATGTCGGCCGCGTCCGGGAGTGTGCCGAAGGAGTGCCCCCAGTCGCCACCCAGCCGGGTCGCGCAGAAGGCGTCGGCGACGGCGGGCGGGGCATGGCGGACGAGGAGCGACGCCTGGAGCGTCAGGGCCATCCGCTCGACCAGCCGGCGCGCGCTCGTCGGGGTGGTGGCGGCGAGAAGCTCCTTGAGGCCGGCCACCGTGGCGTCCAGACGGGCGTCCGCGCCGCGTGCGAGAGCCAGCTCGGCGAACAGGGCGTCTGCGGTGCCGGGCTCGCGGCCCAGCGCGCGCAGCACATCGAGCGCGTTGACGTTGCCCGAGCCTTCCCAGATCGACAGCAGGGGCGCCTCGCGGTAGTGCCGGGGCATGCCCGATTCCTCGACATAGCCGTTGCCGCCGAGGCACTCCAGTGCCTCCGCGGTGAACGCTGGGCCGCGCTTGGTCACCCAGTACTTGCCGAGGGCCGTGGCGATCCGCCGGAACCCGCGCTCGGCCTCGTCGCCGCGCACCGCGCGGTCGGCCGCACCCGCCAGCCGCAGCGTGAGCGTCGTCGCGGCCTCCGACTCCAGGGCGAGATCGGCGAGGACATTGCGCATCAAGGGCTGATCCACCAACAGCGCGCCGAAGGCATTGCGGTGACGGACATGGTGGCCCGCCTCGACCAGCGTCTTGCGCATCAGGGTCGCGGTGGCCATCACACAGTCCAGACGTGTGCAATTGACCATTTCGATGATCGTTTTGACGCCCTGGCCCTCCGGTCCGACCAGCCAGGCGATCGTGCCGTCGAACTCGGGCTCGGACGAAGCGTTCGACCGGTTGCCGAGCTTGTCCTTCAGCCGCTGGATACGGAACGGATTGCGCGTGCCGTCCGGCAGCACGCGCGGCACCAGGAAGCACGACAGGCCGTCCGGGGCCTGCGCCAGCACCAGGAACAGATCGCACATCGGCGCTGACGTGAACCACTTGTGCCCGCGCAGGATGTACACGCCCGATTCGGCGGTCGGCGTGGCGATCGTGCTGTTCGTTCGAACATCGGAGCCGCCCTGCTTCTCCGTCATCCCCATCCCCGCGAGCAGCCCGCGTTTCTCGCTCGGCACCCGCAGACCCGGGTCGTACTCCCGGCTGGTCAGCAGCGGCTCGTACACCTTCGCCAGCTCCGGCCGGCGACGCAGCGCCGGGACAGCCGCATAGGTCATCGACGTGGGACAGCTGTGCCCGGCCTCACTGTGCCCCCACACCAGCCCGCCTGCCGTACGGGCGACATGCGCGCCGGAGCGGTCGTCCGCCCAGGGCGCACCCGCGAGCCCCTCCTCCACGGCCACCCGCAGCAGCTGGTGCCAGCTCGGATGGAACTCCACCTCGTCGATCCGGTTGCCGAAACGATCGTGAGTGTGCAGAACGGGCTCATGGCGGTTCGCCAGCTCACCCCACTGCTGAGCCTCCACCCCGCCGGCCCGCCGCCCCAGCCGCCGCAGCTCCGTTTCGGCCCATCCGGCTCCCTCCCGGCGCAGCCCCTCCAGCAGAGCCGCGTCGTCGGACGCGTCGTAGGGAGCGAGCGGCGACGGTTGATTGATCACCTCATGGGTGACGTGCGACTCGCCCGAGAGGAACCTGTCGTGCGCGGATATGGTGGCCATATCACGAGTGTTGCACTATTCCTGCGGATGCAGCAATAGTGCAACATCGGCCGCGCGTAAGGTACGGCCATGCATGTGCAGGTACGCCCATGAACCCGCCCGTCCGCCCCGCCGAGCCCGGCGTCGAGCTGCGCCCGCTGTCCGCGCGGTCGGTCGTGCTGAGCCTGCTGCTCGGGGTGCATCCGCCCGAGCTGCCGGTGCGGGATCTGGTGAGCGCGGTGGCGCCGTTCGGGGTCGGCGGGTCCACCCTGCGAGCGGCGCTCAGCCGGATGGTCGCTGCCGGTGATCTGCGGCGTGCGGGGACCGTGTACGGGCTCAGTGACCGCCTGCTGGAACGACAGCGCCGCCAGGACGAGGCCGCGGAGCCAGGCACGCGCGTGTGGGACGGCGACTGGGAGATGGCCGTCATCACCGCCACCGGCCGCGGCCCAGCCGAACGCGCCGAGCTGCGCGCCCGCCTGACCGCCCTGCGGCTCGCCGAACTCCGCGAAGGTATCTGGCTGCGCCCGGCCAACCTCCTTCGCCCGCTGCCGGCAGATTTCGCCCAGGTCGCCCAGCACTACGCGGCCCGCCCGGAACAGCCCGCGAGCGAACTCGCCGCGAGCCTGTGGCCCCTCGAAGGCTGGGCCGGCACCGCGCAGTCCCTGCTCGCCCATGTGGCGCGAGTGCGTCGTCCGGCGGAGCGGTTCACCGCGTTCGCGGCCGTCGTACGGCACCTGCTGGCCGACCCGGTCCTGCCGCCCGAGCTGCTGCCCGCGGACTGGCCGGGAACGGCCCTGCGGGCCGCGTACGCGGGCTATCGGCGGGAGGTCGGAGGGCTGGTCCACCGGGCGTGAGGCGGCGCGGCCGTACGCGGCACTCCGGTCTCCTCGACGATGATCAGCCTCATGCCGCCGGTCGCGGGGGTGGCATAGCGGGCGAAGGGGCAGTCGCCTGGGACGCGCCCGAGGTCCTTCTGGTGGTGCGAACGCTCGCCGCCGTCGACGGCGGCGAGCATTTGTGTTCGCATTTCGATCTTCCGCTCACCCAGTCCACGACCACGCATCACGTCCGGGCGCTGCGCGAGAACAAAGTGATCAGCAGACGTATCGCAGCACTGCCAAAGGGAACGTCCTAGGTCAGAACGGTCTAGACGGCCTTTTCCCGGGGCTGCTGGGCGTCCTGATCGCCCCCGCTGACCGCCAGGCCGCCCCGCCCGGCAACGGCTGAGCCCGCTTTCGCGGGAAGGTGATTGAAGAGCAGATTGAGCACGATCGCGGACAGACAGCCGGCACTGATCCCGCTGTGCATGATCGTCTGGAACCAGGCGGGGAACGCGTCGTAGATCGTCGGAACACCCACCGGCAGCACCCCCATCGCCACCGACACCGCGACCACGGTCAGATTGTGATTGCCCTGGAAGTCGACCTCGGCCAGCGTGCGCAGGCCGCTCGCCGCGACCGTGCCGAACATGACCAGGCCCGCACCGCCCAGCACCGGCGCCGGGATGGCCGCGACCACCGCGCCCAGCTTCGGCAGCAGGCCCAGCAGCACCAGGATGCCGCCCGCCGCGGCCACCACCCAGCGGCTGCGCACCCTGGTCATCCCGACCAGACCGACGTTCTGCGCGTACGCCGTGTAGTGAAAGGTGTTGAAGACTCCGCCGAGCACGGTCGACAGGCCGTCCGCGCGCAGCCCGTCGGCGAGCGCGCGCGGCTCGACCTTCCGCCCGGTCATCTCGCCGACCGCGATGAAGTCACCGGTCGTCTCGGTCATACAGACCAGCGCGACGACCAGCATCGACACGATTGCCGAAATCTCGAAGGTGGGCGCCCCGAAGTGGAACGGCGTACTGATGCCCAGCCAGTCGGCGTCGCCCACGCCGCCGAAGTCCGTGAACCCGAACGGCACCGCAACCGCCAGGCCCACCGCGATACCGATCAGCACCGCGATCCGGCTGAGGAACACCGGTCCGAACCGCTGCACGCCCAGCACCACCGCCAGCACGAAGGCCGCCAGCGCCAGATTCTTCGGCTCGCCGAAGTCCTCCGCGCCGGCGCCACCGGCCGCCCAGTTGCCCGCGACCGGCAACAGTGACACGCCGATGATCAGAATGACCGTGCCCGTGACGAGCGGAGGGAAAAAGCGCAGCAGCCGTCCGAAAAGCGGCGCCAGGAGCATGATCGCGAGCCCTGCCACGATCACCGAGCCATAGATCGCGGGCAGCCCGCCACCCGTCGTACCGATCAGCACCATTGGCGACACGGCGGCGAACGTACATCCCTGCATGATCGGCAAACGAACACCGAAGCGCCAGAAGCCCACGCACTGGATGAGCGTCGCTATCCCGCACACCAGAAGATCGGCTGTGATCAGATAGGCCAGGTCGGCTGGCGGAAGGTTCATCGCGCCGCCGACGATCAGCGGAACGGCCACGGCGCCCGCGTACATCGCGAGCACATGTTGCAGGCCGAAGGCGGCCAGTTGCCGTATGGGCGGGACCTCGTCCACGGGGTGTATCAGTGCGGTTTTCGTCATGGGCGAGACCGTAGGTCTATTAAACAGTTTGTTGATTTCGAGGGTGTTGCCGCTTCGTGTCCGCGTTCGGGGCGTGTTCGATCGATCGCCCCCGGCACGAGCGAATCAGGGGATCGACTCGGCCTGCGCCGCTACCGGGCCTTCGTCTCCGTGCGCGGCGACCATGAGTGATCGCCAGTCGGGCAGTTTCACCACGCCCGCTCTGCCCAAGGACGCCCCGAGCGCCGCCTCAGCGCGTTCGATCGACTCCCAGCCGGACCATTCGACCGGGCTGAACCCCGCGGCCCGCAACCACGTGATCGGATCACCACCTGGCTTTGTTCGTACGATCATGGAGGCGTCCTCCAGGAGCGATGTCACCGTCTCCTTCGCGCACGGCCGGTTGGTGCCGATCACACCGGTCGGGCCGCGCTTGATCCAGCCCGCCACATACTCGCCCGGCGCCACCGCACCCTCGCGCAGCACCCGCCCGGCCCGATGCGGCACCGTCCCGCTCCCCGTGTCGAACGGCAGCCCCTCCAAGGGCACGCCGCGATAGCCGACCGAACGAAGCACCAACTGCGCCTCGATCTCCTCGTACTCTCCGGTGCCGCTGACCCCGCCGTGTCCGTCCGGCACCGTGCGTTCGAAGCGGACCCCCGCCACCTGCGCGCCGGACGGGTCGGGGAGGAGTTCGACCGGGCGAAGGAAGAACCGCGCGTGGATCCTGCGCGCCGCGCCCCGCGCCCGCTGGTCTGTCCAGCCACGCAGCGCCTCGATGTTCCGCCGTTGCACGGCCGGCAGCCCGGACGGATCGCTGTAGGCCGGATCCAGGCCCAGTTCCCCGGCGTTCAGCAGCACGTCCGCCTCGGGGAGCCCGCCCAGCTCGCGCAGTTCCTTCGTGGTGAAGCGGGCCTGCGACGGGCCTCGCCGTCCGACCATATGGATGTCGGTCACCTGGCTCGCGGCCAGCGCCGTCAGGGCGGCCTGGGGCATGTCGGTCGGGCTCAGCTCCGCCGCGCCGCGCGCCAGGATCCGCGTCACGTCGACCGCGACATTGCCGACACCGATCACCACGGCCGAGCGCACATCCCGTACGAAGCCGTCGTCCACGGCGTCCGGATGAGCGCTGTACCAGGACACGAACTGCGTCGCCGACCAGCTCCCCTTCAGGTCCTCGCCAGGAATGCCCAGCCGTCGGTCGGTCGCGGCGCCCACGCAGTACACCACCGCGTCATACAGCTCCCGCAGCCGTTCGACCGGCACGCCGCCCGAACCGATGTCGACAGCGCCGAGGAAGCGCACTCGATCGTGCTCCAGTACCGTCCGGAGATTGTTCTGGAGCGATTTGATCTTTTCGTGATCCGGTGCCACGCCATAGCGGACCAGACCGTACGGGCACGGCAGCCGATCGATCACATCGACATGCACCTCGGGATCGAGCTGGACCAGGTTCTGGGCGGTGTAGACCCCACTGGGCCCGGAACCGACGACGGCGACACGCAACACGGCGGAACTCTCCTTGTCCGTCCTGTCCGGTCACCCGGAGCCTGGCAGGAGATCGCTGATGCCTCCAGCATCGCACCGGGCCCCCAAGAGCGGGAGGGGGCGCGGCGCTGCGCTGACGAAGGGCATGCCGTGCGTGACCGTTCGCATGGAATGTGATCATGCGATTACGTTGCGTGGGCGCTTGAAGCATCCTCTCTTGATCTCGCTGAGATGCGATCAGGGGGGCCGTGATCGATCGGTCAGTCCATCTCCTGCATCCGTCCTATCTCGGACGTCTGCTGGGCGATCACGTCGTCGGCCATCTCCTCGATCTGGATGTTGTTGCCCTGTCCCTTGACGTCCGTGGCCATCGTGATCGCACCCTCGTGATGAGTGATCATCAGAGTCAGGAAGAGCTGATCGAACGCGCTGCCCTTGGCTGAGTGAAGGTTCTTCAGCTGCCCCTCGGTCGCCATCCCGGGCATCGACGCATGGTCGTGACTGCTCCCGGAGTCGTCCTCGCCGTCCTCGCCGTGCCGCGTCAGCCACGCCTCCATGGCGGCGATCTCCGGCTCCTGGGCCGCCGCGATGCGTTCGGCGAGCCCCTTCACGGCTTCCGATTCCGCCTGCTCGGAGGCGAGTTCGGTCATTTCCAGGGCCTGCGTGTGATGCTCGATCATCATTCGCGCGTACGCCACATCCGCCGAGTTGGGCGTGTCGTCCTCCACGCGCTGTTCCGCGGCCTCCTCGGCGGACAGGGTCTGATTCTCGTCACCCGGCTCGCCCGGCAGCAGCACCGAAGGCCCGGTCCCCGTACCTGACGTGGGTTCGTCGTCCGACCCGGACTCACACGCCCCGAGCGCCAGCACGGCCACCATGGCCGCGGCAGCGGTGGTGAGGGACGCGCGAGAAGCACGGCGGAAGAGCACAACTACCTCCTGTGGCAGGCGTGACGGCGAACACCGCAAAGGTGCGCTTTGTGAGCGCAGGTGACTGTCCTAGCACGCTTCCACGCTCGACCGATCAGAAAACTGCATTACGACTCCGTTGCACCCTATTGATCTGTGCATGACGGAGACGATACTTCGGTTGATCCGTTAAGCGTTCCCTCGCGAACGGAACAAGGGAGGACGCAGTGACCCTGTTCAACCGATCCCGGACTCGACACAGACGACTGGGAGTTGTCGTAGCCGCGGCCGGACTCCTGGCCACGCTGCTGACGGCCCACCAGGCCGCAGCCACCCCCGACCCGGGTGACACCCCGGCCGGGGAGCTGTCGGTGTCCACAAGCGATCAGGCCGAGGCGCGCGCGGCGATAGCCGCCGGCGACATACCGGCCCAGGACGAGATTGTTCATTCGTCCAACATCCAGCACCTTGCGAACATCCCCAAGGACGTTCTGCCGGGTACCAACTCGGACCTGGCCTTCCAGGGCAAGTACGCGTTCGCCGGCAACTACGACGGCTTCCGCATCTTCGACATCAGCAACCCGAAGGCGCCGAAGACCGTCTCCCAGGTGCTGTGCCCCGGTTCCCAGAACGACATCTCCGTCTCAGGTGACCTGCTGTTCCTGTCGACCGACTCCTCGCGCAGCGACAGCAGTTGCAACAGCACCACGCAGCCCACGACCGAGAAGTCCTCCTGGGAGGGCATGAAGGTCTTCGACATCAGCGACAAGCGCAATCCCCAGTACGTCGCTGCCGTCGAGACCGCCTGCGGTTCGCACACCCACACCCTGGTGCCGGAGAGCAAGAACGTCTACGTGTACGTCTCCTCGTACTCGCCGAACGCCGCCTACCCGGACTGCCAGCCGCCGCACGACGGCATCTCGATCATCAAGGTGCCGCGCGACGCCCCCGAGAAGGCGAAGGTCGTAGCCTTCCCGGTGCTGTTCCCGGGCGAGGGCGCGGACGGCGGCGGCAACCCGGGCGGACCCACGAACCCGGGCGTGTCGAAGACCACCGGCTGCCACGACATCACCGTGCTGCCCGAGCAGGATCTCGCCGCGGGCGCCTGCATGGGTGACGGCATTCTGTTCTCCATCAAGGACCCGGAACGTCCGAAGGTCATCGATCAGGTGCAGGACAATGTGAACTTCGCGTTCTGGCACTCGGCGACCTTCAACCAGACCGCGAACAAGGTCGTCTTCACCGACGAGCTGGGCGGCGGCGGTGGCGCCACCTGCAACGCGGCGATCGGCCCGAACCGGGGTGCTGACGGTATCTACGACATCGTCGGCAAGGGCGACAAGCGCGAGCTGGTGTTCCGCAGCTACTTCAAGATCCCGCGGCACCAGGCCGACACCGAGAACTGCGTCGCCCACAACGGCTCGCTGATCCCGGTCAAGGGCAAGGATCTGATGGTTCAGGCGTGGTACCAGGGCGGTGTCTCGGTCTGGGACTTCACCGACTCGTCCCGTCCGAAGGAGATCGCCTACTTCGAGCGTGGTCCGCTCTCCACGGACACGCTCACGGTCGGCGGTTCGTGGTCGGCGTACTACTACAACGGCTACATCTACTCGAACGACATGGCGAAGGGCTTCGATGTACTGAAGCTCAACGACCCTCGTACGAATCCGGCGCGCTGGGTCCAGCTGCGGGAGCTGAACGTGCAGACCCAGCCGGACTATTTCGACTGACCGGCTGATCGATCGCTCAGCTGCCGGTCGATCGATTGATCGGCTAGCGGGGCTTCGTGCCCGGCGGTTCGTCCGGCGCGAAGAACCGTGACAGATCCCGCTCACACGTCCCGCTGGGCGCCTCGGCGTCCGGCGGGACACCCTGCTCCCAGTCGAGCCCGTAGCGCCGGAAGAGTTCGGCGCGGACCGGGGCGATCGGCATCGGGACGTTCGGCAGCACCATCGCGTAGACCGCGCCCATCAGCAGCGACCGCATCATCGGGTAGTCGGCCTCCACGTCCCTGGAGCCGCGCCGGGCGACCGTGTCCCGCAGCAGCTCCGCGAGCCGGCGTTGTTCCGGACACTGCACAAAACCCTCGGCCTGGAGCAGACCCGCCATGTGCTGGCGCATCAGTACCGTCTGATCCCTGGCCAGGCCCAGGATCGCGTCGATCGCCCGCGCCATCCGCTCCCGCCCATCGTCGGTGCGCGGCTCGCTCTCCAGGCCCTCCTCCAGCGTGCGGTGCATCAGACGGTGCACCGCGGACTGCACCAACTGGCGCTTGCCGGGGAAGTAGTACGACACCAGTCCGCGGGCCGAGCCCGCGCGGTCGGCGATGTCCGCCAACGTTGTCGCCTCGTAGCCGCGTTCGCTGACCAGTTCGATCGCCGCGTGGAGCAATCGCTCACGCGAACGGCGCCGCAGCTCTTCATTGACCTGGGCGCTGCGCGGGGACATGCTGTAACTCCTGCGTTGACTGGCTGCCAGCCAACTATACTCAGGGCGTCCGGACCGGCTCCTGCACGGGCCCGGCCTGGCTGCCGCCTGCCTCGGGCGACACGGGGGATCGTCCGAGGTGGGCGGTTCTGTATGCCGGGATGGTTTGCCAGGGCTACTAACCTGGCGGTGGGTGCCGACCGGGCACGGAACGAGCATGTGCCGGTCGGCAGATCAGTTGCCATCGAGTGATTTTCGGGCCGGCGGACCAGCAGATTGCCGGATCGCGGGGCTGCGGGATCGACCGATCAATGTTCGATGTTCAGTCGATCAGGTCGAGTACCGCGCGCAGGGCATCCGGTCGCTTCCCCACCGGCAGGTGATCGACGAAGTGAACCGTGCACCCGAGGGCCGCGGCTCCGCCGTCCGCCCGCCGGTCGTCCCCGACCATCAGCACCTCACGCGGATCCACGCCGAGGGCCGAACAGGCGGTCGCGAAGAGGCGGGCGTCCGGCTTGCGGATGCCATGTTCGTACGAAAGTACGTAGGTGTTCACATGATCATCGAGTCCATGGGCGCGGAACACCGGGCGCGGGTCCCAGCCGATGTTGCTGATCACGCCTACTTGGATGCCCCGCTCGCGCAGCCCGGCCAGGACCTCCCCGGCATCCGGGTACGGGGTCCAGGCGGCGGGTGTCATATGGCGGTCGTAGAGCGCGTCGTGCAGGTGCTCGGCGGGCAGCCGCACCTGGCGGGAGAGGCCGGTGTAGGTGGCCCTGTGCAGTTCGGCGCTCTCGTCGCGTACCTCCCACAGCGGGGCCAGTTCCGCGGGGAGGTGCTGCGGAATCGGCCCGCCCGGCAGTGCGCCGGCTGCCTCCAGCGCCTGGGCGAGTGCGGCCACCTCGGCCTCCGGGAGGCCGATCCCGGTCTCGTCCAGGACCGCGCGTAGCCAGGAGTCGGTGGTTTCGGCGCGGAAGAGGGTTCCGGAGAAGTCGAAGAGGACGGCGATCATGCGGCGATCCTAGGGGTGGGCGTTGCGGCGATCCTAGGGGTGGCCGTGGGGAAGAGGGCCAGATATCGGGCCACTCTTGTCGCCGGTCGACGGCCGCCTCGCGGCGGTCAAGGCCGCTCCGGCCGGAATCGCTCATGCACCGCCACCGCCGCCGCGATCACCATCGCCCCCAGCAGCCAGCCGCCCACGACGTCGCTGAGCCAATGGACACCTAGCCACACCCGGGTGAGGCCGACGCCGAGGACGGACACGACAGCCACCGTGGTGGCCCAGCGCAGGACCGTACGGGAGGCGCCGTAGCGGTGGAGGAGCCACACCAGCAGGCCGCAGACCACCGTGGCGGTCATGACGTGGCCGGACGGGAAGGCCGCGTAGTTGGCCGAGTCGACCGGGTCCGGCCAGACGGGGCGTTCGCGGCCGACGGCGGCCTTCAGTCCCTGCTGCACCAGCGTGCTCACCGCGACCGTCACCAGCAGCCAGGCCGCGGTGAACCAGGCCGCGCGGCGCCACACCAGCCAGATGATCACGGCCGCGCACAGAATGCGCATGGTCATCGGATCCCACACCCAGTCCGTGAGGATCCGGAACGCATGCGTCAGCCCGTCCTCGCTGACAGCCCAGCCGTGTGTGGTCCGAGCGATCTGCTCATCGACCGTGATCAGCGGTCCCCACGACGCCGCGACGAGAATGAGCAGCGCAAGTGAGCACACTCCGAACGCGAGCGCCGCGCGGAGAGCGGTTCGATGCTGTGGCGGACGGGTGGGGCGGTCGACGGGCGTGGTGGTCATACTGCGATTCTTGCCGACCGGTGGGGTGCGAGGCCACCGCCGGGGCCTGTGAAGGGCTGCTAACCCAGCGCTCGCAGTCCGGGCACGAACGTCACCAGCACCGGGATCACCGGCACCAGCGCCGCCGTCGCCGTCAGCCGAAGGCGGTGGATCGCCGGGAGGCGCTCAGGAGCGGTCAGCAATCGCTGCACACGCTGCGGCATATGCGCCCGGGGAGTGGCGGACGGGCCGAACACGCCGCGGTGTTCGTTGAGTTCGATCAGCGCGAGCGCCGTGGTGAGGCGGCCGAAACGGCGGGACGCCATGTCGTCGGCGGCGAGTTCCACCAGCCGGTGCATCTCCTCCCGGAACGCCGCGAACACCGGCACCTGGGGGAACCCGGTCGCCAGCGCCGCCGAGCAATGCCGCAACCAATCGTGACGCGCCTGCGCGTGTCCCTCCTCGTGCGCCACCACGGCGTCCAACTGGCGGCCCTTCAGCCGGCGCAGCGCGGCCGTCGTGACCACCATCCGGGGCGGCGTCCCCGCCAGCCACCAGGCGTCCGGCCGCTCGCCCTCCAGGACCACCAGCCGACCCGCGGCGGCTTCCTCGCCGGGCAACAGCGGGGCCTGGAGGCGGAGTTCTGCCCGGCGCAGCCGATGGTGAGCCCGCGCTCGCGCGATCTCCCGCAGCAGCATGGCGCCGCTCCACAGCCCGGCGAGCGCGAGCGTCACCGCCGTCGCCGCCGCCCATGGGCCGGCCGAGCCCAGGGCGTACGCGTCCACGACGGCGTTCGGCGCCGGCGCGAACACATGCCCGCGCACCGCCTGCCAGGCCGCCGCCGCGCTCAGTGTCATCGACAGCGCGCAGCACATCAGTACGGCCGCTACCACGCACTGCCACGCCCACAGCGCGACCACCGGCTCATGGTCCGGCCAGTCGGCACGAGCGAGCATCCTGGGGCCGAGCACGGCGGTCAGAACGCCGAGCAGCAGCAGTGCCGCGGGGACCATCATGGGCCGCAGCCTATGAGCGGGCGGGTCTCCCGGGGTACGGGCCTCGCCCGCAAAGTGACGCAGACCACGGTTTCGTCGTGCCGGGCGCAGGCATCGCGTAGGTCAATCGCCGCCCTTTCGCAGGCGCCGCGTATGCCGACCCGGGTTCGCGCCTATCGTGCTCAGGCGTCATGTTCGTTTGCTCTGACTCTATGTGCGCTCGCTCCGACAGCACACGCCTCCGCCTGGCATTACGAACATCTGCTGTTGCGCTCCCGCCCGAATCCGATCAACCGGGAATGTTCAGATGAGCATCAGCATCGCCACCATTGCGATCCCCATCGACAGGCGGCACGCCTGCGTCAACTCCGGCCGGTCGCCCCACCCCACCGGCGCTCCCGCGACCCCCGGTACGGGAAGCAGACGCATGCCGGACACCAGCACATAGCCCGTGAAGTAGAGCAGGAACGCCCCCGTGACCAGCGGCAGACCGGCCGAACTGCCACCGTGACCATGGCCTTGCCCGGCGGAGATGCCCATCACGACCGCCATGTAGACCATCGCCAACGCACCGACCGCGTGGTGCAGATGATGCGCGCCTCGGTGAGCGACCCATAGCGCGCGCAATCCCGCCGCGCCGAAGACGACGGCGTAGACCGGCCAGGTCCACAACGGTGTGGTGAACACCGTCGTCGGCACGGCCATGGCCGCCATGCCGAAGCCCATCAGTGCCTCGTCGCCCGCTGTACGGCGCTCCTCCGCGGCGGCGCTGCGCATCCGCAGCACGCAATAGGCGCCGGTCACGGCACACACCGCCACCAGCAGCCATCCGGGCGAAGCCGGTCCGTGCACACGCACCTCCCCGCTCGACACACGGTCACGGATGCGATGCCCGACCCGCGCGGCGCGCACGCGAGCGCATGGGCGTACACGGGGAGCGTTCATGGGGGCACAGGAGGTGAGGGATGCGCGGAAGGGGCCGTGAACGGGCCGCGCGGGCGTTCGTGGAGGTTCGCCACGCGCGTGCCGCCGCCGAGGCCGACCGCCCCGTACTCCTCGCACTCCCTGTACTCCTCGCACTCCTCGCACTCGAATCCGCCCGCCGTTACCTGGCCGTCGCGCTCGCCCAGGCGCGTGCCACCGACGACGCCGTGATCGTTGAGTGGCGGCAGCGGACGCGTAGCCGGTGAACGGGGATGGAACAGTCCCACCGGGCTTGGGTGCCCGAACCCGGTGAACGGTCGGGAGACGGTCGCGGCAGACTCAGTCGGGACGAGCCCGGCGCCGCCGGAGCGGCACCTCTGAGCCGCGCGGGATCGACCCGCTCCGGGGCCGGCGGCGACGACACGGCCCTGGCGCCCGCGAGAGGCACCGCCCCGCCCTTCAGTAGCGACACCACGTTGCTGGGCGAGTTGCCCAGACCCTGAGGTGGGGCTCAGCAAGCCGCGCGCCTGAGGCCAACAAGAGTGCTCAGCTCGCGGCGTACACGCCGAACGCCGCTCCCTGCGGATCCCGCAGCACCGCGATCCTGAGGCCGTCCTGAAAGGTCGTCGGCTCCATCAGGACCGTGCCGGACGCGTTCGTGGCCGTGGCGGCCGCGGTGGCGACATCGGTGACCGCGAAGTACGGAAGCCAGTGCGGCGGCACTTCCGGCGGGAACTTGTCGTCCATCGTCGTCATCCCGCCGAAGTCCGCGCCGGCGATGCCCCACTGGGGATAGCGCTCGGAAACGCTCACGGTCCAGCTGAACACTTGCGGATAGAAGGTCTTGGCCAGGTCGGGGTTTCGGGTCCGTAGTTCCACCCAGCCCAGCGAGCCGGGTGCGTTGAACAGTCCGGCGCCCTCGAACGTGCGCGGCTGCCACATCTGGAAGACCGCGCCCGTCGGATCGGCGGCGACCGCGAAACGGCCTATGTCGAGCACATCCATCGGGTCGAGCAGAAGTGCTCCGCCCACCTCTGACACCGTCCGCGCGGCGGCGTCCACGTCGGCCACTTGGAACGACACGTTCCAGGCCACCGGCTGCGACTCCTGGTACAGCGGGGTCAGCGCGGCCACCGGCGCGTCCCCGAGATGCGCCATCGTGTAGCCGCCCGCCTCCTGACGCCGGTCCGTCTCCGTACGCCAACCGAACAGCTCCGTGTAGAACGCTTTGGCCGCCTCCAGGTCGCTGGTGCCGACCTCGGTCCAGCAGGGCCCACCTGGGACCGGCTTTTCGAGCCTCATGACGGTCCTTTCTCGGCGTTCCTCCGCAGGACGGACCCTGCGGAAGCTCGGGCGTGTCCTCACCACCATCGTGCGACCGGGGGACGCGCCGCGCGAGGCGTGGCGCCCGACACGTGGCGGAAGCGTCACCATCGCCCCGCCCCATACCGCCTCGCGCCCATCGCCCTCCCTGTCGTAGGCTCCCGGCATACCGCATCGCATGGCGGCCTCCCAGTAGCTCACTCCATGACCGGAGGTCACCCATGTCCACCGTGCGTACCTTCCACCGCGCGGACCGTGATCAGCTCACCGATCTGATCAATCTGCACATCGCCGCCGTGATCCCCGGCGTCGGCGTGTCCGTGAACACCGTGCTCAGCTCGCTGGAGCGGCAGCCGGACGAGTTCATCACCGATCCGTGGGTCGCCGAGCGGATCACCCTGGTCGCCGAGGAGCGGCGGCACATCGTCGCGGCGGCGCATCTGCTGCGCTACCGCGCGGACGACGAGGTCGCCGAGGACTATCGCGGCGTGGGCGAGATCAGCTGGTTCGTCAGCCGGCCCGAGGCGTCCTTCCTGCCGAACACTCACAAGGCCGCCGAACTGCTGATGAGCGCCTGCCTGGCCCAGATCGCCCGCTGGGACGTCCGGGCGTGCCTCGCCGACGGTGCCCTGCCCGCTCCTGCCGTGTACGGCGTGCCCCAGCCCTGGCCGCACATCCGGGCCGTGTACGAGAACGCCGGTTTCCGGCACATCGGGGGCACCGAGGTGCTGCTCATCGCCCGGGTCGCCGATCTGCCGGAGTCGGTACCGGAGCCCCGGCCGGGGGTTCGGGCCGTGCGCACCCTGGGGGAGTGCGGCACCCGTCTCACGGCGTACGGCGCCGATGGCGACGCCGCCGGCTTCATCGAGGTCGACACGTCCCTCGCCCGCCCCGAGCGCCACACCCGTGCCGCCGGTCTCGCGGACATCGGCAACCTGGTCGTCGTACGGGAGAACGAGGGCTGGGAGGAGTGGCTGCTCGGACAAGCCGCCGACTGGCTTCGGCTGTGCGGGGCGGACCGCCTTCTGACGTACGAGGACGCGGACGATCAGGTTGCGATCGATCGTTTGATCACGGCCGGCTTCCGGGAACTTACCCGCACCGACCGAGGATGGCGGTACGGGGCCGACGGCCGCTGAGCCCCAGACCGCTCCCCATCGACATGGCTCTCCATCGCTCCCGACCGTCCCTGGTCGACTCCGTTCGGCGGTGCCGGACTTGCGGCACATGGCGAGGTCAGATGGTCGAACGGCCCTCCCGGGACGGCTGATCGTGCGGCGTGAGGGTTTTGTCGCGCGCGTTACGCTCGACCCTGCCGAGCCGTGCCGCTGAAACGGAGAAGTGCCCCATGGACGCCCGCCCCGCCACCATCGGACTGAAGTACCGCGATGCCATCGACGCCGATGTGAACGATCTCGTCGCGTTGATCGAATCGGCCTATCGCGGGGACTCCAGCCGGACCGGGTGGACCACCGAGGCGGACATCCTTGAGGGGCGGCGCATCGACGCCGAGGGAGTGCTGGAAGTGATCAAGGCGCCGGAGGGCGGCTTGCTGGCCGTCGAGAGGGAGGGCCGGGTCGTCGCGTGCTGCCAGCTCGAACACCGTGATGATCATGCCTACTTCGGCATGTTCGCGGTCAGCCCCGGCCTCCAGGGCGCCGGCCTCGGCAAAGAGATCATCGCCGAGGCCGAGCGGCGGGCCCGCCACCTCTGGGACGCCGCAGAGATGCGCATGACCGTGATCACCGCACGGGACGATCTGATCGCCTGGTACGAGCGGCGTGGTTATCGGCGCACCGGGCGGATGACCCCCTTCCCGTACGGCGAGGAGCGGTTCGGGATTCCGCAGCGGGACGACCTGGAGTTCGAGCTGCTGGTCAAGGAGCTGTAGCGCGCGTCCCGGCGCACCGTGACGGGGACCGACGGGCCGTGACGGGCGCCGGGAGGCCGTTACGCGTCCCGCCGGGCCGCTACGCCGTGAAGCGGCCTGTTCGTTTGATCTCGGGATGATCGGTGGTCGCGCCGTCGAGTTCCAGGGCGCGTACCAGCCGCAGCTGGTCCTGGGTGTTGACCACCCAGCCGATGATCCGCAGATTCGCTCCGCGCGCGGCTTCCGTCACCTCCAGGGTGAGGCGGCGAATGTTCAGGCAGATGGTGTGCGCTCCGACCCGAACCGCGCGTTCGACGATGTCCGTTCCGTACCGGCTGCCGATCAGCGCGGTACGTACGCCGGGCACCAGGCGGCCGATCTCCGCGATCGCCTCGTCGTGGAAGGACGACACCTCCACCCGCTCCGCCAGATTCCGGTCCCGCACCACATCGGCCAGCGCGCGGGCCGCGGCGGTGTCCTTGATCTCGACCTGGAGCGGGGAGCGTACGGCGTCCAGCACCTCCTCGAAGACCGGGATCCGCTCGCCACGCCCGGCGTCGAGCGCGCGCAGCTCCGCGAGGGTCTTCTCGGCGACCGGGCCGGTGCCGTCCGTGGTCCGGTCCACGTGCTCGTCGTGCAGGACGACCAGAGCGCCGTCCTTGCTCAAGTGAACATCGAGTTCGATCACATCAAGGCCGGCGTGTTCGGCGGCCATGAACGAACGCAGGGTGTTCTCGGGCTCGACGCCCATGATTCCGCGGTGTCCGATGGTGAGGAAGTTCAAGGTTCAGCTCGCTTCCGTCGACGGGCAGGCGGCCGTGCGGACAGCGGCCGTCCGCACGGTGTGAATTTCGCACTTTAGTGGCCGAGGCGTGAGATGAACCCGCGCGTACGCTGCGGATCGGCCCCGACCGGCACGCCGGATCCGGTAAGCCCGGTGACGCAAGGCCCGCATCCCGGCCGCAACGCCTTGCGACAACCGTCGGCGTCCCTGCGGAGCCCTGGCAGCGTCCTTGCGGCACCCCGGGAGCATCTCCCTGCGGGCGCCGCCAGTGTCCCTGCGGCGCCCCGCCAGCCTCCCTGCGGCACCCCAGAAGCATTCCTCCGGCACCGCGCCAGCGTCCCTGCGGGCGCCCCGATAGCCGTCCCGCGACGCCCCCCGAGCGTCGTCCGCCCGACCCTGGCCCGCTCAGCCCCGGCTCCGGCCCCGCTCAGCCCGGGCCCGAGCCCGCCCGGCCCCGACCCCGGCCCCACGGCCCCAACCCACACCCCACCGGTCCGCCACCCCCGTACCCGCAGGAAAAAACACGGCGAATGGCCGGGGCGCACAGGATAATTTCCCGAGGCGTCGCTTGCTGGGAGAAAGCTCATACGCATACGGTGTTCCTACGCGAGGTTCTCCCGTGGAGGATGGGACATGACGGAAATTCTTGTGCAGCCGACGACCGATGGGCGGATTCCTGCTGCGCCCAGGGTGGTCGAGCACCCGGCGTGGCCCGCGCTCAAGGGCGCCGTGGAGCGCATCCGTGGCTGGCAGTCCAAGGACGGTTCGGTCGATCTTGCCGCCGAGGGCGCCCCGGCCCGCGCGGACGTGGAGCGTGCCGTCGCCGAGGTGATCGACGCCGTACAGGCGCTGTCGCCGCTGCTGCCGCACGACGCCGCCTATCACGCGGCCCTGGCCGAGGACCTGCGGCGCTGGTCGGTCAGCGGGTTCCTGGTGCCGGACTTCCTCGACTCGCTGCTGGCGTTCCAGCCGGCCGCCGACCGCCGCGATGGTCTCCAGCATCTGGTCGTCTTCCCGATGTACACCCAGAACGGCAACCCGGACCGCAATCTCGAAGCGATCGTGCTGAGGATGGTCTGGCCCAACTGGCTGGCGGAGCTGGAGCGCACCCGCTACGACAACCCGCTGTTCTGCGGCATCACCTTCGAGGACTTCACCTCCGGCTACGACACCAACTCGGCCGTGCTCTTCCCCGAGACGATCGCCGTCCGCGAGGCACCGGAACGTTTCTCCTGGGGCGGTATCTTCTGCGACCGCGAGGCCGCGCGCTTCCGCCGGGTCACCGCCGCCGCCGTCGATCTGCTGGGCCTCACGCTGCCCGAGGACGTCGCCGCGCTGGTGCACGACCAGAGGCGCTGCGAAGAGGCATTTGTGCTGTGGGACATGGTCCACGACCGCACCCACAGCCATGGTGACCTGCCGTTCGACCCGTTCATGATCAAGCAGCGGCAGCCGTTCTGGATGTACGGCCTGGAGGAGCTGCGCTGCGATCTGACCGCCTTCAAGGAGGCCGTCAAGCTTGCCCAGGACGGTGTCCCGCAGGCCCGCGACGTGCAGTACGCCGTGCTCTTCGACCGGATGTTCCGCTTCCCGGTCACCGGCGAGCGCGTACGCAACTACGACGGTCTCGGCGGCCAGCTCCTCTTCGCCTACCTGCACCGGCACGACGTGGTCCGCTGGACCGACAACAGGCTCTCCATCGACTGGGAGCGCGCCCCCCAGGTCACCAACCAGCTGTGCGCCGAGATCGAGACCCTCTACCGCGACGGCATCGACCGCCCCAAGCTGGTCCACTGGTTCAAGGGGTACGAACTGGTCGCCACGTATCTGTCCCCGCACCCGGGCTCCAAGTGGGCCAAGGGTCCCGACGCCCTCGACCTGTCCCTGCCGCCCCGCAAACTCGTCGATGACGTGCTTCCCGACGAGTTTCCGCTCAGCATGTTCTATGAGGCGCTGTCCAAGAAGCTGAAAAGCGTGATCGCCTCGACCCGGGGTATCACCAGGGACACCGCCGAGCGGGTCGCCGCGTGAGCGACCGCATCGGAAACGCTGCTCAGGAGGCGAGGAACATGGGGAACGGGGCTCTCAGCGGCGCGGTGATCGCGGTGGCCGGGGCGGGCGGGCCCGCCGGGCGGGCCGCGCTGGTGCGGCTGGCGGAGGCCGGGGCGACCGTCATCGGCTCGGACAACGACCCGGAGCGGCTGGCCGAGGCCGTCGACGCGGCCAGCTACGCGCACGGCGGTGCGACCGTCATCGGTGACACGGTCGATCTGCTCGACCGGGAGTCGTCCCAGGAGTGGGCGAACCGCATCGAGAAGGACTTCGGGCGGGTCGACGGCCTGGTGCATCTCGTCGGCGGCTGGCGCGGCAGCGAGACCTTCACCAAGACCCGACTCGACGACTGGGACTTCCTGGAGCTGCTGCTGATCCGCACGGTCCAGAACACCTCGCTCGCCTTCCACGAGGCGCTCCAGCGCAGCGATCGCGGCCGGTACGTGCTGATCAGCGCGGCCGGGGCCAGCAAGCCCACCGCGGGCAACGCCGCCTACGCCGCCGCCAAGGCCGCCGCCGAGGCGTGGACGCTGGCCCTCGGTGACTACTTCCACAAGGCGGGCGGCGAGGGCGGACCCAACGCGGCGGCGGCGATCCTGGTGGTCAAGGCGCTGGTCCACGACGCCATGCGTGCCGACCGGCCCAACGCGAGGTTCGCGGGCTTCACCGATGTCACCGACCTGGCCGACGCTGTCGTGGGCGTCTGGGACAAGCCCGCCGCCGAAGTGAACGGACGACGCCTGTGGCTGACCGAGAAGCCGTGAACCCCCCGAAGACCGACGCGCGCCGTCACCACGACCCGCAGGTCCGCGGCTTCGCCAGCGACAACTACGCGGGCGCCCACCCGGAGGTGCTCGCCGCCCTCGCGCTCGCCAATGGCGGCCACCAGGTCGCCTATGGCGAGGACGACTACACCGAGCATCTCCAGAGTGTGATCCGCGGCCACTTCGGGGCGACCGCGGAGGCATTCCCGGTCTTCAATGGCACCGGCGCCAACGTCGTCGCGCTCCAGGCCGTCACGGACCGCTGGGGCGCGGTGATCTGCGCCGAGAGCGCGCACATCCATGTCGACGAGTGCGGGGCGCCCGAGCGGGTCGGCGGGCTGAAGCTGCTCACCGTGCCCACACCCGACGGAAAGCTCACGCCCGAGCTGATCGACCGCCAGGCGTACGGCTGGGACGACGAGCATCGCGCCATGCCGCAGGTCGTCTCGATCGCCCAGAGCACCGAGCTGGGCACCGTCTACACCCCGGACGAGATCCGCGCGATCTGCGAGCACGCCCACGGCCTCGGGATGAAAGTCCATCTGGACGGCTCCCGGCTCGCCAACGCGGCGGCCTCCCTGGACGTCCCCATGCGGGCGTTCACCAACGCCGTCGGCGTCGATCTGCTCTCCCTGGGCGGCACGAAGAACGGCGCGCTGTTCGGCGAAGCGGTCGTAGTGCTCGACCAGGACGCGGTCAGCCACATGAAGCATCTGCGCAAGCTGTCCATGCAGCTCGCCTCCAAGATGCGGTTCGTGTCCGTGCAGTTGGAGGCCCTGCTCGCCAGGGACCTGTGGCTGCGCAACGCCCGGCACGCCAACGAGATGGCCCAGCGACTCGCCGAGGGCGTCCGCGCGGTGCACGGCGTGGAACTGCTCCACCCGGTCCAGTCCAACGCGGTCTTCGCCCGGCTCCCGCACGACGTGACCGTACGGCTCCAGCAGCGGTTCCGTTTCTACTTCTGGGACGAGGCGGCCGGGGACGTGCGCTGGATGTGCGCGTTCGACACCACCGAGGACGACGTGGACACGTTCGTCGCGGCTCTCAAGGAGGAGATGGCCCGCTGAGCCGACGGCTCCGCTTTCGACGCGAATGACCTGCCGTGCGTGCATAGATATGCGGGGGCATGTAAATGCATTGACGTCCGGGTGGCCGTATTCCTATGCTCTGGGGGCATGCAGCTGATCCAGCACGACCCCGACCTGTCCGCGTATCAGGCCGCCGACCAGGTCATCGACCATGAGCACCCGCTCGTCCGGCAGACCTCCGCCCGGCTCGCGCGCGGGGCCGCCGACTCGTATGACTATGCGCGGGCCGCCTTCGATTTCGTACGCGATACGATCCCGCACTCCGCCGACAGCGGCGATCTCCGTGTCACCTGGCGTGCCTCGGACGTCCTGGAGCGGCGCACCGGCATCTGCTACGCCAAGGCTCATGCCCTCGCCGCCCTGCTGCGCGCCGAGGACATCCCGACCGCGCTCTGCTACCAGCGGCTGCGGCATGACGGGGGCGGCGGCCATGTCGTACACGGGCTGGTCGCCGTCCGCTTCTACGGCGCCTGGCACCGGCAGGATCCGCGCGGCAACAAACCGGGCGTGGATGCCCAGTTCTCTCTGGACGGTGAGCGGCTGGCCTTCCCGGTCGACCCGGAGTCCAGTGAGGTGGACTATCCGGTCCTGTACGCTGAACCGCACCCGGTCGTCCTGGCCGCCCTCAAGGCCGCCCCCGACCGGCCGCACCTCTGGAAGACCCTCCCCACCGCGCTCTGAAGGCAGGCCATGACGTTCTCCCTGACCGTGTCCGACGAGGTGCATGCCCTCGTGCCCGGCTTCACCCACGTCACCGTCGAAGCCCACGGACTCGTCAACGGGCCCAGCACCGACGCCGGTTCGGCGCTGCTGGACGAGGCCGCCGAGCGGCTCGCCGTACGACTGGCCGGGCGGGCGCCGCACGAGGACCCGCACATGGCCGCCTGGCGCGCCGCCTACACCGCGTTCGGCGCCAAGCCCTCCCGCACCCGCAACTCCGCGGAGGCGCTGGCCAAGCGGGCGCTGACCGATGCCGGACTGCCCCGGATCAACCTCCTGGTGGACCTCTACAACGCCATCAGCGTGGCCCATCTGATCCCGGTCGGCGGAGAGGACATCGACCGGATCGAGGGCGGCATGCGGCTGGTACGGGCGCACGGCGACGAGGACTTCGTGACCGTCGCCGGCGGCGAGGAGTCCGTCGAGCACCCGGAGCCCGGCGAGGTGGTGTGGCGCGACGGCCTCGGCGTCACCTGCCGGCGCTGGAACTGGCGCCAGGGCCCGCGCACCCGGCTTGGCGAGGGGACCAGCTCCGGCATCTTCCTGCTGGAGAGCCTCGCCCCCATGCCGGTCGCCGAGGTGGAGGCCGCCGCGGCCGAACTCGCCGAACTGCTGGAGAAGTTCAGCCCCGGCGCGGAGATCGCTCTCGGCACCGCGAGCCGCTGATCCCGGGAGGATCGATTGATCGATTGATCGACTGATCGCTCGATCGCTCGATCGACCGGCCTGGTCGTGGCCTGGCGGGCCTAGCCGTCCTCGCGGCCGGGAAGCGGCGGCCCCCTGGAGGAACGCCTGGTACGCGTCCTCGGCGTCGGCCTCCACGGCCGGATCCTCCGGCCCGTACCGGGTGTCGTTCCGGTCGCGCTTCGGGCGGGAGATCCAGAAGACGTCGTCGCTGTCGACGTTGTGGAAGTTCGCGTCGAACAGGCCGCGTCCGGTGGCACGCCGCAGGGTCCGCCCCTGGAAGCAGGCGGTCTTCCAGGTCTTGGAGAAGTCCACCCAGCCGATCCAGGAGGGGCCACGATCGATGTCGTAGCCCGTCTTGAGCTGGACGAACATGATTCTGCGAGGCATGGCTCCGGTGTGGCCGGGCCTGCGGCTGCGGCCCATCGGCTTTCCGGGTGCTACCGCCGCTCCGGTCCGGGGCCGGACGGGGGCCCGGACGGGAGGCGGACCGGCCCGGCCCGGAGTGGCGGTCGCGCGGCGCGAGGCGTCCCGGGTGGCGCGGACCGCCTGCGGGGTGCGTGAGCGAGTCCCGACCTGCGTGAGTCGCGAGTCCCGACCAGGGCGAGCGCGGCCCGGTCCCCGGCACCGTCTCCGCGTGAGTGCGGCTTGGCCCGCCGGCTCCGTCTCCGGCGTCAGTGCGACCCGGCCCGCGCCCTCTCCCGCGTCAGTGGGACTCGGCCGCCCGTACCGCCTCCGGTGTCGGGGCCGTGCCGCCGAGGTGGGCCGGTATCCACCAGGTGTCGTCGGTGCCCTTCGGGCGGACCGGGTACGCGCGCTGGGCGGCCTCCAGCAACTCCTGCACGCGCCCGCGCAGTCGCCGGGTGATGGCGCCCGCGTACTCGTCGCGCGAGGCTTCCATGGGCTCGCCCACCCGGATGGTGACCGGGATGTGGCTGCGCTTGAAGTTGCGCGGCTGGCCCTTGGTCCACAGCCGCTGCGTGCCCCAGACGGCCATCGGGATCAGTGGCACGCCCGCGTCCTGCGCCAGCCGCGCGGCGCCCGACTTGAAGCTCTTCAGGGTGAACGACGACGAGATCGTGGCCTCCGGGAACACCCCGATCACCTCGCCGGCGCGCAGCGACTCCAGCGCGTGCTTGTACGCGGTCTCGCCCTGCTTGCGGTCCACCGGGATGTGCTTCATGCCGCGCATCAGCGGACCGGACACCTTGTGCCGGAAAACCGACTCCTTGGCCATGAAGCGCACCAGACGCTTCTGCGGCAGGGCCGACAAACCACTGAAGACGAAGTCCAGATAGCTGATGTGATTGCTGACCAGTACGGCGCCGCCCGCGCGCGGGATGTTCTCCGAACCCTGGCAATCGATCTTCAGGTCCCATGCCTTGAACAGCGTGCGGGCAAAACCGATCACGGGACGATACACAAGCTCTGCCATGGGCGGGGCGGGCCCTTCCTGCTCTGCCAGGGAAGGGGTCTCCCGGCGGAAAGCTACGCAGCCGTAGGTTTACGGCATCTCGCAGATGGTGCCCGAAGAACGAACCGGGGGCCACCCCTGGTGCCCGCACCCGGCGTAATCCTCGTCACGTCCTACGGACGGCCCATCGCGACCCCGAGAAGACCTGTCCCCGGCCTGTCTCCCGCCTGTCTCCTGCCTGTTCCTGGCTTGGCCCCGGCCTGACCCGAAACGGCCCCGGCAGGCCCGCCACGGCCTCGGCGCGACCCCCGTACGCCACGGTCCCGCCCCCGCCCCACACAGGGCCGCCACGACGCCCGTACGCCCCACGCGCCCCCTACTTCGCGCGCACCGCCACCCGTCGCGACAGCAGATACACCTCGCAGCCCAGGCAGTACCCGAACGCGGCGTTCAGGAAGGCCGCCGCGAGCGCCGCTCCGGTCGCCGCGAGCCCCAGCCACTGCGGCCCCAGAGTGAAACCGATCAGGCCGAGCAGCGCGAAACCGAGCCCGACCGTCTGCGCGAACCGGGGCGGCTCCGGCGGCTCGAACGCGGTCGGCGGCCCGATCCGGGGCCGTACGAACCGCTGGAACACCCAGCCGTACGGCGACCGGCCGACCCCGCCCGCCGCGCCGAGCGCGAACGCCAGCGTCTGCCAGGCCAGCAGCCACACACCGCCGGTGATCAGCACGACCGCCAGGACCACGGCCGTCACGGCCGCCCCGAACCGCGGCCCTCTCACATCGATGTCCATGAATCAAGCATTCCGTAGCCCGGACGCGCCGTCGGCCCGGGAATCTTTGCAGTCTCGTGAACGCTGACACGACCGATGACCGGACTGGTGGTGTGCCTTGCGGTGCTCGCGGCGGCGAGCGTCTACGGAGTGCTGCACAAGCGGCGGAGCGGGAGAGTACGGGTGCGCGGGCGCGACGACGGCAAACGGCTCGGCGCCACGGAACTGGGTGCCGCTCTGGGGGAGCGGGCCACCCTCGTGCAGTTCTCCAGTGCCTTCTGCGCCCCTTGCCGGGCGACCCGCCGGATCCTGGGCGAGGTCGCCCAACTCGTCCCGGGCGTCGCCCACGTCGAGATCGACGCCGAGGCGCACCTGGACCTCGTACGCGAACTGGAGATCCTCAAGACGCCCACCGTGCTTGTCCTCGACGCGGACGGGCGGATCGTGCGGCGCGCGGCCGGGCAGCCGCGCAAGGCGGATGTGATCGCGGCCCTGGGCGAGGCGGTGTGAGAGGGACCACCGCGCGGCGGATCCGGGCGGCTGGGCCGAGGTGCCGCATACGGGGACGGGGCGGGCGTCAGATGGGTCACCCGGCGTCGGTGAGCCATCTCCCATATGCCGGGACGTACTTGACTGTATCCACCACTCATCGTCAGCCTGAACGCATGCCCAGGACCACCCCATGACGGCCACGCCGGATCTGGAGGCCGCCCGGCCCGGCTCGCCCGAGTTGCTGCGTTCCGTCTTCCGGCGGCACGCGGCGGGGGTCGCCGTGATCACGGCCCTGGGCGCCCGGGGGCCGGTCGGGTTCACGGCCACGTCCCTTGCGTCGGTCGCGGCCGAGCCGCCGTTGCTCTCCTTCGGGATCGCCACGGGGGCGTCCAGTTGGCCGGCCGTCTCGGCGGCGGCGTATGTCGGGGTGCATGTGCTGGGGGAGCGGCAGGGGGAACTTGCCGTGACGTTCGCACAGAGCGGGGCTGATCGGTTCGCGCCGCCGACGCGGTGGCGCGAGGGGCCCGAGGGGGTTCCGGTGCTCGACGGGGTGCTCGCCTGGGCGGTGTGCCGGGTGCACGCGCGCGTGCCCGCGGGTGATCACCGGATCGTGATCGCCGAGGTCGTCCTGGGCGACCCCACGGGCCCCGGACGACCCCTGCTCTACCACCAAGGGGGCTTCACCGGCCTGCGGGATTGATCACTTGACCGCGCGCCTGCGGGACCGTCCAGTTCCGGTTACGCTGCGTTGCGAAGGTCACAGTTCAAAGCGCTTGCTCAGTGGGAACGAACTAGGTGTACTGACGAGTAATATCTGGGGCGGGGCGCGGGTCGCCCCGACCGGGACCGGCCGCCAGGGGCGCCTATGCTGCCTGCTGGAAGGCAGCCGAAAATGACGATTGCAGTAGGAGAGCCGGCGTGAGCTTGAGGATCGTTGTCACTGTGAAGTACGTGCCCGACGCCACTGGCGACCGGCATTTCGCCGATGACCTGACCGTCGACCGTGACGACGTGGACGGTCTGCTCTCCGAACTGGACGAGTACGCGGTCGAGCAGGCGCTGCGGATCTCCGAGAACTCCGACGACGACGTCGAGGTCACCGTCCTGACGGTCGGCCCCGAGGACGCCAAGGACGCGCTGCGCAAGGCGCTGTCCATGGGCGCCGACAAGGCGGTCCACGTCGAGGACGACGACCTGCACGGCACCGACGCGATCGGTACGTCCCTGGTGCTGGCGAAGGCGATCGAGAAGGCCGGCTACGACCTGGTCGTCTCCGGCATGGCGTCCACCGACGGCACCATGGGCATCGTCCCCGCCCTGCTCGCCGAGCGCCTGGGCGTCCCACAGGTCACGCTGCTGTCCGAGGTCTCCGTCCAGGACGGCACGGTCACCGGCCGCCGTGACGGCGACGCCGCCTCCGAGCAGTTGGAGGCGTCCCTTCCGGCGGTCGTGTCGGTCACCGACCAGTCGGGCGAGGCCCGCTACCCGTCGTTCAAGGGCATCATGGCGGCCAAGAAGAAGCCGGTGCAGTCCTGGGACCTGTCCGACCTGGACATCGACGAGGACGAGGTCGGCCTGGACAACGCCTACACGGTGGTCGATTCCGCGGCCGAGCGGCCGGCCCGCACGGCCGGCACGATCGTCAAGGACGAGGGCGAGGGCGGCAAGCAGCTCGCCGAGTTCCTCGCGAGCCAGAAGTTCGTCTGAGACCCGCGCGTCACAGGTTCGTCCGGATTGCGCGAGCCGGAGGGTCGTCCGACGCCGCGCGCGTCAGAGGTTCGTCCGATGCCCGTGCGCCGGAAGTCCGGTCCCGGCCCGCGCGCCGGAGGCCCGCCGCCAGGCCCGCGAGTCCGAGGTTCGTCCGGGTCTCGCCGCCCGGGTGAGCCGTACGGCGTGACACGCCGCCCGCCCCGCATCCTTCGCAAGCAGGAGAGATAGTCCCATGGCTGAAGTTCTCGTCTACGTCGATCACGTGGACGGTGCCGTCCGCAAGCCCACCCTGGAGCTGCTGACCCTGGCCCGCCGCATCGGCGACCCGGTCGCCGTCGCCCTGGGCAACGGTGCCGCCGACACCGCCCCCGTACTGGCCGAGCACGGCGCCGTCAGGGTCCTCACCCACGACGCCGCCGAGTACACCGACTACCTGGTCGTGCCCAAGGTCGACGCCCTGAAGGCCGCCTATGACGCCGTCTCCCCGGCCGCCGTGCTGGTCCCGTCCTCGGCGGAGGGCAAGGAGATCGCCGCCCGCCTCGCGCTGCGCATCGGCTCCGGCATCATCACCGACGCCATCGACCTGACCGACGGCGACGAGGGCCCCGTCGCCACCCAGTCGGTGTTCGCCGCCGCCTTCACCACCCGCTCCCGCGTCTCGCGGGGCATCCCGGTCATCACCGTCAAGCCGAACGCCGCGCCCGTCGAGGCCGCCCCGGCCGCCGGTGACGTGGAGGCCCTGACCGTGGCGTTCTCCGGCCAGGCCACCGGCACCAGGGTCACCGCGCGCACGCCGCGCCAGGCGACCGGGCGCCCCGAGCTGACCGAGGCCGCGATCGTGGTCTCCGGTGGACGCGGTGTCAACGGTGCCGAGAACTTCGCGGTCATCGAGGCGCTGGCCGACGAACTCGGCGCGGCCGTCGGCGCCTCGCGCGCGGCGGTGGACGCGGGCTGGTACCCGCACACCAACCAGGTCGGCCAGACCGGCAAGTCGGTCTCCCCGCAGCTGTACATCGCGGCCGGTATCTCGGGCGCGATCCAGCACCGCGCGGGCATGCAAACCTCCAAGACCATCGTCGCCGTCAACAAGGACGCCGAGGCCCCGATCTTCGACCTGGTCGACTACGGCATCGTCGGCGACCTCTTCGACGTCGTGCCCCAGCTCACAGAGGAGATCAAGACCCGCAAGGGCTGATCGTCCGGCAAGGCCCGGAGTCTCGTACGAGGCCCCCGTGACCGTTTGATCGGTCACGGGGGCCTCGGCGTGTCGTACGCGATGGGTGTGGGCGTGTCGGCGGTCCGTCCGGCGGGGGCGTGTCGGCGGTCCGTGGGCGTGGGCGTGTCGGCGGGTGGGAGCGTGTCGGCGGTCAGCCGAGCGTGAGTGTCGCCTGTACCGGCAAATGATCGCTCGGGAACTGACCGTTCGCGGAGAAGGTGTTGATGACCGCGCGGTGGGTGGTCACGCCGGGAGTGGCTAGGATCCAGTCGATGCGGTCGCCGTCCGGGGTCGGCGGGCGATAGCCGTGGAAGGTGGCGTACAGCGCGCCGCGCTCGGCGGCGGTGTCCCAGGTATCGGTGAGACCGGCGGCCAGCAGCGTGTCGTACACCGGGTTCTTGTGCGCGGCGACATTGAAGTCACCGGTGACCACCAGCGGGAGGGCGGGGTCCAGGGCGGCGATGCGCTGGGTGATCAGAGCGGCGGCACGCGCGCGTGCGTTCTGGCTGCTGTTGTCCAGGTGGGTGTTGAGGAAGAAGAACTCCCGGCCGTCGTCGGCGTGGTCGCGGAAGCGGACCCAGGTGACCATGCGGATGGAGCCGCCGCCCCAGGTGTTGGAGCCGATGACGTCGGGCGTGTCGGACAGCCAGAAATGATCGAACGCCAGCGGGGTGAAGCGGCGGGTGTCGTAGAGGATCGCCATGAACTCGTCGCGGCTGCCGCCCGCGCGGCCGGTGCCGATCCAGTCGTAGTGCGTTCCGAGATCGCTCTCGATGTCGCGCAGCTGGTGGTAGAGGCCCTCCTGGGTGCCGATCAGCTGCGGGCGCTCGCGGCGCAGCAGCTCGCGCATGACCGGTCTGCGGACGGTCCAGCTGTGGGGCTCGGTGTCGCTCGCGAAACGGAGGTTGAAGGACATGACCTCCAGGCGGCGGCCTTGGCGCTCGTCGGCGGACGCGGCGGATGCGGCGCCGGTGGTGAGCGGGGTGCTCGACAGGGGGACGGCGATCGTGGCGGCGAGCGCGGTCTTCAGGCCCAGACGGCGGGTGAGGCGGGTGCGGTTCGGCACGGGGCTCCTTCGCTGGTTCGCTGGGAAACGGAACATCTGGGCCGGGGGTCCTTGCCGGGTTCGCTCAGCAGGGCCCTGGTCGTGCCTACCGCATGGTTGTACCGCCGGATGAGATGGGCGTGAACATGACGAAATCCGGGAGTGACCCGGTTCGGAAGAGGTGTTGACCGGTGGAACGGGCGCCGGATAGCTTCATTCAACGGATTGTTGATTCCATGAAGCGGAAAAGTGGAGGGTGTGGGATGGGTCAGGGCCAGCAGGAGCGGGTGCGGACGAGCCTCGCGGGCGCCGTGAGCGAGGAGATCAGCGCCTCCCTCGCACCGGTCGACGCCGAACTGGAGCGCCGCTACCCCGGCGACCCCGGCACCCGCCAGCCCGTCCACACCGTCTACGTCCCCGGCGACGCCTTCGCCGCCGACACCGTCCGCTCCTGGGGCGATCAGGCTCTCGCCGCCCTGGACGAACACGCCCCGGACGCCGCCTCCTTCGCCGCGGTCCTCGGACTCGACGAGACACTCGCCGAACCCGTGCACGCGCGCGTGCGCGCCAAACTGGAGCGCGAACCGATCGAAGACCTGCGGGTCGATTTCGAGGACGGCTACGGCCCCCGCCCCGGCGCCGAGGAGGACGAGGCCGCCGCCCGCGCGGCCCGCCTGATCGCCGACGCGTACGAGAACGGCACCGCCGCCCCGTACATGGGCATCCGTATGAAGTGCATGGAGGCGCCGGTTCGCGACCGGGGCATCCGCACCCTCGACATCTTCCTCACCGGTCTGATCGAATCCGGCGGACTGCCCGCCGGACTGGTCCTCACGCTGCCCAAGGTGACCTATCCCGAGCAGATCACCGCCATGGTGCGGCTGCTGGACGCGTTCGAGAAGGCGCACGCCCTCGAACCCGGCCGGCTCGGCTTCGAGATCCAGATCGAGACCAGCCAGTCCATCCTCGCCACCGACGGCACCGCCACCGTCGCCCGGATGATCCAGGCCGCCGAGGGCCGCGCCACCGGACTGCACTACGGCACCTTCGACTACAGCGCCTGCCTCGGTGTCTCCGCCGCCTACCAGGCCAGCGACCACCCCGCCGCCGACCACGCCAAGGCCGTCATGCAGGTCGCCGCCGCGGGTACCGGCGTACGGGTCTCGGACGGCTCGACCAACGTCCTGCCGGTCGGTACGACGGAGCATGTGCACGACGCCTGGCGGCTCCACCACGGCCTCACGCGCCGCGCTCTGGCCCGCGCCTATTACCAGGGCTGGGACATGCACCCCGGCCACCTCCCGACCCGCTACGCCGCCGTCTTCGCCTTCTACCGCGAGGGTTTCGAAACGGCCGCCGCCCGCCTCGCCCGGTACGTCGGCCGTACCGCCGGCGACATCATGGACGAGCCCGCCACCGCCAAGGCCCTCAGCGGCTATCTGCTGCGCGGCCTGGACTGCGGGGCGCTCGACGTCGCCGAGGTGACCGGCCTGACCGGGCTGTCCCGGAGCGGCCTGGAGGGCTTCGCGGCGCCCCGGCACGGCGATCTGACGGCTCCCGCACAGTAGCGCCCCGGACGGGCGGCCAGGGTGCCGCGAGACGTTCCGCTACCGGGCGTGTGCCCCGTACCGCTCCAGACCGGACGCCGTCACCAGCTTCTCCTGCGCGAACAACAGGGTCCCGCGCGCGCTGAGCGCCGGATCGGAGCGCACGCGCGCACAGAACCGCTCCGGCGTGTCGCCGCACAGCTCCCGCAGCCGGGGGGAAGCGATCAGCAACTCGGTGATCAGAGTGCGCTGGTCCCCGTGGAGGCGGGGCGTGCCGGTGCCGTCGTGCAGCACGCCGCGGCGATTGACGTACGCGAAGGCGCCCGGCAGCGTACGGCCGTCGGCCAGTTCGATCCGTACGTGCGGTGCGGGCAGCCAGGCGCGCCGGTAGTTGCCGTCCGGCAGGGGGACGCCCTCGCTGGCGTCCACCGCGGCGAGTTGCCCGGCGTCGAGCCAGGTGAGGAACAGCTCGCGTACGGTGCCCGGGGCCGCGAACGGGGAGGCGCTGACGTATCCCATGCGGCTGATGTGCGCCGACACGCCGACGCCGAGGCCGCTCACGCGTGCCTTGACCAGGGGGAGCGGGGTGGTGATCCCGGATTCTGCGAGCTTGCGGCGGAGCTGGCCGGGGCAGGCGTTGGAGCCGACGGCGAGCACCGGGACACGGTCCTCGTGGACCAACCGCGTGAGCGGCAGCAGCCGGTCACCGACGAGCAGGCCGGACTCGGCGGGCCAGGCGCCGGGATAGGCCAGCGGATGATCGCGGGGGGCGACGGCGAGGCCCAGCTCCTCCAGGGTGCGACCGGGGGCGAGGAGTGACGCGGCGAAGGCGTCGCGGTCCGGTACGTCCATCCGGTGCCCCTCAGTTCGACGGTGTGAACTCGCCCGAGCCTCGCTGGATCAGGCGCGTCGGCAGTTCGATCCGCTCGGGTGTGATCAGAGTGCCGTCCAACTGCCGGAAGAGCCGCTCGGCGGCCGTGCGGCCGAGAGCCGCCGCGTCCTGGGCGACGACGGTGACCCCCGGCTGGAGCAGATCGCCCAGCTCGATGTCGTCGAAGCCGACCAGGGCGATCCGCCGCGTCTGCTCGGCCAGGACCCGGATCACGGTGACCGTCACCCGGTTGTTGCCCGCGAAGATCGCGGTGACCGGGTCGGGGCCGGCGAGCATCTCCTCCGCCGCCTGCCGCACCCGTCCCGGGTCGGTCACGCCCAGGGACATCCAGGCGGGCGTGACGGGTATCCCGGCGTCCTCCATGGCGGCCCGGTAGCCGCGCAGCCGTTCGGCGGCGGTGTGGATGCGCGGCCGGTCGCCGATGAAACCGATCCTGCGGTGGCCGTGCGCGATGAGGTGCGCGACCCCGTTGCGCGCGCCGCCGAAGCTGTCGGACAGCACCGCGTCGGCGTCGATCTTCCCGGCCGGGCGGTCCACGAACACCGTGGCCACGCCCGCGCGGATCTCCGGTTCCAGATAGCGGTGGTCGTCGCCGGCCGGGATAACCACCAGCCCGTCCACCCGCCGGGCGCACAACGCCAGCGCCAGCTCCTGCTCGCGCTCGGGGTCCTCGGCGCTGGAGCCGTTGATCAGCAGCGCTCCGTGCGCGCGGGCCACCTCCTCGACGGCACGGCTGAGCGGCCCGTAGAACGGGTCGGCGAGGTCCTCCAGGACCAGCCCGATGCTGGCCGTACGGCCCTTGCGCAGCACGCGCGCGCTGTCGTTGCGGCGGAAGCCCAGGGCGTCGATGGCCTCCTGGACACGCCGCTCGGTCTCGGGGGTCACCCCGGGCTCTCCATTGACGACACGCGAGACCGTCTTCAGGCCCACCCCGGCGCGTGCGGCCACGTCCTTCATGGTCGGCCGGTTGCCGTAGCGGGTCATCGGAAGGCCGTCTGCTCGGCGGTGCGTGTCGGGCACGATGGGGTGTCCTGTTCCTGTGGTCCACGAGGCTGCCTCGGCGCTTCGGGGCATATGTGGGATGTGCCGTCGAGCATAGGGCCTGGACAACGTTGTCAGAAGCGGGAGAGACTGTCCACCGCAATCTTCGGCCCGCGCCCCCCACCGCTGGACCGGCCTGCCCATTCCCCGCGGCCTCGCGGGGAGACCGACCTTGGTTGACGGGGAGATCCCACTCTGATGCACACCGACCTCGTGGCAGCGCTCGACATCGGCGGCACCAAGATCGCCGGAGCGCTCGTGGACGGCCACGGCACGATCCTGGTGCGGGCGCAGCGCCCGACGCCCGCACAGCAGAACGGCGACACGGTGATGGGAGCCGTGGAGGAGGTGCTCCGGGAACTCATCGCCTCGCCGCTGTGGGGCCGCGCGGACGCCCTCGGCATCGGCAGCGCGGGTCCGGTGGACGCCTCCGCCGGGACCGTGAGCCCGGTGAACGTTCCGGGCTGGCGGGACTATCCGCTGGTCCACCGGGTCCAGGAGGCGACCGGCGGGTTGCCCGTCGAACTCATCGGCGACGGCGTGGCGATCACCGCCGCCGAACACTGGCAGGGCGCCGCGCGCGGCCATGACAACGCGTTGTGCATGGTGGTCTCCACCGGCGTCGGCGGCGGCCTGGTCCTGAACGGTCGGCTGCACCCGGGGCCGACGGGGAACGCCGGCCACATCGGTCATGTCTGTGTGGACCTCGACGGCGATCCCTGCCCGTGCGGTTCGCGCGGCTGTGTCGAGCGGATCGCGAGCGGTCCGAACATCGCCCGGCGGGCGCTGGAGGGCGGCTGGCGGCCCGGACCGGACGGCGACACGTCCGCCGCGGCGGTGGCCGCCGCCGCGCGCGCGGGCGATCCGGTGGCCACCGCCTCCTTCGAACGCGCCGCGCAGGCCCTCGCCGCCGGGATCGCGGCCACGGCGACCCTGGTCGAGATCGACATCGCCGTCATTGGGGGAGGCGTCGGCAAGGCGGGTTCCGTGCTTCTCGACCCGCTCCGCAAGGCCCTCGGCACCTACGCCACGCTTTCGTTCGTTCAGCGGCTGACGATCGTTCCGGCGCAGATGGGGACGGACGCGGGGCTGGTCGGCGCGGCGGCGGCGGTCCTGGCCCGCCGTACGGACACGACGGTGGCCGGGGTTTAGGGCGTGTGGTGGTGCGGGCGGGTGGGCGAGGAGTTGGGCGGCCGGTCGGACGGTCGGCCGGATGGGTTCGGTTGGTTGATGGTGTAGGCCCGGTTGGCGGTGTGTGAGTGGGTGGGGCCGTGTGGTCCCACCGGGCATGGGCGTTTCGCCGGAAACGCTCATGCCCGAATGCGCGTCGAGCCGTCCGTCGGGGGCTGTTGGTTGATCGGTCGATCAAATCGCGATGTTCGTTCGATCAGGTGCCACAGCTCAAGCGGGCGTCCGCCAAGTCGCCGTGGTCAGAGATGATGCCGTCGCCGTCGCCGTCGGTGGCGATCAGGCGGATCATGTTTGCGTCGATCAGGGCGGTGCTGGCACGGATCGTGGCTCGTGTACCCATGAGGCGGCCGGGAAGGCACACCGCTCTGGCGGTCGTGGCGTTGCGCTGGGGCTCGGTGAACAGCGCTACCGCGCGGGCTGTCGTCCTGCCTCTGCCGGGAAGCCACCCGGCGTCCGGCCTCGGTCGGGAGGACCGTGCTCTGCTTGTCCAGCGGGTCTCCGGTCGACGGCGGTGGCCGCGTGCTTGCCGAGGATTTCGAAGGTGTCCTCCGGACGGCCCACGACCGTGACCCCCGTGCCGCCCGGGGAGTTGAACGGGGCATGAAGAAGCGCAGCATGCTGGCCATCGCCTCCCTCGCCACCGGATTCGTCGTCGCCGCCGTCTCCCCGTCCCACGGGCTCGGCGACGAACTGACCGAAATCGATGTGAACGGCACCCTCAGCGCCGTCGACCAGACCATCGCCAGCGACAGCCTGGCCATGGACGAGAACGCCCTGGGCGGGGGCGCCCCCAAGAAGTGAGGGGCGGCCCATCGCCCGCCCTTCAGCGCCGTGGCGCCGGACCCCGTATCGCGGGGCACCGGCGCCACGGTGCTTCCACCCGCCCTCATCTGGGGCTGGTTTCCGTGGCAGGGTGGAGCGGGCAAGCCACAGGGGGCCAACAGAAGAGGGGGAAACGTGACCGTCGTCTGGATCAACGGCGCGTTCGGTGCGGGGAAGACCACCACCGCACGGGAACTGATCGAGCTGATCCCGAGCAGCACGCTCTTCGACCCCGAGGTCATCGGCGCCGCGCTCACGCAGCTGCTGCCGGCCAAACGCCTCGCCGAGGTCGGCGACTTCCAGGACCTGCCGATCTGGCGCCGTCTGGTGATCGACACCGCCGCCGCGATGCTCGCCGAGATCGGCGGCCCGCTCGTGGTGCCCATGACGCTGCTGCGCCAGGACTACCGCGACGAGATCTTCGGCGGCCTCGCCGCCCGCCGGATCGGTGTCCGTCATCTGGTACTGACCCCGGCCGAAACGATCCTGCGCGAGCGCATCGCCCAGCGGGAGGTCCCGCCCGGCCTCCCGGACGGCGAGATACGCATCCGGCAATGGTCGTTCGATCAGATCGAACCGTTCAAGACCGCTCTTGGCGCCTGGCTCGCCGCCGACGCGCATCTGATCGACAACGGATCGCTCACCCCCTGCGAGACCGCCCTGCGCATCGCCGACGCCGTCGGCTCCGGGGCCGCGCCGCCCTGCGACATCGTGCAGACCCCGGAGCCCACCGCCGAGACCGTCGCCTCCGGCGTCCTGCTCTTCGACGAACAGGACCGCGTGCTGCTGGTCGACCCCACCTACAAGCCAGGCTGGGAGTTCCCCGGCGGGGTCGTCGAGCCCGGCGAGGCCCCGGCCCGCGCCGGAATGCGCGAGGTCGCCGAGGAGACAGGCGTCCTCCTCGACGACGTGCCCCACCTGCTCGTGGTCGACTGGGAACCGCCCGTGCCGCCCGGCTACGGCGGTCTGCGGCTGCTCTTCGACGGCGGTCGGCTCGACTCCGCCAAGGCCGCCCGCCTCCTGCTCCCCGGTCCCGAACTCCGGGGCTGTCGCTTCGTCACACAGACCGAAGCGGCCCGCCTGCTGCCCCCGGTGCGCTACGAGCGGCTGAGGTGGGCCCTGAAGGCACGGGAGCGGGGTTCCGCGTTCTATCTGGAGGCGGGGATACCGGTGGGGGCGGACGCCCAGGGCGCCCAGGAAGCCGACGGGGGCGCGGGCTGAGGGACGGCGGTCGGCCGGACCCGGGGCGCTCCTGGATCGGTAGGTGTGGTGGGTGCGGAAGGGCAAGGTGGGCACGGACGGGCAAGGTGGGTGCGGGCGGGGCGTGGTGAGGCGCCCCGTGCCGTACGGGAGGAGGCGCGAGCCGCTCAAGGCCGTACGGGCGGGCGTGCCGGCGTACGAGAGGCGAGAACCGCCCGGATCGTACGGGCGCCCGCCCCGCCCCCAGGTCCCTCAGCCCGCCGCGTAGTTGCGCAGGAACAGGGCCTCCGCGACCGACAGGCGTTCCAACTCGTCCGGGGACACGCTCTCGTTGGCGGCGTGGATCTGGGCTTCCGGCTCGCTCAGGCCGATGAGGAGGATCTCGGCGGCGGGGTAGAGCGCGGCCAGGGTGTTGCACAGGGGGATCGAGCCGCCCTGGCCCGCGTACTGCATCTCCTGGCCGGGGTAGGCGACGGCCATCGCCTCGGCCATGGCCTGGTACGCCGGGCTGGTCGGGTCGGCGCGGAAGGGCTGGCCCTGGCCGACCTGCTCCATGGTCACCCGGGCGCCCCACGGGGTGTGCGCCTCCACATGGGCCTGGAGCAGCTTGGTCGCTTCGGCCGCGTCCACGCCCGGCGGCACGCGCAGGCTCACCAGTGCCCGCGCGCTCGCCTGGACCGACGGCGTGGCGCCGACGACCGGCGGGCAGTCGATGCCCAGGACGGTGACCGCGGGGCGGGCCCAGATACGGTCGGCGACCGTGCCCGATCCGATCAGTTCCACGCCGTCCAGCACCTTGGCGTCCTTGCGGAACTGCTCCTCGTCGTACTGGAGCCCCTCCCAGGAGGAGCCGCCGGTCAGGCCGTCGACGGTGGTGGAACCGTCCTCCGCGCGGAGCGAGTCCAGAATCCGGACCAACGCGGCCAGGGCGTCCGGGGCGGCGCCGCCGAACTGACCGGAGTGCAGATTGCCTTCGAGCGTGTCCACCGACAGACGGAGCATGGTCATGCCGCGCAGCGTGGTCGTGACCGTCGGCAGACCGACCCGGAAGTTGCCGGAGTCACCGATGACGATCGTGTCGGCGGTGAGCAGTTCGGGGTGGGCCTCGGCGTATCGCTCCAGGCCGCCCGTGCCCATCTCCTCCGAGCCTTCGGCGATCACCTTGACGTGCACCGGTACGCCGCCGTTCGCCTTCAGCGCGCGCAGCGCCAGCAGGTGCATGATCACGCCGCCCTTGCAGTCGGCGGCGCCGCGCCCGTACCAGCGGCCCTCGCGCTCGGTCAGCTCGAACGGCGGGGTGGCCCAGGCGGCCTCGTCGAGCGGCGGCTGGACGTCGTAGTGCGCGTAGAGCAGTACGGTCCGCGCGCCTTGCGGGCCGGGCAGAAACCCGTACACCGACTGTGTGCCGTCGGGGGTGTCGAGGAGGGCGACGTCCTGGAAGCCCTCGGCGGTCAGCGCGTCGGCGACCCAGCGGGCCGCGCCCTCGCTCTCGCTCCTCGGGAACTGGTCGAAGTCCGCCACCGACCTGAAGGCCACCAGCTCGGTCAGCTCGGCCTTCGCCCTGGGCATCAGCGAGGCGACGGTCTCGGCGACCGGATTCGACGACATGGGCACGCTCCTCGTAGGTGCGACGTTGTACTTCAGTGAACGGGTCTGCGCGGTCGGCGGACGCCGCGAGGTATTGTCTGCTGCTTCTTGCTCGCTCGCGCACGGACAGGCAACGCTTCGGGGCAACCGATGACCGCGCGAGTGCAGGCGCGCCCTTGTGCGGGGCGCATTCGGTGCCGATCCTCCCACAGTGGCCTGCGGCGACACGGCCGTAGGATGCGGGGGACAGTCGGCAGGCGGCGGATCGGGAGCAGTAGACCATCGTGAGCAGCGAGAACTCTTCGGCGGACGACGTGCGGCAGGTGTGGGACGTCGTCGTGGTGGGCGCGGGGCCTGCTGGGGCCTCTGCGGCATACGCGGCGGCGGTCGCCGGGCGGCGCGTGCTGGTGCTGGAGAAAGCGGAGCTGCCGCGGTACAAGACCTGCGGCGGCGGCATCATCGGCCCCTCACGGGACTCCCTTCCACCGGGCTTCGAACTGCCCTTCCGGGACCGCGTGCACGCGGTCACCTTCTCCCACAACGGGCGCTACACGCGCACGCGTCGCTCCAAGCAGATGCTGTTCGGTCTGATCAATCGACCGGAATTCGATCAGCAATTGGTCGAGCACGCGCAGAAGGCGGGCGCGGAGTTGCGTACGGGCGCCACGGTCACGCGGGTCGAGCAGCACGGCTCGGCCGTCCCCGACCGCCGCACGGTCGCCGTCGTCCTCCAGGGCGGCGAGACCCTCCTCGCGCGGGCCGTGGTCGGCGCGGACGGCAGTGCCAGCCGCATAGGGGCGCACGTCGGCGTCAAGCTCGAACAGGTGGATCTCGGCCTGGAGTCCGAGATCCCGGTCCCGGAGACCGTGGCGGAGGACTGGAAGGGCCGGGTCCTGATCGACTGGGGGCCGATGCCGGGCAGTTACGGCTGGGTCTTCCCCAAGGGCGACACGCTCACGGTCGGGGTGATCTCCGCGCGGGGCGAGGGCGCCGCCACCAAGCGGTATTTGGAGGACTTCGTCGGACGGCTCGGCCTCGCCGGGTTCGAACCGAGCATCTCCTCCGGCCATCTGACCCGCTGCCGCGCCGACGACTCGCCGCTCTCACGCGGGCGCGTGCTGGTGTGCGGGGACGCGGCGGGGCTGCTGGAGCCGTGGACGCGCGAGGGCATCTCGTTCGCCCTGCGGTCCGGGCGGCTCGCGGGGGAGTGGGCGGTCCGTATCGCGGAGGCGCACGACGCCGTGGACACCCGCCGCCAGGCCCTCAACTACGCCTTCGCCATCAAGGCCGGGCTGGGTGTGGAAATGGCCGTCGGCAAGCGGATGCTGCGCATCTTCGAGCGCCGGCCGGGGCTGTTCCACGCGGCGCTGACGGGGGTCCGTCCGGCGTGGAAGGCCTTCATGGACATCACGCGCGGGGCGACCACACTGGGCGAACTGGTCCGCAGCCGTCCGTTCGCCCAGCGGGCGCTGGCCATGCTCGACCGCCGGGCGGCGGAGGCGGAGACGGAACCCAAGCCGGACCCGGAGCCGGAGGAGGAATCGGCGGAGGAGCAGCCGCGCGCCTGATGGGTGGCGGGCTGGGCAGCGAGGGGGTCGGCGCGATACCGGATGTGTCGGCCCGCGCGCGGCATTTGGATGCGCGCCCGGACACGGCGGCGTCGGCAACGATGTTGGGCATTCGGGGGGCTCGGCAGGCACAGAGGGTGTGGCGGATGTGTCAGATGCGGTGGGACATGAAGGGCGTCGGCCGAGAATCGGCTACGGCATCCGCTACGGCATCCGCCGAGGTGTCTGCCGTGGCGTCGCCCATGGCGCCCGAGTGACTGCCCGGACATGACTTCTCGGCCACGACGGCGGGGCGGCGCCGGTCAGCAACGGCAACCAGCAACGGCAACCCGTGACCTCCCCCCCTTGCCACCCCGCGGATCACTTGGTGAACGTGATCCGGAAGACCGGATGATCAGGAGCGATCCGTCGTAGTTCGGCGTTCGAGGACCCGGGGCCGACGCCCTTGAAGAACACGCCCACCTCCGACTTCCAGCGTCGGAGATAGGCCCGCAGCAGTGGTGGTTTGTCGTCGTCGGCGATCTCGGTCGCGGTGAACACATCCGTGTTCTTGCCGAGCCGCAGCTCACCGCCGCCCGCCGCGCGCATGTTGTGCGTCCACTGGACATGCCCGCGAGGCGCGACCAGGTAGTACTGCCCGTGGACCGTCAGCAGGTTCACCGGAGTGGTCCGCCACTGGCCGCTCTTGCGGCCCCGGACGGCCAGGACGCGCGAGCCCCAGACGCTCACCCCACGGGCGGTCAGCCAGGCGACGGAACGGTTGAGGACGTTGACCGTGAACCAGCCGGCCTTCTGCACGTGTGGGGACATCAGACTCCTCACGGATGTTCGTTCGCTCAAGAACAGTCTGCACGAGTGAGCCGACGTATGGCAGCACGAGCGGGGGCCGCGCGTCGGCAGCCACATATGTGCGCCGCGGCGTCAAGGGCCGCGCGCCGGGGCGCGTACTTCCGTGGGAGTACATGTGATCACCCCGTCCGGCTGACGGCGCCGGTGGCCGGTGGCGTCTAGCGTGGCGGGCATGGACAGGCAGCACGGGCGCCGGGCGGGCCCGCCGACGTGGTGGCGGCACGGGCCGCCCTGGTGGAACCGCTGGGACGGGACGGCGGACGCCCGGCGGTGGCCGTGGCGCTCCACCCTCGCCGTGACGGCCGTCGTGCTCGTGGGGTCGAATTTCGCCGCCCACGCGCAGCAGGGCCAGCGCGCCGCGCTCGACCCCTTCGCCCGCGCTCTGCTGCTCGCCGGCTGTGTCCTGCTGCTGTTCCGCAAGCGCCACCCGGTGCTGGTCGCCTTCGGTACGGCTGCGGCGGCGACGGTCTATCTGGGCGCCGGGTACCCGTACGGACCGGTGTTCCTCATCGTGGCGCTGGGGTTCTTCAGCGCGCTGGTCGCCGGGCGCCGCCGGGCCGCCTGGGCGGCGCTGCTGCTGCTCTGGGGCGGGCATGTGCTGGTCGCGCACTGGCTGTACCGCTGGCTGCCGCCGCCCGGCGACACGCCCGCGCCCTGGGCGCAGGAACTGGTGATCGCGGCCTGGGTGGCGGCGATCGTGGCGGTGGCCGAGCTGACCCGGGTGCGGCGCGATCAGTGGGTGCGGGAACGGGCCGAACGCGCCCAGGCCGCCAGGCGCCGCGCCGACCAGGAGCGGCTGCGGATCGCCCAGGAACTCCACGACGTGCTCGCGCACAGCATCTCCGTGATCAATGTCCAGGCCGGGGTCGGCCTCGCCCTGCTGGACTCCGACCCCGAGCAGGCGCGCACCGCGCTCACCACCATCAAGTCGGCCAGCAAGGAGGCGCTCGGCGAGGTCCGCCAGGTGCTCGACACCCTCCGCACCCCCGGCGACGCGCCCCGCGCGCCCGCCCCCGGCCTCGACCGCCTCCCCGAGCTGGTGGAACAGGCGGCCTTCGCCGGTCTCACGGTCGCCGTCGAGGGACGCCCGCCCCGGCTGGCGCCCGGCACCGATCTCGCCGCGTTCCGGATCGTCCAGGAAGCGCTCACCAATGTCGTACGGCATTCGGGTTCACGGCACGCGCGCGTGCGCCTCGAACACGGGGGTGGTGCGTTGCGGCTGCGGGTCGACGACGACGGGCCCGCGACCGGCGCGGACGCGGGCGGCAGCGGCAATGGGCTGGCCGGGATGCGGGAGCGGGCCGCCGCGCTCGGTGGCACCATCGAGGCGGGCCCGCGACCCGACGGCGGGTTCCGGGTGCTGGCGGTGCTGCCGCTCACGACCGACGGGCCCACGAGGACCGCAGGGCCCATGCGGACAGACGCGCCCATGCGGACAGACGCGCCCACGAGGACAGACGCGCCCACGAAGACCGGCACCCCCGTGAGAACCGATGACCCCGTGAGGACCGATGACCCCGTGAGGACCGACGAGCCCACGAGAACCGATGACCCCACAAGGACCGACGAGCCCACGAAGGAGGACCGGTGATCCGCGTACTGCTCGCCGACGACCAGTCGCTGGTGCGGGCCGGGTTCCGCGCGCTGCTGGACGCCCAGCCGGACATCGAGGTGGTGGCGGAGGCGGCCGATGGCGAGGAGGCCGTGCGCGAGGTGGGCGAACTGCGGCCGGACGTCGTACTGATGGACATCCGGATGCCGGTCCTCGACGGGCTGGCCGCTACCCGGCGGATCACCGGGGACACGGGGCTGGGGGACGTGAAAGTGATCATGCTGACCACGTTCGAACTCGACGAGTATGTCTTCGAGGCGATCCGCGCGGGTGCGTCGGGCTTCCTGGTCAAGGACACCGAACCGGAGGAACTGGTGCGGGCGGTACGGGCGGTGGTGGCGGGCGACGCGCTGCTGTCGCCCGGCGTGACCCGCCGGCTGATCGCCGAGTTCGCCGCCCGCTCCAAGGAGCCCGCCGCGGTCGGCACCCTCGGTGGCCTCACCGAGCGCGAGCGCGAGGTCATGGCACTGGTCGGCATCGGCCTGTCCAACGACGAGATCGCCCGCCGTCTGGTGGTCAGCCCGCTCACCGCGAAGACCCATGTCAGCCGGACGATGGTGAAGCTCGGCGTGCGCGACCGGGCCCAACTGGTGGTACTGGCCTACGAGTCGGGATTGGTCCGGCCCGGCTGGCTGGGCTGACCGGAACTCCCGAGGGGCATCAGCACGCTCACCACCCTCACGAGGAACAGCACCGGCGCGAGCACGAACCCCGCGTTGAGCAGCACCCGCTCCAGCGGACCGGGCAGGGCGAACAGCAGCGCCGGACCGGCCACCACCCCGAACAGCAGCGCCGCCGCGAACAACGCGCTGACGAGCGCGTATCCGATCTCGACGGTGATCGCGTCCCGCTCGTCCTGCGAGCGGCGTCCCCCGTGTGTGCTCATGTCCTGTGTCCCCCCGTGCGTGTTCATATCCTGAGTCCCCGTCCCCGTCCCCGTCCCCGTCCCCGTGTGTGTGCTCACGCGCCGGGTTCCCCGCGTGTGGTGACGTGGTGGTCCTCCGGGTGCGCTCACGCGCCGAGTTCGCCGAGCGTGCTCATGCCCTGGTCCCCCGCGTTCCCGCTGCGCGCTCATGCCCGGAGTGTCGTACGCGGGTGCCCGGCGAGGCAAGCACGCCCCGCCGGGCACCCCTTCGGAGACGGACCCCCTGTTCAGTCGCGGACCGGCACGCGGTCCGCTTCCGTCTCCTTCACGGTGGACTTGGTGACGACGAGGGACTCGCCGCGAGGCCGGCCGCGCAGTCCGGTCAGGGACAGCAGCAGTCCGGCGACGGCGGTGCCCGTGACGACGAGCAGGCCCGGACGGTAGCTGTCGAGGACGGCCTGCGGGGTGGCGTTCTCCGGGGCGCCCGCGGTGACCACCGCCGTGACCACGGCCAGGAAGATCGCGCCGCCGACCTGCACGGAGGTGTTCAGCAGGCCCGAGACCATGCCCTGTTCATGGTCGTCGACGCCGTTGGTGGCCTGGATGTTCAGGGACGGGAGGATCAGGGCGCAGGCCGCGCCGATCAGCAGCATGCTGGGCAGGATCGCGGCGGCGTACACCGGGTCGAGATCGACGCCGAGGAACAGCGTGTACCCGGTGACCAGCAGCGCGAAGCCGATCGCCAGCAGCCGCTGGGTGCCGAACCGGTCGACGATCGAGCCGACCATGGTCGCCGACAGGGCGACGACGGCGCCCGAGGGCAGGAAGGCGAGCGCGGTGTGCAGCGCGGACCAGTCGAGCAGTTCCTGCATGTAGATCGTGACCAGGAACTGGAAGCTGATGTACGAGCCGAAGAAGGTCATCGCGCCGAGCTGGGCGCGCACCTGGGTGCCCGAGCGCAGCACCCCGAGCCGGATCAGCGGTCCCGGCGAGCGCCGTTCGACCCGTACGAACAGGGCCAGCAAGGCGGCGACGGCCAGGAACGACAGCAGGGTGCGGGCGGACGCCCAGCCGACCTCGGGGGCCTGGACGACGGTGAAGACCAGCAGCAGCATCGAGGCGGTGCCGAGGACGGCGCCGGGGATGTCGTACCCCTGGTGGTCGCGTTCGCGGGCGCTGCGCGGCAGCAGCTTCAGGCCGGCGATCAGTGCGATCAGGGCGATGGGGGCGGGCAGCAGCATGGTCAGCCGCCAACTGGCCTCGGTGAGCAGTCCGGAGACCACCAGGCCCATGGAGAAGCCGGCGGCGGCACAGGTGGTGTAGATGGACAGGGCCCGGTTGCGCAGGGGGCCCTGCGGGAACGTGGTCGTGATGATCGACAGGCCGGCGGGTGCGGTGAACGCGGCGCTCAGGCCCTTGACGAAGCGGCTGGCGATCAGTAGCGGGCCGGAGTCGACCAGGCCGCCGAGGAGCGAGGCGACGGCGAAGACGGCGAGCGCGACCAGGAAGACCTGGCGCCGGCCCAGCAGGTCGGCGGCGCGACCGCCGAGCAGCAGCAGACCGCCGTACCCCAGGATGTAGCCGCTGACGATCCATTGCAGGGACGAGGTGGACAGGCCGAGGTCCGCGCCGATGGACGGGAGGGCGACGCCGACCATCGACACGTCCAGCGCGTCGAGGAACATCGCGGCGCAGAGCACCAGCAGGGTGCCCCACAGGCGGGGGGTCCAGCGCCCTTCGGGCGCGGAGGTGACGAGCGGAGAGGTCATGGGCGAGACAGTACATGCATGTGCATTGAGTGCAAGTACATTTAATTCGAGTGCAACAAATGGGCCTTCTCTGCTACGGTGCGGCCCATGTCGGTGACGAAGGGCGAGGAGCGGGGCGAGCGGGCCCTCGTGGAGCAATGGCGCGACATCCTGGCCCTGCACGCGCGCACCCAGTGCGAACTCGACCGGGTGCTGCATGAACACGGCCTGGGCGCCAGCGACTTCGAGGTGCTCGACGTGCTGGCCGAGAGCACACCCCCGGACGGCGACTGTTCCTTCCGCGTCCAGGAGATCTCCGACCGGATCCATCTCAGCCAGAGCGCCCTGTCCCGGCTGATCGCCCGGCTGGAGCGGGACGGGCTGGTGGAGCGCGCGATGTGTGTCGAGGACCGGCGCGGGGTGCGCGTCCTGCTGACGGACCGGGGGCGTGAGCTGTACCGGGCGGTGCTGCCGGTGCAGCGCGAGGTGCTGACGCGGATGCTGGCGGGTGGTGAGGGGGCGGCGGGTTGAGGGGCGGGTTCCTCACGGGGTTGAGGGGGCGTGTGCCTTACGGGGTTGAGGGGGCGTGGCGGGTGCTGACGGGCGCGCGCCGCTGAATTCCCGGCCCGTTGTGGGCCCTTCCGTTGTTACGGGCCCCTTGAGCGCCCTCGGTCTCCGTTCACACCGCCGACGTCTGCCGCCAGAGCCTCGCGAGGGTCGGGTCGCCGGACACCTTCGGTACCGGCACCCGGTTCCACAGCGCCAGGTACAGCAGATCGGCCGGGCCGGACAGTTCGCATTCCGCGTCCCCCTCCGCGCCCCGCGTCGCCGCCGGGGGTTCCTGTGACAGCCGTACGGTCCATACGGCGTCCGTGTCCGAGGTACGCACCCGTAGCACCCGGGGGTTCTCCGTACGGACCCGGCTTCTGGCGCGGGCGTGGAAACCGCGCAGCAACTCGTCGATGCCGTCCACCGCGAAGTCCGCGGCGATGGGTGAGGGGGCGGCGAGGCGGGTTGCCCTCAGCGTTGGCGGAGGGGTGTCGGCCTGGGCTCCCGTCACCGTCGGCGGAGGGGTGCCGGCCCGGACCGCCGCCAGCGCCGCCTGCGCGTCGAACCGGTGCACGGTCGTCTCGTGCGCCTGGCGCCGCCGCCAGAAGGCCAGCGGCGAGGGCGCGGGCAGGAACGCCCAGCACTCGGTGTCGGGCGCGGCCCGCGTCAGCGTCCGGACCAGCTCGCGGTGGCTGTCCCGGTACCAGGCCACCAGTTCGGGCCCGTCCAGCGCCGGGAGCGCGTCGAGGCGGCGGGGAGCGTGGATGCCGTCGGCGACGAAACCGGCCGCCCAGCGGTGGACCGCGCCCGTGTGCCGCAGCAGATCGCCGATCCGCCATTCGGGGCAGGTCGGCACGGCCGCGTCGGTCCCGGCCTGCTCGGCGGCCGTGGCCAGCAGCCGCCCTTCGGAGTCGAGGGTGTCGAGGAAGCGGGCGGTGTCCATGGGGGGAGTGTGGGGGATGGGGTGGGCCTTGGCGCAAGGGGGTGTGGTTGGGGGAGGGCGGGGGCCTCCGGCGGGTGTGGGCGGTCTCCGGGTGGACAGCGGGGCCTGCGGTGCGAGGGGACGCCCTCGGCGCAGGGACCAAAGCCCCTCGGGCGCCGAGCTGTTCCCGGAGCCGTAGCCCTCGGTGTGTTCGCGCAGATGGGCGACGGCCGCGCGGATGTCGTCCGGCGAGGCCGGTGAAGTGGGTGATGCCGGACTCGTCGAAGCCGTACGGCCGTTGAGGGCGAAGCCGCGGTGGAGGCGCCGGCGTGGCTGATCGCTCGCGGGGTGCCGGCGGATTCGGCTGCGGCGCCGCGGAAGGGCACCTTGACCGGCGTCCGTCGCGGGGGCGGGGGCACGCCGTCCCTGGGCGCGGAGCCCCCGCGAGCCCCCCCCGCCTCTACCGGGCGCCGTTCCTCGACCTGAGGGATTCGAGTTCGACCACCATCGCGTCCAGTCTGAGGCGGCGGGACCGTGTGTCGAGGATCTGCTGGATCAAGGGAACCACCAGGACCGCCGCGAATCCGAGGATGGCGATGTTCGCGACGATCTGAGCCGTGAGCGGGTCCGGCTGCCGCGCGTCGCCGGCGAGCCATCTGATCAGCTGGACCTCAGCCCCGGTCTGACTGGCCCAGAGTGCGAGCCATGCCCAGACGGTCCAGTAGGTGCGCCGGGGTCGATGCCGGTCGGCCGGGATCTCCCGCCCTTCGCCTGCGGCTTGGATCTTCTCGCTCATCGAGTGGAGCACTTCGTTGTGCGAGTCTTCGAGCGTTCGGTGGAAGCTGTTGAACTCGACCGCCGCCACCAACATGATGATCGGAATGACCGTCACCATGGCTGACGCGAACTCCACGGTCATCTTGAACGGCATGCGATTCCCCCTCCGGACCCGGCGATGAGCCAGGGATTCTAGGCGGGCCCGCGAATGCCTCAGCCGCCGGTCTCCGGTCCCCAGTGGCCCGGCCCCACTCCGCGCCATTCGATCCACGCGAGGGTCGGTACGTCCTCGGGGTCGACCTCCAGCCCGGCGCGGCGCAGGAACTCGGCGACGTCCGTCGTGCTGTACGCGATGCCGAGGATCTCTCCGTCGACCCGTACCCGCCGCCCGCCGGTGGGAGAGGGTGGCTGCACGATCACGCGAATCGCCGCCATGTCCCCAGGATCGTCCTGGCCGCGCCTCCCCGCATCCCCTGCACCGTGCCCGTACCGGCTGCTCACGGCCTCGCCGCGGAACCGGAGCGCAAAGAGGCCAGAATCTGACCTATATCCCGCCTACCGTCGTCCTCATCACCGACCACCCCATGCCAAACCACCACACCTCACCCACCAGAAGGACGGACCATGACCGACCAGACCTCCGCAGCCCCGCAGGGATACACCACCGTCGCGCCCTGGGTCGTCACGGACGACACCGGAGCCTTTCTCGACTTCGTCAGCGAGGCGTTCAGCGGGGTGGAACTGGGGCGGGTCACCACCGAGGACGGGCTGATCGGGCACGCCGAGATCCGGGTCGGCGACACGGTGGTCCTCGCCTTCGACCGGCGCGCGGACTGGCCCGTCCTGCCCAGCCTGCTCAATCTGTACGTCCCCGACGCCGACGAGGCGTTCGAACGGGCCCTCGCGGCCGGCGGGCAGGTCCTCACGGCACTCGCCAACGACGCCTTCGGGCAGCGCGGCGGCCGGATCAAGGACCCGTTCGGAAACATCTGGTGGGTGAGTGCCCGCGTCGAGGAACTCACCGAGGACCAGATGTGGCAGCGCCTCCAGGAGCCGGTGTACGCCGAGGGCATGCGGGTCGCCCAGGAGACGCTCGACGCCGAGCTGAGCGGCCGGCGGCGGGGGCGGAGCAGCGCGCCGGTGCGCTGAGGGCGACGGGCGGGGGGAGGGGGGAGGGGGGAGGGGGAATCCAGGCTTCCGGCGAGGCACTCCTCCCGAGGGCCCTCTACGAGAGCCCTTTGCGGGAGCCCCCTACGAGAGTCCTCTACGAGAGTCCTCTACGAGAGTCCCCTACCCCGCCTCCTCCATCACCCGCCTCAGCGTCGCCAGATCCGCCCTCACCGTCTCCGCGTCCCGCCGGAACTGCTCCTCGGTCATGCCGTCCCGGCGGCGCAGGGTGAACAGCACCTCCGATGCCGAGGCGCCGTCGGCGATCACGCGTACCGGGTTGTGGACGACCTCGCCCGACGGCAGGGTGACATCGTGGTCGAGGACGCCGAAGTCGTTGCGGGGTACGAAGACGACCTCGACGCGTCCCATGGGGGAGTCCGCGATCCAGCGGCCGTCGACCTGCTCCACGGCACTGCCCAGCCCGCCGGCCCAGGTGGGGATGTTGGACGGGGCCGACGCGAAGGCGTACACCTCCTCGGCGGGCCGCTCGATCCGTGTGCTGAGGTGCAGGCTGTGCGTGTGCTCGTACGTCTCTGCTGTTCCCATGGTCGCGACCGTAGCCGTCGGCCCGGGTCCCGGTCTTGAACGAAACGGCCGTGCGGGGTCGGGCCCACAAGCGTGGACACCGCCCCGCCTCACCGGATCAGCGCGGGCCGTACGACTTCGGCAACCGCATCCCCCGCTCCGCCATGATCTGGCGGACCCGGTCCGGGTAGTCGGTGATGATGCCGTCCACGCCCAGGTCGATCAACGCCTCGATGGTCGCCGGGTCGTCACAGGTCCACGGGATGACCTTCAGGCCCTTGGCGTGGGCGTCGGCGATCATCTGCTCGTCCGGGTAGAAGCGGAAGCCCGGGTCGCCGAGCTTGCCGTTCTGCGGGAAGCCGTAGTTGGGGGAGAGGGCCTTGACGCCGCGGATCGTGGAGGCCGCCCGCACGAAGTCGCCGTCGTAGTCGTCGGCGTCCATCCCGCCCAGCCACGGGGAGGCGCCTTCCTTGCCCACCTGGAGGAAGTCGTAGTTGGTGAGGGCGACCAGCGGCCACTTCGGGGCCAGCTCGTGCATCGCCTTCAGCGCGCCCCAGTCGAAGGACTGGATGCTGACCTGGTCCTGGAGACCGGACCTGCGGATCTCCTCGTACACCCGGCGCACGAACAGCTCGCGCGGCGCGGTCTGTTCGGGTGCGCCCGCCTCGACCTTCGTCTCGATGTTGAGCGTCACCTGGTACGCCCGGTAGCTCTTGACCAGGTTGAGCACGTCCTTCAGCTCGGCCATCCGGGCCCCCGTGACGACCTCCTGCCCGGGGTGGCCGGGGAGTTGCTGGTAGCCGCAGTCCATGGTCTTGATCTGGGCCAGCGTCAGATCCTTGATGTACTTGCCGACGTACGGGTACATCGGGTCGCCCGGCACCACGGGCCCGGTGTCACGGCACTTGGTGGCGCTGACCTGACGGTCGTGGGTGACGACCACCTTCTCGTCCTTGGTGACCTGGGTGTCCAGTTCGAGGGTGCTCACGCCGAGCCGCAGCGCCTTGGCGAACCCCGCCAGGGTCGACTCCGTCGTCAGGCCGAGACCACCGCGGTGCGCCTGGAGATCGAACTGTGTCTTGCGGGGCGGCACCCCAGGGCCGCCGTTCGCCGCCTGCGCGGTGCCGGGCAGGGCGGACACCAGGAACACCGGGGCCAGCGCCAGCGCCAGGCCGGCGAGGACTCGTCTTGCGGACATCGCACCTCACTCGTACGGGATCGGGTGACCTCACGACCGTAGATCGGGCACGGGCGGGGGCAACCGCCGCGAGGTGATGCGGCCGTGAATGGCCGGGGAACGGTCTTCCCCGAGGGGCGGATCCAGGTGCCCCTGGAGGGCCGCGCCTGACCGTCGCCGACCGCGGGCGGGCCGGGGCCCCGACCGTATCGGCGGCCTCTTCGAACCCTTCCGCCACCCGGGACGGGACCGTGTCGGCACCGCCACCGTCACCGCCACCGCCGCCACCAACCCCCTCGGCAGGAGGAAGCCGGTGCCGCCCCACCCCCCCCGTTGTCCGCCGCCCCGATCAGACAGTGAACATCGGCCGATAACCGCCCTCGTCTCCCCCGTGACACGCCCCGCCCCCGTACGTTGCCCAGTGGTCTCTTCTCTCCGGTACCCCAACTCCGTGCACTGGGAGCACCCTTGGACTCCGAAGCCACCCCCGACACCGTCCGTCCCGCCGGCACCTTCCCCGCCCGCCCGGAAACCCCGCCGGACACGCCGCTGTCCCGCCGCAGATTCCTCCAGGCCACCACCACCGCCACGGCGACCGCGCTGACCGGCATGACTGGTATGACCGGCATGGCCGGTATCGCCGCCCCCGCCGCCTTCGCCGCCCCGGCCACCTCCGCCGCATCCGTCACCTCTGCCACCTCTGCCACCCCCGCCACCACCACCCTCACCTTCACCCGCGCCACCGGCGGTTCCGCGACCCTCGCGCCCGGCGGTGACCGGCTGATCGCCGAGATCCAGAGCGTCCTGTGGTCCGTCCCCCGCGAGGGCGGCGAGGCCGTGCCGCTCACCCAGGCCGGGTTCGAACCCACCCGCCCGCTGTTCTCGCCCGACGGCGGGACCCTCGTCGTCTGCGCCTACCAAGGAGGCGGATTCCACCTCTGGACGCTCCGCCCCGACGGCTCCGGGCTGCGGCAGCTCACGGACGGCCCGTACGACGACCGGGGGCCCGCCTGGTCGCCGGACGGCACCCGGATCGCGTTCGCCTCCGAGCGCGGCGGCGACACCGTGACCGGCTCCCCGTACCGCATCTGGACCGTGGACGTGCGCACGGGCGCGCTGACCCGGCTCACCGGAGGGCAGGAGCCGGGGACCGCCGGTGAGTGGGAGGATTCCGACCCCACCTGGTCGCCCGACGGTGAGCGGGTGCTGTTCGTGCGCGCCGCCGTCACCGCGACCGGCACCCTGCGCGCGGACACCATCGCGGCCGTGGCCGCCGACGGCTCAGGCCCGGTCACCACCGAGCACACCGACGACTCCGGCGCCCAGCTGATGACCCCCACCGTCTCACCCGCCGGACGCCTGGCCTATCTGCGCACCACCGTCGCGCCCACGGCCTCCTGCACCCTCGTGGTCGACGGGCGGCCGGTCGCCGTCGACGGCGATGTACTGCCCGCGCCGCCCCGCTGGACCGACGGCGAACGGCTGCTGCTCACCGTCGACGGCCGGTTCCGGCTGCTCGACCCGGATGCGCCGGGCGACCCGGAGGAGATCCCGTTCACCGCCGCACTGCCGGTGGACCGGCCGCCCTACCGTGGCAAGACGTACGACTTCGAGGGCGCCGGCACCCGCCCGGTACGGGCGCTGCACCTGCCCGCCCTCGCGCCCGACGGCCGTTCCGTCGCATTCGCCGCGCTGAACGCGCTGTGGACCGCCGGGACCGAGGGCGGCCGGGCGCCCCGCAAGATCCTCCAGGTCCCCGCCACCCGCTATGTGCTGGCGCCGGTCTGGACGCCCGACGGCAAGGGCCTGGTCTACGCCGACGACCGCGACGGGCTGTTCGCCGTGCGCCGGCGCGACCTCGCCTCCGGCGCGGAGACCGTGCTCGCCGGGGGCGGCCGGGTCTTCCCCGCCCTCTCGCCCGACGGGACCCGGCTGGCCTGCCTGGACATGTCCGGCAACCTCTTGGTCCAGGACCTGGACCTGGACCAGGTTCGGCCCGACGGCCCCGAACGCCTCCTCGCCGCCCCGCTCGGCGCCGGCGGCCTGCCGGGGCGCCCCAGCTGGTCCCCGGACGGCCGCTACGTGGCGCTGTGCGACCGCAACCGGCTCAACCGGCGGTTCCGCGAGGGCTACAACCTCATCCGGGTCCTCGACACCACCGACGGCACGGCCACCCTGCACGCCGTCGCCCCGCACACCTCCCTCTCCGACCGCTACGACTCCGGACCCGTCTGGTCCCCCGACGGCCGCTGGATGGCCGTCATCTCCGAATCCGCGCTGTGGCTGCTGCCGGTACGCCCGGACGGCACCCCCGACGGAGCACCCCGCCGCCTCACCACCGAGGCCGCCGACCACCCCTCCTGGTCCGCCGACGCCCGCAGCCTCCTCTACCTCTCCGCGGGCAGCCTGCGCCTGATCGACATCGCGAGCGGCACGGCCCGTACCGTCCGGGTCCCGCTCGACTACCGCAGACCCCGCCCCGCCGACACGGTCGTGCACGCGGGCCGCTTCTGGGACGGCACCGGCACCGAGGTCCGCGAGGACGTCGACGTCGTGATCCGCGAGGGACGGATCACCGAGGTGGCGGCCCACCGCCCCGCACGCCCCGCCGCCCGCCGCGTCGACGCGAGCGAGCGGACCGTCGTCCCGGGCCTGTGGGACGCCCACACCCACCCCTGGCAGAGCACCTACGGCGGACGCCAGACCGCACTCCAGATCGCGTACGGCATCACCACCGCCGTCTCCCTGGGCGGCTTCGCCTACGAACAGGCCCGCATCCGCGAGGCCGTCGCCGCCGGTGTCCTCACCGGGCCCCGGCTGCTCACCACCGGCGAACTCCTCGACGGGTCCCGGGTCGCCTACAGCATGGGCCGCGCCCACCGCACCCGCGAGGGCCTGGAGCGCTCACTCGCCCGCGCGCAGGCCCTGGACTGGGACTTCGTCAAGACGTACGTACGGGCCCCCGGCTGGGTGATGAAGGAGGCCGCCGACTTCGCGCACGAACGGCTCGGGGTGCGCACCGGCGGCCATCTGTGCAGCCCCGGCGTACAGCTCGGGCAGGATCTGACGACCCATCTCCAGGCCACCCAGCGACTGGAGTTCGGCCACGCCACCTCGGCGCGCGGCAACGCCTACCAGGACGTCACGGAGATCTACTCCGGCACCGGCTTCCATCTCGTCGCCACGCCCTTCACCTCGGTGCCGCTGCTGGGCGCCGACCCGGCCCTCGCGGACGACCCGCGCGTCGCCGCGCTGATGCCGCCGTGGGACATCGCCCTGGTCCGGCAGCAGGCCGGTGCCCCGCCGACCCCGGACCAGCTCGCGACGCTCGGCCGGGAGACCGATGTCTACCGGCGGATCCTCGCCGCCGGTGGCCTGGTCGCGCTCGGCACGGACCAGCCGCTCGTCGCCGTCGGCCTCAGCCTCCATCTGGGCCTGCGCGCCCTGCACCGCGCGGGCCTGTCCCCGGCCGAGGCCCTGCGGACGGTCACCGTGCTGCCCGCACGTGTCTTCGGCGCCGACGCCGATCTGGGCACGCTGGAGGAGGGCAAACTGGCCGATCTGACGATCGTGGACGGCGATCCCTTCACCGACTTCGCCACGCTGATCCGCACGCCGGCCGTGCTGCGGGGCGGGGTCCTGTTCGAACAGGCCGATCTGCTGGAGGACTTCGCGCCGACAGGGCCGAACGACGAGGCGGACGAGGCCGGTGCGCGGGCGTCCGTGGACTGGCTGGAGGTCAGCCGCCAGATGCGGCGGGAGGGGTGCTGCGACCCGCATCACGTCGGCTGACCTGGGGCCCGCGCTCACGGCGCTCACCGCGCTGACGGTGCTCACCGGGCCGGTCACCCCGGGTAGCACCGCGCCGCGGGGGTCCGGCCCGGTGCTACCCGTCGACCGACCCTGACCCCGACTGCGAACCCGGCCCCGAGTTCTTCTGCGAGCGGTTCGACTTGCGCACCAGCTCGCCCGCCATCACCGTCGCCGACGCCACACCGCGCACCCAGCGCGGGCCGCCGCGCGAGGCCCAGACGACGCAGGCGCACCCGGCGACGGCCAGCACGACGAGGACGGACAGGACGAGTATCACCATGGGCTTCCCCCTTCGTTCCGGGGACACGGGCGCGTCCCCGGCGTGGTCGGGGCCATCCTGTCAGCACGGGCGGTGGTGCGGGGGAGGGGGTGGAACAGTGGATCATGAGCCGGCACCTGGCACCCGGCACCTGGCACCCGGCACCCGGCGCGCGGGGGCCGGCGCCCGGGGCCGGTCGGCGGCGGACGCGCGGCCGGGATCACGATCGGACGGCGCTCACTCCGCCGCGCCTGCCCCCTGTGCCCCTTCCGCCTCGCCCAGCGGCAGCCCCGTGTAGTTCTCCGCCAGCTCCGCCGCCGCGTGCGGGGACGATGCCACCCGGTCGAGCTGGGACAGCTGGAGCCGGGTCTCGAACGGGCTCTGGTCCGGGTCCGTGTGCAGGGTCGTGGTCATGAAGTAGGAGAAGTGCTCGGCCCGCCACACCCGGCGCAGACAGGTGTCGGAGTACGACTCCAGCAGTTCGGCCGAGCCGGTCTCCTTCAGATGGGCGAAGGCGCGGGCGAGCACCACCACATCGGCTGCCGCGAGATTCAGCCCCTTCGCGCCGGTCGGCGGCACGATGTGCGCCGCGTCCCCGGCCAGGAACAGCCGCCCGTGCCGCATCGGCTCGGTCACCGAACTGCGCATCGGCAGCACCGACTTGCCGGTGACCGGCCCCCGCTTCAGCCGCCAGCCCGGCTCGGTGTCGATCGCGAACCGGGCGTCCAGCTCGTCCCAGATCCGCTCGTCCGGCCAGTGGGCCGGGTCCGTGCCGTTGGGCACCTGGAGGTAGAGCCGGCTGACCGTGGGCGAGCGCATGCTGGCGAGCGCGAAGCCGCGGTCGGAATGGGCGTAGATCAGCTCGTCATAGACGGGCGCAGCCTCGGCGAGGATGCCGAGCCAGGAGTACGGATAGACCCGCTCGTACGTGCTGCGCACCCCCTCGGGCACCGCCGTGCGGGCCACCCCGTGATAGCCGTCGCAGCCGATGACGTAGTCGCAGGTCAGGGTCTGCTCGCGGCCCTCGTGGGTGTAGCGGATCAGCGGTCGGTCGGTGTCCGCGCCCTCCACCGCGTGGACCTCCGCCTCGAACAGCAGCGGTCCGCCCTCGGCCAGTTGCAGCGCGACGAGATCCTTCACCACCTCGGTCTGCGCGTACACCCACACCCGCCGTCCGCCGGTGAGCGCCGGGAAGTCCAGTCGGTGCGCGCGCCGGCCGAAGCGCAGCTCGATGCCGTCGTGCGGTATCCCCTCCCGCTCCAGGCGGGCCCCGGCTCCGGCCGCGATCAGCACGTCCGCCGTGGCCTGCTCCAGGATTCCGGCGCGCTGGCGCTGCTCGACGTACGCGCGGTCGCGCCGCTCCAGGACCACGCTGTCGATGCCCGCGTTGTGCAGCAGGCGGGCGAGGAGCAGCCCGGAGGGGCCGCCGCCGATGATCCCGACCGTGGTGTGCATGGTCTTCTCCTCGTTTCCCCGATGTCGTCGAGGTCGTGACGCTCGTGCGATACCCGTGCGATACACGTACGACGTTCGCCTGTTCGTCTGTTCGTCTGGTGAAATATAGTTCACACTCTTCCCGTGTGAGTCTGCGCCCGGTGCCGGGCCCTGTCAACGGTCCGGGCACCGGACCGCACGCGTACCCCGCCGCTGTGCTCCCCCGGTCCGCCCCGACTACGGTGGCCCGGACATCCGCCACGGAGAGCCCATGACCCCCCTGACGCCCATCACCACCGGCCACACCCTGCCGCCGGCCGGCCCGCCTCTGGCGCCCGCGCCTCCGCCGGAGGCCGTCGCCCCCCTCGTCCGGGGGATCGCCGTGCTGCGCCGCCTCACCGACACCGGCGGCACCGCCAGCCTCAGCGAACTGGAACGCGCCACCGGGCTCGCCCGCTCCACCGTCGACCGGATCGCCGCCACCCTCGCGCGCATGGGTTACGTACGGCTGGACGGCCGCGACGCCGCCCTCGCCCCGCGTCTCATGGAACTCGGCAACGCCTACCTCGCCGCCCTGCGGCTGCCCGCCCTGCTCGGCGGCCACGCCGACGCCCTCGCCGACGCGCTCGACGAGTCGGTGTCGCTCGCGGTGCCGGACGGCGACGGCATCCGCTTCATCCACCAGGCCACCCGGCGCCGCGCCCTCTCCCTCAGCTTCCGCATCGGCGACCTGCTCCCCGCCGAACGCACCGCGCCCGGCCCGCTGCTCGCCACCGAGTGGACGCCCGAGGACTGGCGCCGCTGGCACGACCGCCGCGCCGCCGACCCGCAGGACCGGGGTTTCCCGGCCGTACCGCCCCGGCCGCACATCGCCCCCGACGCCGTTTTCACGGCGGCCGTCGAGCGGGCGCGGGCGGACGGCTGGGCGCTGGACGACCAGTTGATCGAGCCCGGCCTGATCGCCCTGTCCGCGCCCGTGCGCACACCGGACGGCCGGATCGCCTGCGTCGCCAGCGTCGTGAGCCACACCAGCCGGCACAGCGCGGACTCGCTGCACGGCACCCTGCTGCCCCGGCTGCGCGCGGCGGTCACCACCATGGAACACACGCTCGCCGCGCCCCACCCGCCCGGTCCACCCGGCGCCCCGTCCGGGCTCGCCGGGTGGACCGGCGCGTCCAAGCAGGAACTCGGCCGGGAGTTCGTCGAGTCGCTGGCCCGCGGCCTGACCGTGATCACCGCGTTCGGCGACGGCCGCGACGAGCTCACCCTCACCGCCGTCGCCGAGGCCACCGGACTGGCCCGCGCCACCGCCCGCCGCGCCCTGATCACCCTGGACCACCTCGGCTACGTCACCACCCGCGACCGAGGCTTTCGGCTCACCCCGCGCGTCCTCGCCCTCGGCTTCCCGCCGCTGTCCAGAACCACCCTCACCCGCGTCGCCCGCCCCCACCTCGCCGAACTGACCCGGCGCGTCCAGGACTCCGCCGCGCTGGCCGTGCTCACCGGGGACGAGGTCCAGTACACGGCGTGGGTCACCACCGGCCGGATCATGGACGTCGACATCGCGGTCGGCTCCCGTCTCCCCGCGTACGCCACCTCCGTCGGCCGGGTCCTCCTGGCCGCCCTGCCGCCCGCCGACCGCGCGGCCCGCCTCGGGCCCTTCGCCCGCGACCCGCTGACCTCCCGCACGGTCACCGGCCCCGCCGACCTCGCCGCCCTCCTCGACCGCGCCCGTGCCGACGGCTACGCCCTGGTCGACGAGGAACTGGAGGAGGGCCTGCGCTCCATCGCCGTCCCGGTCCGCGACCGCGACGGCACGCCCGTCGCCGCCGTCAACGTCACCGTGCACAGCAGCCGCCGCACCCCCGAGGCGTGCGTCGCCGATGTCCTGCCCGAACTGCGCGCCACCGCGGCGGCCATCGAGGCGGACCTCCACATCGCGGCCCGCTTCGCCCGCGTACCCACCCTCTGACCGGGGCCACGCCCGATCACCGGCCTCCCGGCCGCCCGGGATACGGACAGGTGTGCGTCAGCTCAACCTCGTACGCCCAACTTCCCAGTGACTTTTGCCGATTACCCCCTTTCCTCCGCTTAGCATCGGAATCTTGATGAAGGGATCGGGAATGGCACATGAACACGGTGAGAAGTCCCCGAGTGTCTGGGCGGGTCGGGCGATCGATCTGCTGCTGGCGGACCGGGCGGCCGAACCACCCACACCCCTGGATCTCGTCCCGCTTCCGGACCGGCCGGGCGCGCGGGTCTATCTGAAGGACGAGTCCCGCCGCCCCAGCGGCAGCGGTGCGCACGGCCCGGCCCGCGATCTGCTGCTGGACGCCCTGCGCGAGGGCCGGATCGACCGCGACACCCCCCTCTTCGACGCGGCGAGCGGCGATCTGGCCGTGGCACAGGCGTACTTCGCGCAACTGCTCGGCCTTGCCTACACCGCCGTCGTCCCGGCGTCGGCCGATCCGGCCGGGCTGCGGGCGATCGAGCGACGGGGCGGACGCTGCCGTCCCGCCGAACCACCCCTCGGGGACCACGAGTCGGCCCGCGAACTGGCCGAACGGGCCGGCGGCCACTTCCTCGACCACCGCCACCGACTCGCCGACGCCCTCGACTGGGACGGCCCGTACAGCCTCGGCGCGGAGCTTCTGGACGCGGCGCCCCTGGCGTGGATCGTGATGGAGGACGGCGTCTGCGCCGCGTCCGTGGGCCGTCATCTGCGCGCCCGGCCCGGCTCGGACACCCGCCTCGCCGTGACCGCCCGGCCGCGCACGCCCCCGGAGACCCCCGCCGACCTGACCCTCCCCACCCTCGACGGCACCTGCCTCGGGAGCGCCCGCCAGGTGCTGGACCGAATGCACCGGGACGGCACGGAGGCCGCGGGCGCGGTGGTGGTCGTGGTCGCGAGATGAGGGGGCGCGGCCAGGTGGCTGGGCGCGGTGATGGTGGTCCCAGAGCAGCACGGCCAGGGCCAGACAGGGAGGAGGACACCCGCCCTGGTCCTGGCGGCGACGGGTCACCCCCGGGCACCGCCCTCGCCGGTACGGCGGCCGGGCCGTTCACTGCCGGGCACCCTGCTCCCGGCCTCCGGCACGGCCCTACCTCACCACGATCCGCTCCACCGCCGCCCTCACCAGCCGCTCCCGCTCCGCGTCCGACAGCACGTCCGGGAGGGTGAGCTGTTCGACGATCAGCCAGTTCAGGGCGAGGTAGAGCAGCTCTACGGAGGTGGTGTCGCCGGGTAGCCCGGACTCCAGGTGGTAGGCGATGTTCGCGTCGAGGTCGGCGCGTGCCCGCTCGGTCAGGATCTTGCGCAGTTCCGGGCGGCGGGTGGACTCCAGCCGGAGTTCCAGCAGGGCGAGATAGCCGCTGCGGAACGCGCTGACCCGGCCCACCAGTTCATGCATCAGCCGGGCGTACGTCTCCCGGTCCGGGGCCGCCGTCCGCTGACGCGCGATGGTCTCCTCGTCCGGCACCAGACGCTCGTAGACCCGGGCACCGGTCTGGGTGAGCAACTCGTCGCGATTGGCGAAGTAGTTGGAGGCGGTCCCGGCCGGTACTCCCGCCTCCGTGTCCACCGCCCGGAAGGTCAGCCCCCGCGCCCCCTCACGGGCCAGCACCTCGATCGCGGCGTCGACGAGCGCGGCCCGTCGCTGGGGGTTGCTGCGCACCATCGGGGCTCCGGGGGTGGGTTCGTACGGTCACCGGTCGGATCTCTGATCTCTGATCTCGGATCTCGGATCTCTGATCTCAGATCACTACGGGCAGAGTACTCCGGGCGTCGTGTCGGGCGGGCGGCGCCGTCGGGCGGGCGGTGGGGTGTGGTCGTGCGGGGCGCGGGCGTACGGCAGTGGCGGGCCCGGTTCTCGCAATCAGATGACAATGGGAACCATTATCGATAACGTGTCGGCGCGGCGGGGGTGACGGGCGCGCGCCGAGTCGCCGCTCGGTGTGCCGAACCGCCGTATACCGATACAGAAAAGGGGAGTTGTGGGTCATCTGCTGGTGGTCGAGAGCTGGGTCGGCTCGATGAGCAGGCTGCTGCCACGCGCGATCCGGGAAGCGGGGCACGAGTTCACCTTCCTCACCCGTGACCTGCACCACTATCTGCGGTCGGCGCCCGAGGGGACCGCGCACCCGTTGCTCGGCGCCCGACATGTCATCACCGCCGACACCAATGACACGGCGAGCCTGCTGCCCGAGGCGGAGCGGCTGCACGCGGTGTTCGGCTTCGACGGAGTGCTCACCTCCTGTGACTACTACCTGCCGACCGCAGCCCGCATCGCCGGTCGGCTGGGGCTGCCGGGACCCGGTCCGGAGGCGGTCGAGAGTGCCTGCCGCAAGGATCTGACGCGCCGGGTGCTGGCGGACGCCGGGGTGCCCGGACCCCGGTTCGCCGTGTGCACGCAGTGGGCCGAGGCGGCGCGGGCGGCACGGGAGATCGGCTATCCGCTGGTCGTCAAGCCGGTCGATCTGTGCGCGGGCATGTTCGTGCGCGAGGTCGCGGACGAGGCCGCGCTGGCCGCCGCGTTCCGGGCGCTCGCCGAGTTCCCCGTCAACGCGCGTGGCCAGCGCCGGGACCCGGCCGTCCTGCTGGAGGAGTTCCTGGACGGGCCCGAGGTGAGCGTCGAGACGGTGTCGTACGGCGGCACGGTCGAGGTGATCGGGGTGACCGACAAGAGCGTCGGCGGCGCACCCGCGTTCATCGAGACCGGCCACATGTTCCCCGCCGACCTGGCGCCCACCGCCCTCGCCGACGCCGAACGCACCGCCCTGGACGCCCTGAAGGCGCTCGGCCTGACGGACGGCACGGTCGCGCACACCGAGATCAAACTGACCCCGGCCGGTCCCCGCCTGGTCGAGGTCAATCCCCGGCCCGCCGGGAACCGCATCACCGAGCTGATCCGCCATGTCACCGGCGTCGACCTCGCCGCCGCCCTCGTCGAGGTGGCCCTCGGCCGCGCCCCCGACCTGCGCCGCACGGACACCGGACTGCGCAGCGCCGCCATCGGCTTCCTGGTCCCGGACCGCGCGGGCACCCTCGGCGCTCTCGACGCCGACGCCCTCCGCGACGCCCCCGGCGTCCTGGAGGTCCAGCTCCCCACGCCCGGTACGACCGTCAGGGCGGCGGGCAGCAACAACGAGTACCTCGGCCATGTCATGGCGGGCGACCCCGCCGGACCCGGAGCCCGCGCCCACGTGGACCGGCTGCTGGGCTCGCTGCACGCCGGGTTGGTGATCCGATGACGGGCGCCCGCACCTTCCCCGGCCGACGCGGGCCTGATCCGGTGAGGGATGCGACGCCGGGCGTCGATACGTCCTTCGGCCCGCGCGGCTCCGACCCGGTGAACGCCGTCGACGTGCCCCTCGACCTGTGCGGGTCCGGTGATGTGGTGAGGGGTGTCGGCATGTCCTCTGATCTGCGGGGTCCGGATCCGATGAGGGCCGGCACGTCCCGCGAGCTGCGCGGCCTCGATCCGATGAAGGCCGGCACGTCCCGTGATCCGCGCGGCCTCGACCCTACGGGGGCCGCCGGTACGTTCCGTGATCCGCGTGGTCCCGCCCCCACGGGGGCCGCCGACACATCCCCCGCCCCACGCGCCCCCGCCCCCACGAGAGCCGACAACCCGCCCCCCGACCTGCGTGGCCTCGTCGACCGGGTCCGGTGCGGCGGCTACGGGCCCGACCCCGCCGCCCTCCGGGTCTCCGTCGCCTTCACCACCCATCAGGCCGTCCGGCACGACGGCCGGGGTACCGGCTACCGCAACGAGGTGCTCAGCCTGCGGCTGGCGGAGGCCGTCGGCTCCTGTGCCGTCGAGCCCGGCACCCTGCCCGACAGCGCGCCCGGCGACTGCGTGGGCGCCGATGTGGCGAGCCTGCTGGACCACCCGCTGGCCCCCGTCCGGATCGCCGCGCTCGACGCCTACCTTCTGCACACCCACCCGCACACCCCCGCCCACGGCGCCCGGCCCGTGCCGCTGCCCGCCGGATCCTCCCTGCACAAATCACGCGCCCGCGCCAGGGCCGTCGTAGAACTCCTCGAACTGCCCGCCGGGGCCACCGTCCTGGTCGTCGGGGTCGTCAACTCGCTGCTGGAGGCACTGCGGTCGCGTGGACTGCGCTATGTGCCCTGTGATCTGAAGGGGGGCCGCACCGAGTGGGGAGAGCCTGTCGCCGTCGATGCCCTCGCCGCCGCCGACGACTGTGACGCGCTGCTGGTCTCCGGCATGACCCTCGGCAACGGCACCTTCGACCCGCTGCGCCGCCACGCGCTCGCCCGGCGCAAGCAACTCGTCCTGTTCGCCCAGACCGGCAGCGCGATCCTGCCCCGTTTCCTGGGGTACGGGGTCAGCGCCGTGTGCGCGGAACCGTACCCCTTCTTCTGGCTCGACGGTGGGCCCGGCGTCCTCCACCGCTATCGTGCCCAGCCGCCCGGAGCCCAGCGATGACCCTCACCGACCTGCGACCGCTGGCCCGCCCCGAACTGCTCGGGCTGCTCGGCCGGACACCCCTCGCCCGGATCACCGCCGGGCTCCCGCAGCCGCACCCCGGATTCTGGGCCAAGCTCGAAGGGCTCGGAGCGGGCGGCATGAAAGCGCGGGCCGCGGTGTCGATGCTGCTCGGCGCCCGTGAGCGCGGCGAACTGCACCCCGGCGCCCCGGTCGTGGAGTCCACCTCCGGCACCCTCGGCATCGGTCTCGCCTTCGCCGGACAGGCCCTCGGCCACCCGGTGGTGCTGGTCGGCGACAGCGAACTGGAGCCGTCCATGCGGCAGTTGCTGCACATGTACGGCGTCCGGCTGGAGATCGTGGACCGCCCGGCCGCGCGGGGCGGCTGGCAGGCGGCCCGGCTCGCCCGGGTGCGCGAACTGCTCGCGGTACTGCCCGGCGCCTACTGGCCCGACCAGTACAACAACCCCGACAACACCACCGGCTATGCCTCGCTGGCCGCCGAACTCGCCGTCCAGCTCGACCAGCTGGACATCCTGGTGTGCAGCGTCGGCACCGGCGGCCACAGCGCCGGACTCGTCGCCCCGCTGCGCGCCCACTGGCCCCGGCTGCGGCTCGTCGGCGTCGACGCCACCGGCTCCACCATCTTCGGCCAGCCCGCCCGCCCCCGGCTGATGCGCGGCCTCGGCTCCAGCATCCATCCGCGCAATGTGGCCTACGACGCGTTCGACGAGGTCCACTGGATCGGCCCCGCCGAAGCCGTCGACAGCTGCCGCAGACTCGCCCGGGGCAGCTTCGTCACCGGCGGCTGGAGCACCGGCGCGGTCGCCCGCGTCGCCGCCTGGGCCGCCCGCGTCCATCCCGGCGCGGTCGTCGCCACCGTCTTCCCCGACGGCCCGCACCGCTACCTCGGCACGGTCTACGACGACGACTTCACCACCGCCCACGGCATCGACCCGGCCGACGCCGCCACCCGCCCCGTGGAGATCCCGCACCCCCACGCCGCCGAGGCCACCGGCTGGGCCCGCTGCACCCGGGTGACCGACCCCCTCGCCCACACCGCCCGGAGCGACACCCCATGAGGACCACCCTGCGCACCGAGCGCCTCACCCTCGCCGAACCCCTGCGCATATCCCGCTCCACCATGACCGCCCGGGACACCGTCTGGCTGACCGTCGAGCACGACGGGCTGCGCGGCCACGGAGAAGCCGTCACCAGCGTCTACTACGGCCTCGACACCGCCACCCTCCACCGGCACCTCACCGCGCCGGGCGTGCACCGCTTCCCGGACCCCGAGACCGCCCTCGAAGCACTGGGGGCGGGGGAGTGGGCCGGTGCCGACACCCCGACAGAAGACACCCCGCCCGCCGTCACCGCCGCCGTCGGCTCCGCGCTGCTGGACCTCGTCGGCAAGCGCGCCGGACGGCCCGTGCACAGCCTGCTCGGGGCACCCGAGACCCCGGTCGCCGCCACCGCCCGGACCATCGGCATCACCGACCCCGCACGGGCCGCCGCCACGGCACGCACCCTCGCCTCCCACGGCTTCCGGGTCATCAAGCTCAAGGCGGGCACCCCCGACCCCGAGGACGACCTCGCGCGCGTCCGGGCCGTTCGGGACGCCGTGCCCGGTGTACGGCTGCTGCTGGACCCCAATGGCGCCTGGAGCGTGGCACGGGCAAAAACGTTGCTGCCGCGCTGGGCCGACCTGGGGGTCGAGGCTGTGGAACAGCCGATCGCGCCCGGCGATCCGGAGGGGCTGGCCAGGCTCGCCGAACGCTCACCCCTTCCCGTCATCGCCGACGAGGACGCGGTCAGCCTGGCCGACGTCCACCGGCTCGCCGGGCGGGTGCACGGGGTCAACGTCAAACTCGCCAAGTGCGGGGGCGTGCACGCTGCCCTGCGGATCGCCGAGGCCCTCGACGGCAGCGGTACGGAGCTGATGCTCGGCTGTCTCACCGCCAGCACCCTGGGCCTCGCCCCCGCCGTCCACCTGGCCGACCGGGCCCGCTGGGCCGACCTCGACGGCCATCTGCTGCTCGCCCACGACCCATGGACCGGGATCGGCGGCACCGACGGCCTCGTCCGCGCGAGCGACCGGCCCGGGCTCGGCGTCGAGGAGGCACGGCCGCGATGAGGACCCTGCACGAGATACGCCGCTTCCCCCTCGCCGTACGCCTCCTGCTGGTCAATCAGCTCGGCGTGAACATCGGCTTCTACCTCCTCGTCCCCTACCTGGCGACCTACCTCACCGAGAACCTCGGAATGTCGGCGGCGGTCGTCGGGGTCGTGCTCGGGGTGCGCAACCTCAGCCAGCAGGGGCTGTTCCTCATCGGCGGCTCCGCCTCCGACCGGCTCGGCGCACGCGGGGTGATCATCACCGGGTGCGCGCTGCGCACCGTCGGCTTCGGGCTGTTCGCACTCGGCGACGGGCTCACCGTCCTGCTCGCCGCGTCCGTGCTCAGCGGGCTCGCGGGGGCACTGTTCAACCCGGCCGTACGGGCCTATCTGGCGCGGGAGGCGGGGGAGCGCACGGCGGAGGCGTTCGCCCTGTTCAACGTGTTCGCCACGGCCGGGGCGCTGCTCGGACCCCTGCTCGGCGGCCTCCTGCTGCTCATCGACTTCCGTACCTCCGCGCTCACCGCCGCCGGGATCTTCGCCCTGCTGACCGTCGCCCAGGCCCTCGTCCTGCCCGCCCGGCAGGTCGCACCCGGCAAGGGCGGACTGCTCGCCGACTGGCGCGAAGTGCTCGGCAACCGGAGTTTCCTCGCCTTCGCGCTCGCCCTGGTCGGCATGTTCACCCTGGAGAACCAGCTCTATCTCCTGCTGCCCGCCGGAGCCCGCCAGGCCACCGGGTGGGACGGCGCCGCCGGGCTGCTCTTCGCCGTCGGCACCCTCGCCAACCTCGTCCTCCAGCTCCGGATCACCCGCGCCCTGAAGCGGCGCGGCAGCCGGGGCCGCTGGATCGCCACCGGACTCGCCCTGATGGCACTCGCCTTCCTGCCCCCCGCCTGGCTGAGCGGCACCCCGGACAGCACCGGGGACGCCGTGCTGCGCGCCCTGCCCGTGCTGCTGGGCGCCCTGCTCCTGTCCCTCGGCCTGATGATCGCCCAGCCCTTCGTCATGGAACTGATCCCCGGCTTCGGCCGCCCCGGCCTCACCGGCACCTACTTCGGGATCTTCTACGTCGTCTCCGGCATCGCCGCCGCCCTCGGCAACACGCTCGTCGGCTGGGCCATGGACACCGGCGCGGGCGGCGTCGGCTGGCTGCCGTGGCTGTGCTGCGCCCTGTTCGGGCTGGCCTCCGCGCTCGGGGTGGTGTGGCTGCGGCGGCTCGACGTACTGCCCACGCCCGCGCGGACCGCCGTACCGGCCACGGCGTGAGCACCGGCATTGCGGCCACGGCGTGAGCACCGCAGTACCGGCCACGCCCGATCACATGAAACGCCCAGAACGGCCAAGGAAGAGGAGGAGACACCGTGTCCGCGCCGCCCAATCTGCTCACCGACCACCCCGCCCTGTACGAGGCCCGTTTCCCCGACCCCGACCGGCTCGCCGGGCGCTGGGCCGAGGACTGTCTTCGCCGTCACGGAGCCGGACGCCGGGTCCTGGACCTGGGCTGCGGCACCGGCCGGGACGCCGCCCACCTGCATCGCGGCGGCCGTACCGTCACGGGTGCCGACCTGTCCGAGGCGATGCTCCGATACGCCCGCACGCACCACGCCGGGCCCGTCTACGTCCCCGCCGACCTGCGCGGCTTCGCGCTGGGGGAGTTCGACGCCCTGCTCTGCCTGGACAGCGCGCTGCTGTACTGCCACACCAACGACCAGCTCGCCGGGGCGCTGGCCTCCTGCCGCCGGGCGCTCGTCCCCGGTGGGCTGCTGGTCGCCGAGATGCGCAACGGCGCCTATTTCCTGGGCCGTACGGAACTGCTGGACACGCCCACCGTGCGGTCGTTCACCTGGCAGGGCACCGTCCACCGCGCCACGACCACCCTCACCGTCGACCGCACCGCCCAACTGCTGCGCCGGGTCCGGGTCTGGACGGCGGGCGAGGGGCCGCCCCCGGTCGAACAACGCTCCGCCTGGCGGCTGCTGTTCCCGCAGGAACTGCGCGCCCTGCTCGCCGCGCACGGCTTCGAGGTGCTCGAACTCCACGACGGCCCCGGCCCGCGCACCGAACCGCCCTGGCACGAGGGCCGCTCCCCGGGCACCGACGCGGACGCGGACCGGCTGCACGTGGTCGCCCGCCGCACCGGACCGGCCTGCTGACCCCCCACCGATGACCCATGACCGACAAGGAATCCGCATGCACATCGACCGTTTCCCCGGCCCGCGCCGCCGTGGCTTCCTCGCCGCCACCGGGGCCGCCGCGCTCGCCCTCACCGGCTGCGGCACCGGGGGGAGTACCGCCGAGGACAAGGGCGACGGCACACCCCGCAAGGGCGGGCGGCTGCGCGCCGCCTTCGCCGGGAGCGGCGCCAGCGAGACCCTCGACCCGCACCTCGCCAACCTGTTCCTCGATGTCGCCCGCGCCAAGGCCCTCTTCGACAAGCTCGCCGACTACGGACCCGACCTCTCCGCCCGCCCCCGCCTCGCCGAGTCCTGGGAGTCGAGCCAGGGCCTCGACCGCTGGCAGGTCACCCTGCGCGAGGCCGGCTTCCACGACGGCCGTCCGGTCACCGCCGCCGACGTCCTGCACAGTTACCGCCGGATCGCCGACCCGAAGCAGGCGTTCCGCGCCAAGGCGTCCCTGGAACCCATCGACCTCGACGCGAGCCGCGCGACCGGTGAGCGGAGCATCGACTTCGTGCTGAAGCGGCCGACCGCCGAATTCCCCAATGTGCTGGCCGCGTTCGGCGCGTACATCGTCCCCGAGGGGGCGGACGACTTCGACCGGGCGCCGATCGGCTCCGGGCCCTTCCGGTTCGGGTCCTTCGACCCGGGCCGCTCCGCCGTGCTGCGCCGCTACGACGACCACTGGGAGGGCGCCCCCTACCTGGACGAGCTGGAGTTCCTCGTCGCCAACGAGGAGTCCGCGCGCGTCAACGCCCTGCTCGGCGGCCAGATCGAGTACGCCCATGAACTCAACCCCACCACCGCCCGCGCCCACGAGGGCAAGGGACAGATCGAGATCGTGCGGCTGCGCAACAGCGCCATGCAGGCGTTCGCCATGAAGACCGACCGGCCGCCCTTCGACGACCCCCGGGTGCGCCAGGCGTTCTTCCTCATCGCCGACCGCGAGGAACTCCTCCAGGGCGCGCTCTCCGGCGCGGGCGAGATCGGCAACGACCTGTTCGGCAAGGGCTACGCGTACTACGCCGACAGCCTGCCGCAGCGCACCCAGGATCTCGACCGGGCCCGCGCCCTGCTCAAGGAGGCCGGAGCAGAGGATCTGAAGGTCACCCTCGACACCTCCTCGGTCGCCGCCGGATTCACCGAGGCCGCCGGGATCTTCCGCGACCAGGCCGCACAGGCGGGCGTCACCGTGGAGGTGAAGATGGGCAGCGAGGACTCCTACTGGAGCGACATCCTCGACTCCGGCACCCTCGCCTGCTACCGCTCCGGCGCCATGCCCATCGAGGCCCATATCTCCCAGCGGCTGCTCACCGACTCCTCCACCAACGCCACCAAGTGGGCGCACCAGGACTTCGACGCCCTGTACCGGCAGGCCCAGTCGACCCGCGACGAGCAGGACCGGGCGGCGGTCTACGAGCGGATGCAGCGCCGGCTGTACACCGAGGGCGGGTTCCTGGTGTGGGGCTTCGCCGACTGGATCCTCGGCACCGCCCGCACGGTCCGCGGGGTCGTCCCCGAGGCACCCGCCAACACCCTCGACTGGGCCCGCTTCGACAAGGTCTGGCTCGCGTGAGGCACAGCCCCTGGCGTTCGTTCGTCGCCCGGCGGCTGCTGCTCGGCGTGGCGCAGACGGCGGCCGTGGTGCTGCTGGTGTTCGCGCTCACCGAGGCGCTGCCGGGCGACGCGGCGGTGGCGCTGGCCGGGGACCAGCCCGACCCGGCCCGGATCGCCGCCATCCGCGAGGCCATGCACCTGGACCGCCCGGCCCATGAACGCCTCGCGCGGTGGGCGGCGGGCCTCACCCACGGCGACTTCGGCACCTCCCTGGTCTCCGGCCGCCCGGTCTCCCAGTACCTGACCGACGGCTTCGGCCCCACCCTGCTCCTCGCCGGGCTCACCCTCGCCCTGCTGATCCCGCTCGGCTTCGGCCTCGGCGTCCTCGCCGCCCGCCACGAGGGACGGCTCACGGACCGGCTGATCAGCTCCGGCACCCTCGCCGTGTACGCGGTACCGGAATTCGCCCTCGGCGTGCTGCTGGTGACCGTCCTCGCCCTGCGCCTGGGCTGGCTGCCGCCGACCGCCGTCGGGTACGGCACCGACCTGCTCGCCCATCCGGCGGTGCTGGTCCTGCCGGTGCTGGTGCTGCTGTCCCGCCCGGTGTGCTCGATCGTGCGCCTGGTCCGGGCCGGGATGATCGAGGCACTCGCCGCCCCTTACGCCGTGCACGCCCGGCGGTACGGCATCGGCGGCGCCCGCGTCCGGTACGCGCACGCGCTGCCCAACGCCCTCGCCCCGGCCGTGCAGCAACTCGCCCGCACGGTGGACTGGCTGCTGTGCGGGGTGATCGTCGTGGAGGCGCTCTTCGTGATCCCCGGGCTCGGCACGCTCCTGCTGGGCGCGGTCGCCGAACGGGACGTGCCGGTGGTGCAGGGGCTCGCGGTGGTGTTCGGGGTGCTGACGGTCGTCCTCAACCTGGGCGCGGACCTGGTGGCCCACCGGCTCACCCCACGGGCGGGGGTGGCGGCGTGACGATGACCTCGGCGGGCTGGGAGACGCCCTCCCGGGCGACGACTTCCAGGCGACGCTTCCTCCTCGGCGCCGGACTCCTCGCCGTCCCCCTCCTCCTCGCCCTGCTCGGGCCGTTCCTCGCCGGGGAACCCGGCCCCCGGGCCGCGTCCTTCACGCTCGGCGGCGGGCACTGGCTCGGCACCGACTTCGTGGGGCGCGATGTGTGGCGCCAGGTGCTGCACGGCGGCCGTCCGGTCGTGCTGACCGCGCTCGCGGCGACCGCCCTCGCCTACGCCGTCGCGCTCCCGGTCGGTCTGGCCGCCGCGCTCACCCACCGGCGGCTCGTGGAGGAACTCCTGATGCGGCCACTGGACGTGGTGCTCGCCGTGCCCTCCCTGCTGCTGATCCTGCTGGTGGCGTCGCTGGTCACGCCCGGGGCGACGGGGCTCGCGCTGCTGGTCGCGCTGGTCAATGTGCCGGACGCGGCACGGATCGTGCGGGCCGCCGCCGCGTCGGCCGCCGCCCGGCCCGCCGTCGAGGCGCTGCGGATGCAGGGCGAGACCTGGTGGCGCATCGCCGTCGGCCATGTCGGCCGGTCCCTGCTGCGCACCCTCGCCGCCGACGCCGGGACCCGGCTGACCGGCGTCCTCTACCTGGTCGCCACGGCCGCGTTCCTGGGCGTCGGGGTGGCGCCGGACGCGGCCGACTGGGCCGTCATGGTCGACCGCAACCGCACCGGGCTGTTCGTCCAGCCCTGGGCCGTGGTCGTGCCCGCCCTGCTGATCGTCGCGCTGACCATGGGCACCAACCTGCTCTTCGACGCGGCACTGGAGAACCCCGGCGGACGCCGGGCACGGAAGGGACGGCACCTGTGAGCGGCGGCGACGGCGACGGCGACGGCAACGACATCGGCGCCGGGCCGCCCCCGCCGCTCGCCGAGATCCGCGGCCTGCGGGTCGAGATCGACGGGCGGGCGGTGGTCGACGGGGTGGACCTGCGGATCCTGCCGGGCCGGGTGACCGCGCTGGTCGGCGCCTCCGGCAGCGGCAAGACCACCACCGGCCTGGCCCTGCTCGGCGCCCACCCGCCCGGCGCGCGGGTGTCCGGCGAGGTGCGCACGGCGGCGGACGGCCGGGTCGGCCACATCCCCCAGCACCCGGCGGAGGTCCTCAACCCCGCCCGCCGGATCTCCGTGCTGCTGGACGACATCGCCCGGACCCGGGTACGGGAGCTGCCCCGGGCGCGGCGGCGGGCGGCGGCCCGCGAGCATGTCCTCAAAGCCCTGGAGGACGCCCAGCTCACCGACGTACGAGGGCTGCTGGACCGCTACCCGCATCAGCTCTCCGGCGGCCAGCAGCAGCGGGTGGTACTGGCCCAGGCCCTGCTCTTCGGCGCCCGGATCGTCGTCGCCGACGAACCCACCACCGGGCAGGACCCGTTCACCAAGAGCCGGATCGTGGACGAGCTGGCGGCCGTCGCGGCGCGCGGCATCGGGGTGCTCCTGCTCAGCCATGACCTGGACGTGGTGCGCGCGCTGGCCGACGAGATCCTGGTGCTGCACGAGGGCCGGGTCGTGGAGTCGGGCCCGGCGGCCCGCCTGTGGACGGCCCCCCGCCACCCATGGACCCGCCGACTGCTCGACGCCCACGTGAGCGCCCCCGCGCCCCCGGATCCCACCCCCGTACGCCCGCACCCGGAGGACCCCACCCCCACCCCCACCCACCCCCTCCTGGAGGTGCGCGACCTCACCGCCCGGCACCAGCACACGGCCGTCCTGCGGGTGCCCCGTCTCACCCTGCGCGGCGGCGAGTGTCTGGCCGTCGCGGGGCGTTCGGGCAGTGGCAAGACCACGCTGGGCCGGTGTCTGGCCGGGCTGCACCGGGACCATGACGGTCAGCTGCTCCTGGGCGGCGAGGCGCTGCCGCGCGGGGTGCGGCGGCGCGGGCGGGAGCAACTGGCCGCCGTGCAGTACGTGTTCCAGGACCCGGCGGCCGCCTTCGACCCGTTCCGGCCGGTCCTGGACCAGGTCGCCCGGACCGCCGTACGGCTGCGCCGCACCGACCGGCACACGGCCGGGGAGGAGGCCCTGGCGACGCTGGAGCGGCTCGGCATCCCGCCCGCCACGGCCCGGCGCCAGCCGGAGGGGCTCTCCGGCGGGGAACTCCAGCGCGCCGCCCTCGCCCGCGCCCTGCTCGCCCACCCCCGCGTGCTCATCTGCGACGAGATCACCTCGGGGCTGGACACGGTGACCCGGCGCGGCCTCCTCGACGTGCTGACCGGGCTGCTCCGGGACCGGGACGGTCTCTCCCTCGTCCTGATCACCCACGATCCGGACACGGCCCGGCTCGCCGACCGGATCGCCGTGCTGGACGCGGGCGAGATCGTCGCGCAGGGCCCGGCCCGGCGGATCCTCGCCGGGCCGCTGAACCCCTTCACCGTGGCGCCGGGCGGCGGGCGGGCTCAGGGGCGGGAGGTGAGATACCCGCCCATCGTGCGGAAGTAGTCGGTGGCCGCGTACTCCGTGCCGTCGTCCGTCCGCACCCGCCGCACCAGCAGGCCCGGGTGGCGCCCGGAGTACGCCTCCGCCCCCGCGACGATCACCACGCCGTCGCCCTCGCGGATGAAGATCCGGCCCGGGGTGCCGCCGTAACGGCCCTCGGAGACCGCCGCCGACACGATCCGCAGCCGCTCGCCGCGATGGAAGGCGTACGCGTTGGGATACGGGTCGGACTGGGCGCGCACCAGCCGCTCCAGGCGCTCGGCCGGCCAGCTCCAGTCGATCCGGCTGTCCTCGGCCGACCGCTTGTGGAAGAAGCTCGCCCTGGCCCGGTCCTGCGGCAGCCAGCGCCCCGCGTCCCGCCCGGCGCCGATCAGATCGAGCGACTCGCGCACGATCGGGGCGATGAGATCGACGGTCCGGTGGAACAGATCGGTCGCCGTGTCCGCCGGACCGACCGGCACGGACCGCTGCACCAGGATGTCCCCGGCGTCCAGCGCGCCGTTCATCCGGTGCGCGGTCACCCCGACCCGTTCCTCCCCGTTGATCAGCGCCCAGATCAGCGGGGAGAACCCGGCGTACGAGGGCAGCAGCGAGTCATGGACGTTGAGCGTGCCGTGCGGTGGCAGGTCGAAGACCTCCGGGGGCAGCCAGGTGCGCCAGTTGTTGGCGACGATGATGTCCGCGCGGGCCGACCGCAGCGCGTCGAGCAGCTCCGGGTCGTCGGGGCGGTTGCGCAGCAGGACGGGTATGCCGTTCTTCTCGGCGAGTTCGGCGACCGAGTCGTCCCAGATCTTCTCGTAGGCGTGCTCGCTCTTGGGGTGGGTGACCACGAGAACGGGCTCGTGGTCGGAGTCGAGCAGGGCCTGGAGCGTGCGATGGCCCCAGGTCTGGTACCCGAACATGGCGACACGCATGACGTGTTCTCCCCTCCGGCGCGACAGCTCCGGTACGACATTGCAAGGTAAGGCTTACCTTAACTAACAACGGTCGTCCGGAGGGAGACCATCACCGGCCCGCGCGTGAGGGATCACATCGGCCCGCACACGAGGGATGCAAGACATCACACCGGCCCGTACGTGAACCGCCCGCCCGTCATCGTCGCGTGCACCGGCATCCGGCGCAGCGTCGCCGCGTCCGCCTTCAGCGGATCCACGTCCACCACCACCAGGTCCGCCGGGTCGCCCGCCCGCAGCGCGCCGCGGCCCCGGGCCGACGCCGTCAGCGCGTCCCGCACCGGGACCCGCTGCTCGGGATGCCAGGCCGGGCGCCCGTCGTCCGTGCGGTGCACCGCCGCCGCGATGCCCACCCACGGGTCCAGCGGCGACACCGGCGCGTCCGAGCCGAACTCCAGCCGGGCACCCGCCGCGAGCAGCGCGCCGTACGGGAAGGCCCGTCCCGTCCGCCCGGCCCAGTGCCGGTCCGCCACGTCCCGGTCGTCGAGCGCGTGCGCGGGCTGCACACCCGCGGTCACCCCCAGCGCCGCGAACCGCGGCAGATCCGCCGCCGACAGCAACTGCGCGTGCTCGATCCGGCCCCCGCACGCCGTCTCCGCGAAGGCGTCCAGGGCCAGGGCGTTGGCGCGGTCGCCGATCGCGTGCACGGCGGGCGTGAGGCCGTGCTCCGCCGCCCGCCGCATCAGCCGCACGAGTTCGTCGTACGACGTCTCCTCGATGCCGTACGCCTCCGCCGTGCCCGTAAGGCCCGGGTACGGCTCGTGGCACAGCGCCGTACGGGTGTTGAGCGAACCGTCCGTGAACAGCTTCAGCGGCCCGACCCGCACCAGCCCCCCGGTGCCGGGCAGCGCGTCGCCCGTGCGGTGCCCGGCGGCGAGCGCCGCGTCCAGGTACGCCGGGTAGACCGCCGCGTCCACCCGCACCGCCGGTGTCCCGGCCGCCGCCCGGCGTGCCCAGTCGGTGACGTTGTCCGCGAAGTGGAAGTCGATGACCCCGCTCACCCCGCGCGCGGCGGCGGCCTCGCACGCCTGTGCGATCCAGCCGTCCAGCACCTCACCCGGCACCTCCGGCAGCGCCGACACCGCCCGGAAGGCGTCCCCCTCCCGCAGCAGCCCCGTCGGATGCCCGGCCCACCCGACCAGCGCCAGGCCCGCCGAGTTCAGCCAGGCGGCATGCAGATCCCCGCTGACCAGCGCGACCGGCCGCTCCGGGCACACGGCGTCCAGCAGCGCCTTGTCCGGCACATCGGGCCACAGCCCGTCCCGGAACCCGTACCCGATGAGCACCTCGGCGCCGGAAGACCCCGCCGCCCGCTCCCGTACGGCGTCCCGCTCCCGTACGGCGTCGGCGACCGCCCGCGCGGAGGTCAGCCCCGCCAGATCGAGCCGGTGCCGCACACTCGCCCACTGCCCCAGATGCACATGCGCGTCCCACAGCCCCGGCAGCACGGTCCGCCCGTCCAGATCGAGTACGGGGCCGTCCGCGCCGGACGCCGGGCCGGTCCCGTCGGACGCCGGGGCGTCGATCGCGCCGATCGCGGCGATCCTGCCGTCCTCGATGCGCAGGGCGGTCAGCGGACCGCCCGCGCCCAGGCGGGCACGGGTGAGGGTGAGCGTGAGGCTGGGCGTGAGGCTGGGCGGGCCGTCGGGGCTCGTCAACGGATCTCCTGGAGGGAAGGCGGATGGGGGGTCAGCCGAGCGCGCGGTCCAGGTTGAAGGCCGCGCTGATCAGGGCGAAATGGGTGAACGCCTGCGGGAAATTGCCCTGCTGCTCACCCGTGTGGCTGATCTCCTCGGCGTACAGACCGAGATGGTTGGCGTACGTCAGCATCTTCTCGAACGCGAGCCGGGCCTCGTCGAGCCGTCCGGCGTGCACCAGCGCCTCGACGTACCAGAAGGAGCAGATGGAGAACGTGCCCTCGTCGCCGCGCAGCCCGTCCGGGCTGGCCACCGGGTCGTAGCGGTAGACGAGGGAGTCGGAGACCAGGTCGTGGGTGAGGGCGTCCAGGGTGGACAGCCATTTGGGGTCGGTGGGGGCGATGAACTTGGTCAGCGGCATCATCAGCACCGACGCGTCCAGCACATCACTGTCCTCGTACTGCGTGAACGCCTGGCGCCGCTCCGACCAGCCATGGCTCATGATCCGCCGGTAGATGACGTCACGGACCTGCTGCCAGCGGGCGTGATCGGCGGGCAGCCCGCGCCGGTTGGCCATCCGGATGGCCCGCTCGATCGCCACCCAGCACATCAGCCGGGAGTACAGGAAGTTCTTCCGGCCGCCCCGGGTCTCCCAGATGCCCTCGTCCGGCTGGTCCCAGTGCTCGCACACCCAGTCCACCAGCGCGCACACGTCGTCCCACTGGTCGCTGGAGACCGGTGTGGCCCATTTGTCGTAGAGGTAGACCGAGTCGATGAGGGCGCCGTAGATGTCGAGCTGGAGCTGATCGGCGGCGGCGTTGCCGATCCGGACCGGCGCCGAGCCCTGATGGCCCTCCAGGTGACCGAGTTCGCGCTCCGGCAGATCCGTGCGGCCGTCGATGCCGTACATCACCTGGAGCGGGCCCGAGAGTCTGCCGTCGCCCGGAGTGATGTGCCGGGTGACGAACTCCATGAACGCCCCGGCCTCCTCCGTGAACCCCAGCCGCAGCAGCGCGTACACACAGAACGCGGCGTCGCGCACCCATACGTACCGGTAGTCCCAGTTGCGCTCGCCGCCGAGCTGCTCGGGCAGGCTGGTGGTCGGCGCGGCCACGATGGCGCCGGTCGGCGCGTAGGTGAGCAGCTTCAGGGTGAGGGCCGAGCGGTGCACCATCTCGCGCCAGCGGCCCTTGTACTGAGAGGCGGACAGCCAGCGCCGCCAGTACGTCACCGTCGTCTCGAACTGCGCCTGGGCCTCACCGGCGGCGCAGGTGCGCGGCGGCACCCCGCCGCTGTCCTGGTCCAGCGCGAACACCGCCGACTCGCCCTCGGTGAGCTTGAACTCCGCGCGCGCGTCGGGCCCGGCGACCTCCAGCGGGACCGTCGACGTCAGTGCCAGCGACAGGTCCTCGGACGCGAACACGGCCCGGCCGGACTCCAGGCGCAGGGTGTGCGGCCGGGTGCCGTAGTCGAAGCGCGGCGCGACCCGGGCCCGGAACCCCACCGTGCCCCGGACGCAGACCACGCGCCGGATCAGCCGGTGCCGCTCCGCCTCCAGGGGGTGCCGGGCCGAGTCCCCGCCGACCGGCATGAAGTCCTGCACCTCGCCGACGCCGTCCTCGGTGAAGAAACGGGTGATCAGGACGTTGGTGTCCGGGAAGTAGAACTGCTTGGTCCGGGCCTCCCCGATCGCCGCCAGCTCGAAGGCGCCGCCGCGCTCGGCGTCCAGGATCCCGGCGAACACGCTCGGCGAGTCGAAGGAGGGGCAGCAGTACCAGTCGATCGTGCCGTCCGAGCCCACCAGGGCGACGCTGCGCAGATCGCCGATCAGCCCGTGCTCGGAGATCGGCACGTACCGGGTCCCGCCCCCGCCCAGGTCCCCGATCCCGGTTCTGTTCCCGGTTCCGTGCCCGCCCCCGGTCGCCGCATCGGCCATCCCAGCCTCCCTCGACGGGCTACCCCGAATAGCTGTTCCAGCGTACGGCGTGCCGGGGAGAGGGGGCGGTCGGACCGGAGGCGGCCACCGCGGCGATCGCACCCCGCCGGACCGGCGCCCCGGCGTCCGCCGCGCCCTCACACCGCCAGCACGGCCACGCCCGCGTCCTCGAACCGCCCTACCGTCTCGTCATCCACCGCCGCGTCCGTGACCAGGGTGTTCACCGACTCCACACCGCAGATCCGGGCGAAGGCGCGGCGGCCCAGCTTGCTGGAGTCGGCCGCGACGACGACCCGCTCGGCGCGTTCGCACAGGAGGCGGTTGACCGCCGCCTCGGCCTCGTCGTGGGCGGCGGCGCCATGGGTGACGTCGAAGGCGACGACACCGAGGACGGCGATGTCCAGGGTCACCTGCGAGAGCACGCCGTCGGTCAGCGGGCCGATCAGCTCGTAGGACTGGGCGCGGGCCACCCCGCCGGTCACCACGATCTTGAACTGAGGGCGGACGGCCAGCTCATTGGCGATGTTCAGGGCGTTGGTGACGATCGTCAGCGCGGGGGAGCCGGTGGCGAGATCGCTGCGGACGGCGAGCGCGCGGGCCACCTCCGTGGTGGTCGTGCCGCCGGTCAGCCCGACCGCCTCCCCGGGCGCGACGAGAGCCCCGACCGCCTTCGCGATCCGCTGTTTCTCGGAGGCCCGGCGCGCGGTCTTGTAACGCAGCGGCAGTTCGTACGACACCCCGTGCACCACCGCGCCCCCACGCGTGCGGACCAGCATCTGCTGCTCGGCCAGCTGGTCGAAGTCACGGCGGATGGTGGCGGCCGACACCGCCAGCGCGGACGCGGCCTCCTCGACGTCCAGCCGGCCCCGCTCGACGAGCAGCTCCAGCAGCGCTTTCCAGCGGGCGTCGCGCGACATCCGCACCTCCAGCCGAACCGTTCCCCGATCGTCGGGCGACCCTAGCGCAGCCGCCTGTGATCCACCCGGTCGCATGCTTGATGATGCTTGAAATCTCACGGTACCTTGCAGGAATGCGCATCTTAGGGGTACGTGCCGCAGGAATACGCGTCGTCGCGCGGAGGGGGTACGGGGCATGACCCACGTCGAGGACGAGCTGAGCAGCCAGCCGGAGTGCTGGCGGCGCGCGGCGGAACTGGCGCCCGGGTTCCGCGCCGCCCTTCCGGCACCCGGGGAGCGCGTCGCGGTCGTCGGCTGCGGCACCTCGTACTTCATGGCCCAGGCGTTCGCCGCACTGCGCGAGAGCGCGGGCGCGGGGGAGACCGACGCCTTCGCCGCCTCCGAGTTCCCCACCGGCCGCGCCTACGACCGGGTCCTCGCCCTCACCCGCTCCGGCACCACCACCGAGGTGCTCGACCTGCTCGGCCGGCTGCGCGGCACCGCCCGTACCACCGCCGTCACCGCCGACCCCCGCACGCCGGTCATGGGCGCGGCGGACGAGGCGATCGTGCTCGACTTCGCCGACGAACGGTCCGTCGTGCAGACCCGGTTCGCCACCACCGCCCTCACCCTGCTCCGCGCCCACCTCGGCCTGCACCCCGGCACCGCCGTCACCGACGCCCGCACCGCGCTCGCCACCGGCCTGCCCGAAGGGCTCGCCGACTGCGAGCAGTTCACCTTCCTCGGCCGTGGCTGGACCGTCGGCCTGGCCAACGAGGCCGCCCTGAAGCTGCGCGAGGCGTCCCTGTCCTGGACGGAGGCGTACCCGGCGATGGAGTACCGCCACGGCCCCATCAGCATCACCACCGAGGGCCGCGCCACCTGGATGTTCGGCGAGGCACCGGAAGGACTCGCCGCACAGGTACGGGCGACCGGCGGGCTGTGGATCGCCGGGGACCGCCTGGACCCGCTCGCCGAACTGGTCCGCGCGCAGCGGCTCGCGGTGGCGGTCGCGGCGGCCCGCGCACTGGACCCCGACAGCCCCCGCCACCTCACCCGCTCGGTGATCCTCACGCCGTGAGCGGACCCCGCCTCCCCTCCCCGTCGCCGGGGAGGGACCCCCACCGTGCCCCTGGCCACCACCGGTGACCTCGTCAGCCGGTCCGCCAGGGCCGCCCGTCAGCGCGTGACGGCCCGCCCGTGGCCCGCTGCCGCCCTCCGACGGCCCGGCCGGGGCCGCCCCCTCCGCGCCGGCCCGCCCAGGTCGCCGTCCCTCACCGCTTGACCGCCCGCAGCACCACGAACTTCGGATCGCCGGCGATCACCTCGCTGTTGCCGAACACCCGCCGCAGCCGCACGTGGTAGCCGAGATGCCGGTTCCCCACCACATACAGCTCCCCGCCCGGCCGCAGCACCCGTCGCGCCCCGGTGAACATGCGCCACGCCGTCGCGTCGGTCGTCGCCTGGTGGGTGTGGAACGGCGGATTGTTCAGCACCAGGTCCGCGCTGTCCGAGGCCACCCCGGCCATCCCGTCCCCGACCCGGAACTCGGCGTGCCCCGGCACCCCGTTCACCTTGTACGTCGCCGCCGCCGACGCCACCGCCTGGTACGACTCGTCCACGAACAGCACCTCGGCGTCCGGGTTCGCCAGCGCCACCGACGTACCCACCACCCCATTGCCGCAGCCCAGGTCCACCACCCGCCGCACGCCCCGGGTGACCGGAAGATGGGCGAGGAAGAACCGGGTGCCGATGTCCAGCCGCTCGGCACAGAAGACGCCCGCGTGGTTGACGACGGTGTGCCCGGAGGCCGGTCCGACCCCGTCCGGCAGGGCGTACCGGTACGGCCACGGGCTGACCGGCCGCCGCCGCCCCGGCTCCGGCACGCACAGGATCAGCCGGGCCTTCTGCTCGGCGAGCGAGGTGCGGGTCGGCCCGATCACCGTCTCGAACAGCTTCAGCGTCGAGGTGTGGATCTCCTTGACCATGCCGGTCCCGATCACGACCGTGTCCCGGTGCAGTGCGGGCGCCAGCCGCAGCAACTGGTCCTCCAGCAGCGCCAGGCTCTTCGGCACCCGCACCAGCAGCACATCGATCCGCTCCGGCGGCCGGTCCCGCGTGGTCAGCAGCCGTACCGTGCCCGGCGGTGCCCCGGCGCGCGCGAGATTGGCCCGGGTCGCCTCCTGCGCCAGGAACGAGTCCGTGATCTGGGTCGGGCCGTGCTCCGCGAGCGCGGTGACCAGCGCGCCCCAGCGGTCGCCGACGACCACCACGTGACCGGTCAGCGGGATCTCCCGGTCCGCCAGCTGCCGCAGCAGATAGGCGTCGGCGGCGTCCCAGGCACGCAGCCGGTCACGCGGGTCCTCGGGGAAGCGGGACAGCGCGAACGTGCCCCACGGGGTCGTCATACGGTCGTTCATCGCCGCCAAGGCTAGCGGAACCGCAGCTCAGGGCCGGTGGGGGAAGGCGGTCTGCCCAGGGCGGCGCAGGTCACGCGGAAGGCGGGGAGGGCTGCGGGAGACTGGGGAGGGCTGCGGGAGACTGGGGAGGGCCGGGGAGGGCCGGCAGGAACTGGGGGAGACCGGGGGAGACCGGGGAGGACTCGCGACGGCATGGACGGTCACGACAGCGGGCTGTTTCCCCGCGAGCGCGCCGAGGTCGCGCCCGGCGCGGTGCACGTGCCCGACTGGCTCACCCCCGAGCGGCAGACCGCGCTGCTCGCCGCGTGCCGCGACTGGGCCCGGCCGCCCGCCGGACTGCGTACGGTCCACACCCCCGGCGGCGGCACCATGACCGCCCGCCAGGTCTGCCTCGGCCTGCACTGGTACCCGTACGGCTACGCCCGCACGGCCGTCGACGGCGACGGGGCGTCCGTGAAACCCTTCCCGGCCTGGCTCGACCGGCTCGGCCGGGCCGCCGTGACCGACGCGCTCGGCCCGCGCGCGGTGGCCGCCGAGCCCTACGACATCGCCCTGATCAATTTCTACGACGGCGACGCCCGCATGGGCATGCACCGCGACAGCGACGAACGGTCCGCCGCGCCGGTCGTCTCGCTCAGCCTCGGCGACACCTGCGTCTTCCGGTTCGGCAACCCCGGGACCCGCACCCGCCCGTACACGGACGTGGAGCTGCGCAGCGGTGATCTGTTCGTGTTCGGCGGGGCCTCGCGGCTCGCCTTCCACGGGGTGCCGCGTGTCCATCCGGGCACCTCGCCGCCCGCCCTGGGGCTCGCCGGGCGGCTGAACATCACAATGCGGGTCGGCGGCCTGCCCTTGACGGCCCTCTGACCGGCGGATCATGGGAGACTCGCCCTCATGAGCGGCAAGGCGGGCCCCCGGCGGCCGGGGGACGGGACCCCCTCCAGGACGCGGCTGGACCGGGGGCGCGGCGCACTCGGCCCCGCACTGGAACTGGTGCACACCGGACGGGCACCCACCCGCGCGGTACTCACCGCGGAACTCGGCGTCACCCGCGCCACGGCGGGCGCGGTCGCCGCCGAACTGGAAGCACTGGGCCTGATCCATGTCGACGCCCGCCCCACCGCGGCCGGTGGCTCCCAGGGCCGCCCCTCGCACCGCCTGGAACTCGCCGAGAACGGACCCGTGGCCCTCGCCGCCCAGGTCCACGCCGACGGCTTCCGCGCCGCGCTGGTCGCCCTCGGCGGCCGGATCGTCGCCACCGCCCCCGGCTGCGAGGCCGTCGACGCCGACCCGGCGAAGGTGCTGGGCTCGGTCGTCGAGGCGGGCGCGGAACTGCTGCGCGCGACCGGCCGCCGCTGTGTCGGCGCCGGGCTCGCCGTCCCCTCCGCCGTCGCCGAACCCGAGGGCCTCGCCCTCAACCCGCTGCACCTGGACTGGCCCCCCGGCTCACCGGTCCGCGAGATCTTCGCCGAGCAGGTGCGGGCCGCCGGGATCACCGGCCCCGCCTTCGCGGCCAACGACGTCAACCTCGCCGCGCTCGCCGAACACCGGCACGGCGCCGGGCGCGGCTCCCGCGACCTGCTGTGCGTGGCCACCGGGCACCGCGGGGTCGGCGGCGCGCTGGTGCTCGACGGGCGGCTGCACACCGGCAGTTCGGGCCTCGCCCTCGAAGTCGGTCATCTCACCGTCAACCCCGAGGGCCGCCCCTGCCACTGCGGCAGCCGCGGCTGCCTGGACGTCGAGGCCGACCCGCTGGCTCTGCTCACCACCGCGGGCCGCGCGCCGGGACCGGTGGTGTCCCTGCTCCAGCAGGCCAACGACCTGATCCGGTACGAGTACGCCGACCCGGGCGTCCGCGCGGCCGTCGGGACCCTCGTCGACCACCTCGGCCTCGGGCTCGCCGGGCTGGTCAACATCCTCAACCCGGACCGGATCATCCTCGGCGGCCTGCACCGCACCCTCCTGGACGCCGACCCCGAGCGGCTCCGCGCGGTCGTCGCCGACCGCAGTCTGTGGGGCCGCAGCGGGGTCGTGCCGATCCTGCCCTGCACGCTGGACTTCAACAGCCTGGTGGGCGCCGCCGAACTGGCCTGGCAGCCGGTACTGGACGACCCGCTGGCGGCGCTGGCGGCGGCCTGAGAGGCCCCTCTACCTGTACCTGAGGGGCCCCTCGGCGTGAGAGGCCCCTCTCCCATGCCTGAGAGGCCCCGCTACAGGGACGCCCCGCCGTCGATCACCAGGTCCGTGCCCACCAGCGACGCGGCGGCGTCCGACGCCAGATACAGCACCGCCTGCGCCACCTCCGGCGTCGTCGACACCCGGCCCAGCGGTGACGCCTCCTTCATCCGCGCCGCCCGCTCGGCCTCCGTCTCCCCGGGGAACAGCGACATCGTGGTGTCGGACGCGCCGGGGCTCACCGCGTTGATCCGCACCCCCTCCGCGATGTGCTCCAGCGCGGCCCCCCGGGTCAGCGAGGTGACGGCGGCCTTGGTCGCCGAGTACCCGGTCGTGCCCGGCAGTTGCTTGTGCTGTCCCAGGTTCGCGGAGACGTTGACGATCGCCCCGCCGCCCGGCTGGGTCCGCATCCGCCGGATCTCCGCCGCCATGGCGAGCAGTACGCCGGTCACATTGATGTCGAGGACCCGCCGCCAGTCCGCCTCGGACAGCTCGGTGATCGGCCCGCCCTGGAAGACGCCCGCGTTGTTCACGGCGACATCGAGTGACCCGAACCGCTCGACCACCGCGGTGACCAGCGCCTCCACCTCGACGCTCCGGGCCACGTCGGCGACCTGCGCGACCGCGCTCCCACCGGCCTCCCGCACCAGCGCGACGGTCTCGTCCAGCGCGGCCCGGCCCCGCCCGGCGACCACGACGTTCGCCCCCTCGGCGGCGAACGCGAGCGCCACGGCCCGGCCGATCCCGGAACCGCCCCCGGTGACGAGCACGGACCGGTCGGCGAAACGGTGGAAGGACAGGGAGGACAGAGAGGTCATGAATGAACTGCCTTTCGTGAGTGGAGAGATGAGCCGGGAAGGCGAGAGAAGAGATCAGGTGGGGTGAGGGAGGCACCGTGGTGACCCGACGCCGAAAGGTGCCGCTCCTACGGCGGAGGCCGGGCCAGACCCGCCGCGCCGCCCGCCGCCACCGCGAACACCCCCGCCGCCACGGCGAGGCTCACCGCGTCGCTCCCGGCGGCCAGCAGCACCGCGAAGACGACGGTCGGCCCGGTCTCCATCGCGGTGTTGTGCACACCCCCGGCCAGCCCGGTCCGCTCGGCGGGCACCCGGTCGGTGGCGAGCACGGCGGCCCCGGCGAAGGAGGCGGCGGCCCCGGCCGGCAGCAGTACAAGACCGGGCAGGACGCCATAGCCGTACGCGACTTCCGGATCGAGCCCGGTCAGCGCGAGCAGTCCGAGCCCGGCCGCGCCCAGCGCCAGCCCGCCCGCGGTGACCGGGCCCGCCCCGTACCGCCCCACCAGCCGCCCCGCCGCCCGCCCGGAGACGAGCAGGGCGACGGCGAAGGGCACGAACGCGGCCGAGGTGCGCAGCGCCGACCAGCCGCGTTCCTCCTGGAGGAAGAGCGAGAACAGGATGAACACCGTGCTGGTTCCGGCGGCGGTGAGCGCGGTCGCGACCAGACCGGCCGCGCGCCGCCGGTCCCGCAGGAACCCCGGCGGCAGCAGAGGGTCACGCGTCCGGCGTTCGACGGCGGCGAACAGGACGAGCAGGGCGGCACCGGCCAGGAGCGGGCCCAGTACCCGGGCGGAGCCCCACGACCACGCGTCGGTGACCACCAGGCCGTAGCTGGCGGCGATCAGCCCGCCCGTGGCCAGCACGGCACCCGGCACATCGAGCCGCCCGCCCCGTCCGGGCCTCTCACCCCTCGGCAGCATCCGGGGCGCCAGCACCAGCGCGACCACCGCGACGACGGCCGGGACACCGAGTGCCCAACGCCAGGACAGCAGCGCGGAGATGACCCCGGAGAGCAGATTGCCGGCCGTGGCGCCGAGCACCGACAGCCCGCCCCAGGTGGCCATGGCCCGGCGGTAGGCGGCCGGTTCGGGGTGCAGGGTGCGTAGTACGGCCATGGCGGCGGGGGCGATCACAGCCGCTCCGGCGCCCTGCGCGAACCGTGCCGCGAGCAGCGCCTCGTATCCCGGGGCGAGCGGGGCGGCGACCGACGCGGCGGCGAACAGCCACAGTCCGCCGATCAGGGTCCCCCGGCCGCCGTGGCGGTCCGCGAGCCGTCCGCCGAAGAGCAGCAGTCCGGCGAAGGTCAGCCCGTAGGCGGCGCTGAGCAGGATCAGTTCGTCCCGGCCCAGGCCGAAGCGGCGCCCGATCTCCGGCAGCGGGACGGCGATCGAGGCCAGCGTGAAGATCAGGGTGACCTGGAGGGAGCCCAGGAGCGGGAAGACACGGGTGCCGCCGAACCGCGGCCGGTCCGCTGCGGAGTCGCCGGTGAGCGTGCTCATGAATCCCTTTCCGGAACGAACGTTCTACTATTTGGCCGAGCGAGGCCGCCCCGCATCCAGGGAGGGGGCGGCGGGCGGCGGGATCAGTCCAGCAGGGTCAGTGCCTGGTCGGCCGCGTCCCGGACCCGGCCCGGGTCGGACGACGCCTTGCCCACCACCCGCAGCCCCTGTATCAGCACCAGCAGCATCCGGGCGAGCGCGCGCGGGTCCCGGTCCCCGGGCAGTTCGCCCTGTGCCTGGGCGCGGACCAGCGCCGAGTGCAGCAGGGTCTCCGTGTGCTCCCAGCTCAGCTCCACCCGGCGGGCGGCCCCGGTGTCGTGCGGCGCCAGCTCGGCCGCCGTGTTGGTGACCAGGCAGCCGATCGGCCGGCGGGCCTCGTCCGCGGCCTCCTCGGCGAACCTGCGCACCACCGCCCGTACGGCGGGCAGCGCCGGGCCCGGCTGGGACAGGGCCCGGGTGAGCCGCGGGTTGTGGGCCTCGCCGTAGCGGTCCAGGGCCTTCAGGAAGAGGTCGCGCTTGTTGCCGTACGTCGCGTAGATGCTGGCGCGTCCGATGCCGAGGTGCTCGACCAGCTCCGCCATGGACGTGGCCTCGTAGCCCTGCCGCCAGAACAGTTCGAGGGCGGACTGGAGGACGGTGTCCGGGTCGAATTCCTTGGTCCTGGCCATGAGAACGACGCTAGGCGATACAAGAACGATCGGTCAAATGGGAGAGGGATCCCTCAGCTGCTCCTGGCGGCCCTCTCCAGCTCCTCCGCCGGGTACGGGGTGTCCGGGCTGATGTCATGGACCCGGCCGTAGAAGTCCGTCAGCACGGCGGCCAGCGGTGCGTGCCGGACGATGAGCGCCCTGATGCCCGGCGGACCGGCCGGGGGCTCGGCGCCGCCCGCCACCGCGTGGATCAGCGCCTCACGCTCCTTGCGCTCAAGGCCGTACACCGCCGTGATCAGCCAGTTCACCAGCCAGCTGAGCATGTAGCAGTGGTCGTAGGAGCGGTGGTGCGCGAAGAAGGCGGACTCGGCCGGGGACAGGGCGAAGCGCTCGGAGACGGCGAGGCCGAAGTCCGCGAAGTACAGCCGCCGCCCATCGGTCAGGATGTTCCGGAAGTGGGCGTCGAAGTGCAGCAGGCCCTCGGCGCCCATGAACGCCGCCCCGGCCGTCAGTTCCCGCTCCACCAGCGCCGCGGCCCGGTCGGCGCGCTCCGCACCGGCCGCCACCTCCTCGGTGAGCCACTCATGGAGGGTTCGCGGGAGGTACTCCATGAACACCGCGAGGCTCGCCGGGGGGTGCCGGAGCGCCTCGATCCGGTGACGGATCTCCGCGCCGCCGCCGAAGTAGGCCACGGCCCGCTCCACATCGGCGAGTTCCTCCGGCAGCCGCTGTGGCGCCGCGTCCGGCAGCACCCGCCAGTGGTACATCAGCGGGAACCCCGCGTACCGCCCCGCCAGGACCCAGTCCGTGGTCATCGTGTGCGCGGCCAGCTCACGCCAGGTGCCGAACCCCGGGCTCATGACGCCGTACTGGCAGAAGGCGGGCAGCCCGAAGACATTGGCCGTGGAGCGCCGATGTTCCGGGCGCAACTCCCGTTCCGTGAGTGGCACCCGCTTCACGAAGACCGGCGTGCCCGCCACCTCCAGCCGCGCCGCCGTCCCGCCGATCCCGGCCCCGAGCGGCACGGCCGACTCCAGCAGCTCACCCAGCTCGCGATCCCCGCGCAGGGCGAGGGCCGTGGAGACGGCTGCGTACGCGGACCGCCGCGCCTCGGCGTCGGATGTACCAGGTGTGTCGGGGGTACCAGGTGTATCGGGGGTATCGGATGTGCCGGGTGTGCCGGGTGCCTCAGACGCGCCGGATGTCATGCCGTCCCCACCACCGGATAACTCGACGTCAGTGGCCGCCCAGCCTATGCCGGGGTCCGGGGGAAGCAGCCGGTATCCCCGCCCGTACTCCCGGGGACGTACCCGCACAGCCGCTGGCCGTACGACGACCCGGCACCCCGCGCGGAGCGAGGTTGGAGGCATCGGAAGAACCGACCCGCTACCACCTGGGAGATGACCTGAGATGCAGACCCTCGCGGACTGGGGCGGCGGTGGCGGTGGGCCCGGCCCCTGGATCCTGTTGTTCCCGCTGATCTGGGCGGCCGCCGTGGCGGGTGTCGTGACCGTGCTGCGGCGCACCGCCGGGCGCGGGCGGCGCGGACCGTGGCCCGCCGGGCGGGACGTGCGCCCGAGCGGTGACTCGCCGATCGCCGTGCTCGGCCGCCGGTTCGCCGCCGGTGAGATCGACGAGGACGAGTACTGGCGGCGGCTGTCCGTCCTGGACGAGCAGTTCGGCCCCGCGCCGGGCAAGGGCGGCCTGTGATGACGACGACGACCAACGCCCGCGCGGCCGCGCGGGTCGTGGACGCCGTGAAGGTCTACGGCCGCGGCGACACCGAGGTACGGGCCCTGGACGGGGTGAGCGTCGGCTTTCCGGCCGGGCGGTTCACCGCGATCATGGGGCCCTCCGGCTCGGGCAAGTCCACGCTGATGCACTGCGCGGCCGGACTCGACACACTCGGCTCCGGCGCCGCCTTCATCGGCGGCACCGAGCTGGGCACCCTGGACGACCGACGGCTCACCCTGCTGCGCCGGGACCGGATCGGCTTCGTGTTCCAGGCGTTCAACCTGGTGCCCACGCTGACCGTCGCCGAGAACATCACCCTGCCACTGGACCTCGCGGGCCGCCGCGGCGACCCGGAGTGGACCGACGCGCTGATCGACATCGTGGGGCTGCGTGACCGGCTGCGGCACCGGCCCGCCGAACTGTCCGGCGGACAGCAGCAGCGGGTCGCGGTGGCCCGCGCCCTCGCCGGGCGCCCGGACGTCGTCTTCGCCGACGAACCCACCGGCAACCTGGACTCCCGCTCCGGCGCGGAGGTGCTCGGGCTGCTCGGCCGGGCCGTACGCACCATGGACCGGACCGTCGTCATGGTCACCCACGACCCGGTCGCCGCCGCCCATGCCGACGAGGTGCTCTTCCTCGCCGACGGCCGGCTGGTCGACCGGATGACGGCGCCGACCGCCGACAAGGTCCTGGACCGGCTCAAAGCCTTCGAGGTACGGGCCTTCGAGGTACGGGCCTTCGAGGTACGAGCCTTGGAGGGGCGAACCTTGGAGGGGCGAGCCTTCGAGGGGCCGTCATGAACGCCGCCGTACGGCTCAGCCGTTCCTCCCTGCGCGCCCACAGGCGCCGCTTCGCCGGGACGTTCCTCGCCGTCCTCCTCGGTGTGTCCTTCCTCGCCGGGACCCTTGTCATGGGGGACACCCTGCGCGCCGGGTTCGACACCCTGTTCGGCGACGCCACCAGCGGCACGGACGCCGTCGTCCGCTCCGCCGACGCGATCACCACGCCCGGGGAGACCCAGGGCGTACGGCAGCCGGTGCCGACGGAGCTGGCGGCGACCGTCGAGCGGGTGCCCGGCGTCGCGGCGGCCGTGCCCGTCATCGAGGGCGCCGGGCAACTCCTCGGCGCCGACGGCGAACCCATCGGCGGCAACGGCCCGCCGACCCTCGCCGGCAACTGGATCACCGACCCGGAGCTGAACCCGTACCGGCTCGCCGCCGGACGGGCCCCGCAGCGGTCCGGTGAGGTCGTCGTCAACGCGGGCACGGCCGAGCGCGGCGGGCTGCGCGTCGGCGACCGGACCGTGCTGCGCACACCCGACCCGGTCGACGTCACCGTCGTCGGCCTCGCGACCTTCGGCGGCGCCGACGGTATGGCCCAGGTGACCTACACGGGGATGACCCTCGCGGACGCCGAGCGCCATCTGACCGCACGGCCCGGCGAGGCGTCCGACATCCGGGTGCGGGCCGAGACCGGGGTGAGCGAGGCCGAGCTGGTACGGCGGCTCGCCGAGGTCCTGCCGAGCGGCACCGAGGCGATCACCGGCCAGGAACTGGCGCGGGAGAACACCGACATGATCTCCGGGCAGTTCCTCACCCTCTTCACCACCTTCCTGCTGGTCTTCTCCGGTGTCGCCCTGCTGGTCGCGACCTTCTCCATCCACAACACCTTCGCGATCGTGGTGGCCCAGCGCACCCGCGAGCACGCCCTGCTGCGCGCCCTCGGCGCCGCCCGCCGCCAGCTCACCGCCCTCACCCTGATCGAGGCGTCCGCCGTCGCCGTCACCGCCTCCCTGGCGGGCCTCGCGGGCGGCATCGGCGTCGCGGCCGGGCTCCAGGCGCTGTTCCCGGCGCTCGGATTCCCCTTCCCCGAGGGCGACTTGGTGATCGGCGCGCTGTCCCTCGCCCTGCCGCTCGCCGTCGGGATCGTGGTCTGCCTGGGCTCGGCCCTGCTCCCCGCCGTACGCGCCGGGCGCATCGCACCCCTGGCCGCCCTGCGCGAGAGTGCCGTCGACACCTCGGGCGCCTCCCGCCCCCGCGCGCTCACCGGCGCCGCGCTCCTCGCCCTCGCGGCGGCGGCGACCCTGACCGGCGTCCTGGCCACCCCGTCCCTCTGGCTCGCCGCCACCGGAGCGGTGCCGGCCCTCGCCGCGTTCGTGGTCCTCGGCCCGGTCGCGGCCGGCCCGGCGGTACGTGCGCTCGGCGCCCCACTGGACCGGCTGCGGGGCGTCACGGGTGCCCTGGCCCGCCGCAACGCCCTGCGCAGCCCGCGCCGCACCGCCGCCACCGCGAGCGCCCTGATGATCGGCGTGGCGGTCGTGTCCCTGTTCACCGTGTTCGGCGCCTCGCTGAAGGCGACCATGGACCGGACGGTCGCCCGGTCCTTCGCGGGGGACGTGGCGATCAGCACACCCGGGTTCGGCGCGGGCGGCAGCGGGCTGAGCCCACGGCTCGCGGCGGAGATCGCCGGGCTGCCGGAGGTGGACACGGCCGTGGGACTCGGACGCGGGGTCGCCGAGGTCAACGGCGACGGACGCGCGCTGACCGTCACCGGCCCGGCCGCGCTCGCCCGCGTCCTCGACCTAGGCACGATCCGCGGCGACCTCACCGGCCTCGGCACCGACGGCATCGCGCTCACCGAGACGGAGGCCGACGGACACGGCGTGGGCGTCGGCGACCCGCTCCGCCTCACCTTCACCGACGGCGACCGCCGGACCTTCACCGTCCGGGCGGTGTACGGGCCGTCCGAGCTGGCGGGGGACTACCTCCTCACCCGGGACGCCTGGGCCCCGCACCGCACGCAGGACGCCGACACCCTGGTCGCGGTCTCCTTCGCCGACGGCGTCGACCCGGCCGCGGGCAAGGCGGCCGTGGAACGCGTGGCGGCCGGGTACGGCGATCCGGACGTCCAGACCCGCGCCGAGTACGCCACGTCGTCGGCGTCCGGCATCGACATGATGCTCACCCTCGTCTACGCGCTGCTCGCCCTCGCCGTGCTGATCGCCCTGCTGGGCATCGCCAACACCCTCACCCTGGCCGTCCACGAACGCACCCGCGAACTGGGCCTGCTCCGCGCGGTCGGCCAGACCCGGTCCCAGACCCGGGCGATGGTCCGCTGGGAGTCCGTCCTGGTCGCCGCCTTCGGCACGGTCGGTGGCCTCGGCCTCGGCGCCTTCCTCGCCTGGGTCCTGGTCCGCGCGTCCGACGGCGCGAGCGACAGCGCGTTCACCTTCGCGGTGCCGCCGCTGAGCCTGCTGGTGATCGCCCTGGTCGGCCTGACAGCGGGCGCCCTCGCGGGCCTACGGCCTGCGGCGCGGGCGGCACGGCTGGATGTGCTGCGGGCGATCGGCACGGAGTAGGTCTCGCTGGCGCGAGCGGGGCAGGAGATGAGGGGTGCAACACCGGACGTGCGCAGCAACTGGCGGCGACGCGGATCTCCTGGAGCAGCTCCGCGTACGTCGCCACCAGCCGGGCGCGCTCGGGTTCCTCGGCAGCGTCTCTCCCGAGGGTTCGAGGAACCTCGGGAAAACGCACCGGAGCCGGAGCCGGAATCGGAGCCGGAATCGGAATCGGACTCGGGGACAGACCCGGGACGGACTCGGGACGGACTCGGGACCGGCCCGGCCGACAGAGAGGCCGACAGGCCCCCGCCGAGAACCCCATGGGACCTGTGCCACGGTCGCCGCACGGTCGACGGCCCCGGCACAGGCCCCAGGGCCCCGGTCACCGCCTGGTCAGCCGGGAACGGCCGAGCGGGCGGGAGTGTGTCCGGGCCTGCGGGCGTCGGTGGCGAGACCGGCGTGTTCGACCTCGGCGAAGACCGGTGCCGGTTCGGCGATCGGGCGGCGCGAGGGCTGCGCGGGCTTCGCGACCGCGCGGGAGGGTGCGGGCAGGATGAACCACACGACCTTGCCACGGTCGCCGTCCGGCCGGGCGCCCCAGCTCTCGCTCACGGCCGCCACCATCGCGAGCCCCCGCCCGCAGGTGGCCAGCGGATCCGCGTCCGACAGCTCGGGCAGCCGGGGGTCGTGGTCGCGCACCGAGACCGTCAGCCGGTCGAGCAGCAGCTCGATCTCCACGGTGCAGGTCTTGTCGGGCTGGGCGTGCCGGTGAACATTGCTCAGCAGCTCGGTGACACCGAGCGAGGCACGGTCTATGAGCGGATCCAGATGCCAGTAACGCAATTGCGCGGAAACGATTCTGCGGACCTGTCCGATCCGCGACGGCAGGGCTTGCAGCTCCACCGTGCAGTGTCTGCTGGGGTGACTGATCACGGCTGCGACTCCCCGACATTGAGGCCCGGAAGAACACGGAGTTGGTGCCGGGGCAAGACGCCGCAGACGCGGCGGCCCGCCTGGCTGTGGTGCCCGGCGGGCTGGTTCGCAGCGTTGTCGCCGGTAAACCCAGAGTGACGTGTGACAAGCGTGACGCATGGGGTGCGGCACCGCAACTCGCGGTGACCGAGCCGTCACGCCCGCCCCGTGCGCCCGGCGCGGCGACCCGTCACGCATACCCCGTGCGCCCGGCGCACGACCCCGATGAACCGGCTGAACGCGAGGGACAGGAGGAACACGAGGAACAGGAGGAACCGGCGGCGCCCCGGCTCACTCCTCGCGCCCCGACGCCCGGCGCACCGCCTCGATGAACCGCCGGGCCGCCGGTGGTCCGGGCTGCCCCGGCGGCGGGTCGTCCTCGCCGAGGGTGAGCAGATACCGCGTGCCGTTCAGGTCCGCGAGCGCCCGGTCGTCCGGCGCGAACCACGGCTTCGAGGCGCGCACCGCCCCCACCGGGGCGCTGTCGATCTCGCTTCCGTAGCTGGTGAGCAGTTCCAGCCTGCCGCCGCTGATCCGGACCTGCCCCGCCCGGGTGAGCGACCGCAGCCCCTTGCCTATCCGCACGCCGCTCGCCGTGAACTCCGGCTCCGCCATGCCCCTGCCCCCTTGCCCGCCCCGCCGTTCGCCCTACCGCCGGACCCGACCCGCGCGCCCGCGCGTGCCCGGTGATCCACCCCGGTCCACGAAACCCGGAACCGCGCGGCCACCGCCGTACACCTCGGCCGCCCGAACCGTACGGCTCCCACCACATCAACCGTACGGCCGTACGAGCCGATCCCCGCGCGGTGCAGTGTGCCCGCACCCGCGCTCGCGCACCAGTGCGCGCGGCCCCTTCACGCCGGTCGCCCGGAGCACTCACGCAATGCGCCCCCGCACCACCGCGCCCGCCCGGTCACCGCCCCCCGCCGCTCACCCGTGCCCAGGCCCGGCTTTGAGCCGCTCAAAGATGCGTTTATGCAGGTGAGGAGCGTTGGATGACGTGCCTATGATCGAGGTGCGGCCCGCGCGGCGAGAGCGTCGGCGCGCAGCGTAAGGAGCCCGCCGTGAGCACCCCTCAGCAGACCCGGCCCGCAGCGACCCTCGACATCGACCGCACCGACCCCGCCTACCGCGCCTGGCTCAAAGAAGCCGTCCGCAAGGTCCAGGCCGACGCCAACCGCTCGGCCGACACCCATCTGCTCCGCTTCCCGCTCCCCGAGACCTGGGGCATCGACCTCTATCTCAAGGACGAGTCCACCCACCCCACCGGCAGCCTCAAACACCGCCTCGCCCGCTCCCTGTTCCTGTACGGGCTGTGCAACGGCTGGATCCGGCCAGGGCGCCCGGTGATCGAGGCGTCCAGCGGCTCCACGGCCGTCTCCGAGGCGTACTTCGCGAAGCTGATCGGCGTCCCCTTCATCGCGGTGATGCCCCGCACGACCAGCGCCGAGAAGTGCCGCCTGATCGAGTTCCACGGCGGCCGGTGCCACTTCGTGGACGACGCGCGCGGGATCTACGAGGAGTCGGCCCGGCTCGCGGAGGAGACCGGCGGCCACTACATGGACCAGTTCACCTACGCCGAACGCGCCACGGACTGGCGCGGCAACAACAACATCGCCGAGTCCGTCTTCCGCCAGCTGGAGCTGGAGCGCCACCCCGAGCCCGCCTGGATCGTCGCCACCGCCGGCACGGGCGGCACCTCGGCGACCATCGCCCGCTATGTGCACTACATGCAGTACGACACCCGCATCTGTGTCGCCGACCCCGACAACTCCTGCTTCTTCGAGGGCTGGACCACCGGCGCCCCCGGCGTCACCTGCGACTCCGGCTCCCGTATCGAGGGCATCGGCCGCCCCCGGATGGAACCGAGCTTCGTGCCCGGCGCGATCGACCGCATGATGAAGGTGCCGGACGCGGCGAGCGTGGCCGCCGTCCGCGCCCTGGAGCGGGCCATCGGCCGCAAGGCGGGCGGCTCGACCGGCACCGGCCTGTGGAGCGCCCTGAAGATCGCCGCCGAGATGGTCGCGCAGGGCAGACAGGGCAGCGTGGTGACGCTGCTGTGCGACCCGGGGGACCGGTACCTCGACAAGTACTACTCCGACACCTGGCTCGCACAGCAGGGGCTGGACATCGGGCCGTACACGACGGCGATCGAGACCCTGCTGGAGACGGGGGTGTGGCCGGACTGAGGCAGTGTCTTGCGGGCTCCGGGCTCCGGGCTGCGGTCACCGGACAAACAGGCCGCACAGCCTCACTTGCGGTACGTCAGCTGCCCGCCACGCCTGCCGGGCCTCAGGCGTGGATGTCGCCGGGTGCCGCCCCCACCGGACCTCAGTTGCCGGTGTCGCCCACCGGCTCCCCGGCCACCACCAGCCGCATGTGCTCCGCGATCTCCGTACGCGTGGCCGCGTCCATCCCGGCGTCGGTGACCAGCGTGTCGATCTGCTCCAGCGTCGCGAAGGAACTCAGACCCACCGTGCCCCACTTGGTGTGGTCGGCGACCACCACGACCCGCCGCGCGGACCGCACCAGCCGCCGGTTGGTCTCCGCCTCCGCGAGATTCGGCGTCGACAGACCCACCCCCGGCGCCATCCCGTGCACGCCGAGGAACAGCAGGTCGAAGTGGAGCGTCGCGATCGCCTGATCGGCGACCGGGCCCACCAGCGAGTCGGACGGGGTGCGCACCCCGCCGGTCAGCACCACCGTCGCCGCGCCCGGCCGCGGCCCCGCCGACCGCTGCGCCGCGTGGAAGACGTCCGCGACCCGCACCGAGTTGGTGACCACGGTCAGATCGGCCACGTCCAGCAGCCGCTGCGCCAGCGCGTACGTCGTCGTACCGCCCGAGAGCGCGATCGCCGCGCCCGGCGCCACCAGTTCGGCCGCCGCGTGCGCGATCTGGTCCTTCGCGCTCGGTTCCAGACCCGACTTGGCCTCGAAACCGGGCTCGTGGGTGCTGGCGTCCAGCAGCGGGACCGCGCCGCCGTGCACCTTCTCCAGCACGCCCTGCCGGGCCAGCGCGTCCAGATCCCGGCGGACCGTCATGTCGGACACCCCGAGCCTGCGCGTCAGCTCGTTCACCCGGACGCCGCCCCGGCGCCGCACCTCGTCCAGGATCAGGGCACGCCGCTGCTCCGCGAGGAGGTTCTGATTCTCACTCACGTCAGCTCCGGTCCTTTCGCCGCTGGCCTGCGACACCCCTGCGACACCCTTTCGTCGCCCCTGCGCCCCTGCGCCCCTGCTGCGACGCACGGGACGCCGGGTGGCGGGCGCGGGGCGTCCCATCCTCGCACGGGCCGGCCCGGCCGGCGCCACCGGTCGCGGCGGCGCGCGCATGCCACTCCGTGTCCGCTCCGTGGCCGGTCCGTCACAATGATCGGGGAGATTCGGTGACGACGGGTGCACGCGCACGGACCCGCGGAGATCCTGGGCGCGCACCCCGCACCACGCCGTCAGCGAACCGCCGTACGGCACGTCAGAACGCGGTGGGGCACACCATCACGCCGTCCGGCAGTCCGGCACGTCTCGGGGGAAGAACACGACAGTGGAACGCGCGCAGGAACAGGCCGCCGCGGGCACGGCGGCCGGGCAGGAACCGACGACCGCTCTGGAACTCCTGGTCCACGGAGTGGGCGGGGCCACGCCGGAGGAGATGCTGAACGACCCGCGCACCGAACGGGTCACCGGCGACCACATCGCGGCGATCTTCCGCCGCGCCGGCGACGTCCACGCGGAGCGAGGGCCACGAGGCCCCGGCGGCGAGCCCGTCCAGGAGGCGTACGTCTGGTCCAACCTCACCTCCGGCAACGGCGCCCGCGCCCTGTGGCTGTTGCTGCTGCCGTTCATGGTCGCCAACCTCGCCCACTGGATGCGCCCGCCCACCCGCGGCCGCACCCGCGCGGTGCGCTGCTACGGGCTGCTGGTACGGCTCGCCGGACTCACCCTGACCGTGCTGATGGTGGCCGCCGCCTGCGAGGTCGCCCTGGATCTCGCCGCCTGGCAGTGCGCGGGCACCCGCGCGTGCGCCGAGCGCAACTCCTGGCTCGGCTTTCTGTCCCCGGCCCTGTCCCACGACGGCTGGTGGACCCTGCCCGGCCGCCGCCTCGCCCTGGCCGCCCTCGTCCCCACCGCCCTGGTCGCCCTCCTGTGGTACCTCTCCCACCGCACCTGGAGCGCCTACGAATCGGCCCGCCCGATGCCCGACCCGGACGAGACCGACGCCCCGCCGGAACCGGTCGAGCCCTCCGCCCACGCCCTGTCCGCCCACCCGCGATCCGGGCGCACCGATGCCGGTGACGAACCCGCCCGCACCGCGCTGGGGCGGCCCGGATTCTGGTTCGGGCGGCGGCTGGTCGCCCGGTTGCGGGCCGCGCACACCGCCGCCGGACTGCTCACCGTGGCCGCCGCCCTGCACTGGGCCGCGCTCCGCCACGACCGCGAGCCCGGCGGCCCGGCCGCCCTCCATCTGCTCGGCCTGCTCCTCGCCGCCGCGCTGGCCGCGGGCTTCACGACCGTGCTGTGGGTGATCTGCCGCCGGGGCCGCAGCGAACGCCGCCTCGACCGCGAACTCGACGCCCGTCTCGTACGGGGGCTGCCGCTCGCCGCGACGGCCCTGCTGCTCCTCGCCGTGCTGTACGCGGGCTGGGCCCGCCCCGGCTGGCACTCCACCCGAGGGCTGCCGGGCGATGCCGCCTTCGGCGCGATCACCCTGCTCCAGGGCCTGCTCGCCCTCGCCCTGTGCGGGGTCGCCCAGGCCCTGCACCGGGCCCGGCCCGAGCCCCGCTGCGCCCTGCGCGGCCTCGGCGGCCCCGCCGTCGCCCTGCTGGCCTGCGCACTCGGCGGGGTCTTCTCCGGCGGCGTCTCCCAGCGCGTCGCCGACTGGCTGGACGGCACCGGAGCGGCCATCCCCGGCCCGCCCGTCCTGCTCACCTGGCAGGCATCCGTCATCCCGCCCCTGCTGCTGGTCCTCCTGCTCGTCGCGGCCTGGCTGGTGTGGGGCACCCTGCGGCTGGCCCGCGCCGAACAGCCCGATGTGGCGCACGACTACCCCGAGGAGCAGGCGGACGACGGCCGCACCCGCCGGATCGCCCACACCCGCGCCATGGCCACGCTCACCGACCGGGCGCCCATGCTGATCGCCGCGACCGCCGTGGTGACCCTGCTGCTCGGCGCGGGCGCCCTCGCCGGCGCCCTGGCCACCGGCGAGACCCCGGCGCGGGCCGCCGCCGACGTCCACCCCTTCCTGCACGGCGCCGCCGTGACCGCGCAGACCCTCGGCTCCTGGCTGATAGGGCTCGGCTTCATACTGTTCGTCACCTCCGGCCGCCGCGCCTACAAGGACGCCTCCGCGCGGCGCACCATCGGCATCCTCTGGGACGTCGGCACCTTCTGGCCGCGCGCCGCCCACCCCTTCGCGCCGCCCTGCTACGCCGAGCGGGCGGTCCCCGACCTCAGCTGGCGGATGGCGACCTGGACCAGGGCCACCGGCGGGCGGCTGGTGATCTCCGGCCACTCCCAGGGCAGCGTCCTCGCCGCCGCGGCGGCCTGGCAACTGACCCCGGTGGTCCGCGCCCGGGTGGCGCTGCTGACGTACGGCTCCCCGCTGGAGCGGCTGTACGGCCGCTGGTTCCCCGCCTACTTCGGCCCCGCCGCGCTCGACGCGCTGCACCAGGACGTCGACTGCTGGCGCAATCTGTACCGGGACACCGACCCGATCGGCGGCCCCATCGGGCTGCCCGGCAGCTGCGGCCCCGAGATCGACCGCGCCGCCCTCGCCGACCCCCTGTCCTACGGCCGTACGGACCTGCACCCGCTGCCCGCACCGATCCTCGGCCACTCCGACTACCAGGCCGACCCCGCCTTCGCCGACGAACGGTCCCGCCTGCTGGCCCGATTGAGCCCGGAGGTGCCGGGGCCGCGGCCGGGGGGCGGGGGTGGGGGTGTGGGCGTGGGTGATGGTGATTAGGAGGGATCACCGGTGATCAGCGGGGGAGGGGGTGTCGTCCCGTCTCCCGTCCGGGGGCGGGGATGTTGTCCTCCCCGTCTGCGGCTGGGATCGGGGGTGTTGTCCTCCTCGCCCGGGGCCGGGGGCCGGGGATGTTGTCCTCCCCGCCAGGGCCGGGGATCGGAGATGTTGTCCACCACCCGCCTACGACTGGGGGATCGGGGACGTTGCCCCCGCCTACGACCGACGGATCGGGGATGTCGTCTCCCCGCCCACGGCCGGGGGATCGGGGATGCCGTCCACCCCGCCCCCGACCGCCGTCTCCAGATCCGCCGTCAGTCCCGCCAGCCAGACCTCCACGTCCACCACCAGAGACAGTGTCGCCGCCGGTTCCCGCCGGGCGGCGTCCCACGGCAGCGGGGCCTGACTGACCCGCACCCCGTCCGCCGGGAACTCCGCCGCCCGTTCCCCCGCCGCCGCCACCTGACCGGCCGCCTCGTGGGCCCACCGCCGCACGGCGGGCGGGAAGTCCGGCGGGCCGTGCTCGCGCGGCAGCCAGTAGGCGCCGATCAGCACCCGGGAACCGTAGTTGAGGGCGGCGAGCCAGTCGGGGCCGTCCTCGCCCGTGTGCGGCACGGGTTCCGCGCGGTACTGCGCGTACGCGGCCTCCGCGATCTGGAGCCGGTGCAGGGCGAGCCACTGCATCCCCGCCGCGACCTTCCCGCCCGCGGCCCGGCCGCCCCCGCCCGTCACGGCGTCGGCGGTGGCCCGCACCAGCGGCCCGGACGTGTGCAGCAGCGCCGACACACCCCGCCGGATCTCGGCCCGCGCGCCGGACGGCCACGCCAGCAGCCCGCACACCAGCCCGATCGCGCTGCCGGTCAGCACATCGACGAGCCGCGCCTCCGCCAGCCGCCAGGTCACCGGCGCGAGCTGCGCGAACGCCGTCGAGACGACCAGCGTGAACAGGCCCTGCGCCCACGCCGGTCCGCCGACCGGCCCGACCGAGAAGGCCACCAGCATCATCGGCACCAGCAGGAACTCGTACACCTCGATGGTGTCACCCGCCCCGATCACCAGCACGCCCGCCGCGATCGAGCCCAGCAGGGTGCCCAGGGCCGCCGAGCGGACGGCGGACCAGGTGGCGCCCGCCGTGGTCCGCCCGAGGGTGAGCACGGCCAGCAGCACCCAGAACCCGTGCGAGAGGTCGAACGACCCGGCCACCAGCCGGGCGAGCGCCAGCCCCAGCATCGTCCGGACGGCGTTCTGGAACACCACCGAGTGCGGGGTGAAGTTCCCGGCGACACGCACGAACCACAGCCGGGGCGTGGAGCGTTCCGCGTACCAGAACTGCTCCTCGGGCAGCCCCGGCACCGAGCGCCGGCGCCGCCCGGCCGCGAGGGCGACGGCGGTGCGTACGGTCATGGCGGACACCGCGGCCGACAGCACCGTCGACCGCCGCCGCAGCACCGCGTGCAGCGAGCCTTCGGGCCCGTCCGGGAGCCGTGCGCGCTCGACCAGGAACCGGTCGGCCATCTCCACGATCACCCCGGGACCGGCCGCGGGGCGCCGCCCGCGCAGAATGCCGGCCATGTCCGCGGCGGTCGCCGCGATCCCCCGCAGCAGGGTCTGGGCGGACAGGTCCACCGGGCAGGGCGGGAGTTCGGTGAGGGACGCGAGCTGATCGAGCAGCCGGCGGGTCGCGGAACCGGCCTGGGCCAGGGCGCGGTCGGTGCGTCCGGCGCCCGTGGGGCGGCTGCCGGCCGGCTGCTGCGAGAAGCGCAGGTCCCGGCCCGCCGCCCGCAGCCGCGCCGCCCGCCCGGCGTCCGCGTCCGCCTCCCGGGTCAGCCGCCGCGCGGCCCGGGCCGCGAGATCCAGGGCTCCGGCGAGCCGGTCCTCGTACGACGGCTGCCACGGCCGGGGGAGCAGCAGCAGTTCGCACAGGATCAGCGCGCCCGCCCCGACGGCCAGCCCGGTCAGCCGCTCGGGCGCGGTGCCGGGGGCGTACGGCGGGAAGCAGGCCAGGATGTAGCAGAGCTGGAGTCCGGGAACGGTGGCCGCCAGCCGGGGCGCGCACGCCGCGCCGAAGGTCAGCACGAACCCCACGACCAGCATGCCGACGGCCGCCGCCCAGGTCGCCACGGCCAGCACCGTACCGAGGACGATCAGTACGGCGGCGCCCGGCAGGGCCCGCAGTACCGTCGTGGCACGGTGGCGCCCGGAGCCCGGCAGCGGGGACAGCGCGCCGAAGGCGATCGCCGCGAACAGGGCGTAGACGGCGACGACGGGCTGGTCCAGCAGATGCGCCGCCGGGTAGAAGCCGACCGTCGCCGCGACCGTGACCCGCAGCGACCGCCGGGCCGCGTCGGCCAGCCCCGCCGACTTCGGCATGCACGTCCCTCCCCACGGGCTCGCCCGACGCGGGTCCCGACGCGGGGAGTTCCGCGTCGACGGATGTCCGCGACGGGGATTTCCGCCTGGACGGGTGTCCGCCACGCCGAGTTCCGCCTGGACGGACGTCCGTCAAGGCGAGTTCCGGGCGTCGACCCATGCTGCCGGGCAGGATCCGGACGCGCCGCCCGCCGCACCAACGTCCCGCCCGGGACCGCCCGACCGGCCCACCGCGCCGCCGCGCGGCCCTGCGGCGGGGTGGGCCTTTTGTGCGGTGCAGGGGGTGGCTCGGATCAGTGGGCCCCGGCCCCAGCGGTGTCCCTGGACCCAGCGGGCCCCGGGGCCAGTGGGACGGCCCCCCGGCCCAGCCCAACACCGCGCTCCACCAGCCCACCCCGGCGCCCGGCATGCCGCCGGGGCGCGGCGCGAACGCCGCGGTTCAGGGCAGCTCCGGCAGGTCCTCATCGAACAGGAGGGACAGGTCGTCCTTGCTCGGTTCCGTCAGCTGGGCCACCCGGCTGGCGTGGCGCTCGACCATCGCCTCGAACGTCTGCCGCGCGGTTCGTCCGTTGCCGAAGGCCGGGCCCTTGGGCAGTTCGGCGAAGTACTTCTTGAGCGCCTCCGGAGCGCCCGGCGCCAGCTGGTACTCATGTTCCTCGGCCTGCTGCTGCACGATCCGCAACAGCTCCTCGGGGTTGTAGTCGCCGAAGGTGATGGTCCGCGAGAAGCGGGACGCCACGCCCGGGTTGACCGACAGGAACCGCTCCATCTCGGCGGTGTACCCCGCGACGATCACCACGACCGCGTCCCGCTGGTCCTCCATCAGCTTCACGAGCGTGTCGATGGCCTCCTTGCCGAAGTCCCGGCCCGCGTCCTCCGGCGACAGCGCGTACGCCTCGTCGATGAACAGCACCCCGCCCCGCGCCCGTCCGAACGCCTCCTGGGTGCGGATCGCCGTGGAACCGATGTGCTCGCCGACCAGATCTACCCGCGAGACCTCGACCAGATGGCCCTTCTCCAGCACGCCCAGCGAGGCGAGGATCTCGCCGTACAGCCGGGCGACCGTCGTCTTGCCGGTGCCGGGGGAGCCGGTGAAGACCAGATGCCGCTTGACGGAGGCGGCCTTGAGACCCGCCAGCTGGCGGCGCCGCCCCACCTCGATCATGTCGGTCAGCGCCCGCACCTCGCGCTTGACGCTGTCCAGGCCGACCAGGCCGTCCAGTTCACCGAGCACGGTCGTGGAGCTGCGCGAGGGCTGCTCGGGCCCGGCGGGCGCGGCGGCCGGTACGGGTTCCGGCTCGGAGGTGCGCTGCCCGGGGATCGCCCCGAGCAGGCCCGGCGTCCCGGCCGTCGTCTGCTGGACGGCCGGCTCCGGCGCCGAGGGCCGTATGCCGCCGCTCTCGTCGCTGGTGCAGTCCTCGATCACGGGCCCGGTGCCGGCCGCCCCGTCCGACCCGGCGTCCGCGAACTCGTACCCGCCGCGCGCGCACCGCTCCGTGCGGCACTTGCGCAGGGTCGTGCGGGAGCCGTCTATGACATGGAAGCCGTAGCCGCCGCTGCCCGTCACCCGGCAGTTCAGGAAGCTGCCCCGGCCGCCCGCCGACACATAGAAGCCCGCTTCGGCGGGGGAGTCGACCGTGCAGCGCTCCACGGTGGGGTCGGCGCCCTTGGTGACGATCACCCCGGTCTGGGTGCCCGTCACCGTGCAGTTGCTGAGCGTGCCGCCGCTGCCGTGGTCGCGGAACCAGGCGCCGGTCGCGGCGTCCCGGATCCGGCAGTCGTCGAGCTGGGCGGTGGCGCCGTCGCTCACGGACACCGCCGTGTTGCGCACCTGGGACAGATCGCTGTCGACGACATCCGCGCGCGAACCGCGGTCCAGCACGAACAGCGCGTCCGGCACGTCGTGCACCCGGCAGGAGTCGAGGACCGCGGTGGCGCCGTCGCTCACCCACACCGCCGGATAGTCGCCCGTGGAGTCGAAGATCTCGCACTGATTGGCGTCCACGCGGGTGCCCGGGTCCCACACCGACAGACCGTTGCGGCCGAACTGCCGGACGGTGGTGCGGGTCAGGGTCAGCACCGAGCGGGAACGCAGATCGACCGCGTTCTCCGGGATGTCGTGGATACGGCAGTCGGCCAGGGTCAGCACGGCGTCCGTGTCGAGCGTGACGCCGTCGGCGGTGGTGCGGTGCACATCGCAGTCGGTGAGATGCGCCGTCGCGCGGGCGGTGATCTGCACGCCGCTGCCGCGCACCTCGTAGATCTCGCAGCCGACCGCCTCCACCGCGGAGTTCTCCCCGGTCGCCGTCAGCCCCGCGCCCGAGGTGTGATGCACCCGGCAGCGCTCCAGTCGGGGATGCGCGCCCCCGCGCACGGCTATCCCGGCCTGCCCGGCCGCGACCACCTCGCACTCCTCGAACACCCCGCCCCCGCCGTCGAGCACCGCGATGCCGATGCCCGCCGGATTGTCGACGGTGCACCGCCGCACGGTCGGCCGGGCGCCCCCGCGCACCTCTATCCCGGCGGCGGACCGGGTCACCACCCGCACGTCCGTCAGCTCCGGCGCCCCCTCCTCGACCAGCAGCGCGGGCGCGGCGGAGTCCTGCCCCTCCACCAGCAGATCCTGTACGACGGCGGAGGCCCGCACGGTCAGCGGCACCCCGTCGGCCGGGGCGATGCGCACCGAACCGGGGGAGCCCTCGGGGCCGCGCAGCGTCACCGCGCGCTCCACCACGAGATTCTCCCGGTAGGTGCCGGGGGCGACGGTGAGCACATCACCGTCGGCCGCGGCCTCCAGGGCGGCGGCGAGCGAGGTGTACTCACCTGTGCGGCGCCGCCACCGCGAGGTACCGGTGTGCGTCACCTGGACCGTGCCCTGTGCCATGGCGTTGTTCTGTCCCCACCTCGTCGTACGCGGGTTTGATGCCGAAGAGTTCGGCCGGTCCACCGTAGCGTGCGCGCGGGCGGTGGGTTGACCAGAGCCGAAAGGCCGTCAATTGCCGACCAACGGGCGTCAACTGCCCGTACCGGTTCTGCCCCAGTCCGGGCCCGCGCGGTCCCATGCCCGGTCCCAGTGGGCGTGGCGGAGCGTGACCAGCCGCCGCACGATCAGACGTCTGGAGCCCTCCGCCAGCCCGGCCACGACGAGGGCGGCGCCGAGGCCGGCGAGCACCGCGTGGGTGGTGGCCGTGGCCGGATCCAGCGGCGGGGCGACCGCGTGTCCACTGAGGTCGGTCCAGATCGTGAACCGGTCGCCGGCCTGCGGGGAGGTCAGCTGGGCCAGCACGGGCCCGCGATGCTCGCTGCCGTCCGGTGCCGTCCAGTCGGCGAGGACTCTGCTGCGGGTGTCCTGGGCCGCGGCCTCGGGGTCGATGTCCAGCACACCGCGGTCCAGCTCGCGCACCACCGTGGCCGTCACCTGGAGCCGGGAGCTGCGCTGTTCGTGCACCGACCGGTCCAGGGCGTCCTGGGCGGTGAGACCGGCCAGGACCCCGAGCACGGGTGCCGCCACCACGATCAGCAGCAGGGCGGCCAGGGCCACCCAGGACTCCACCAGATCGGTTTTCCGGCACAGCGGATTGTGCCGCCAGCTCCACAGACCCTTGATCGCTCGCACAGTGCCGTACCCCCTTCCCCGATCCGTGATAACCCGACGCAGGGCCCCACGCGGAGCCAACCGGTCGAAGAGAGAGCGAAATCACCCCGGCCGGACCGCTCGCGCAGCTCTCACGTGCCTCTCAGGAATCCCATCAGAAATCCCAACGGACAAGGCCCCAGGAGGGGTTCCCACGGGCGGGCTCCCTGCGGGTGAGAACGGTGCTCGGCGCACGGTGCCCGACGGGTGTGAACGGCTCATCGTCCGGCTGCCCGTCCAAACTGCCCGTCCGCCTGCCCGATCGCCTGCCCGATCGGCTGATCGTTCGGCCGGCCGCTCGGCTAATCGAGGATCCGGACCGGATCGCCCACGCGGACCGTGCCGGTGGACAACGGCACCAGATTCTGGCCGAAGACCAGCTTGCCGCCGATCCGGCGATGCCGTCCGAGGGTGAACAGCGGCTCCTTGCCGCGCGCCGAGGTGCCCTGGTCCGTGGTCGTCACCACGCACCGCCCGCACATCTTCGCGACCCGGAACCGCACCGGCCCGATCGCGAGCCGCGACCAGTGGTCCTCGGCCCACGGCTCGGTCCCCGAGACCACCACATTGGGCCGGAAGCGATTCATCGGCAGCGGGCCCTCGGCGGCGTGGGGGCCGCTCGCGACCAGTGAGTTGAGGGCGTCCAGGGAGGCGGTGGTGGTCAGCAGCAGCGGGTAGCCGTCGGCGAAGCTGACCGTCTCGCCGGGCAGCGCGAAGTCCGGGTCGACGGGCCGGCGGGTGGCCGGATCGTCCATGTGCACCAGCCGGACCTCGGCGCCGAGGAAGGCGCTGCACCACGCGTGCGCGGCGGCGCCGGCGAGCACGCCCTCCACCTTGTTGCCGAAGATCTCCAGTGTGACCGTCGCGTCCGGCTCGGGGACCGGCACGGCCAGCGGCTCCAGGGCGGGCGCGGACAGCAGGACGCCGCCGCCGGGCTCCGGCTCGGCGGCGGCCTGCGCGAGGAGCGGCTGCTGGCGTTGGGTGACGACCTTTCCCCCGTCGTCGATCAGCACCCAGCGGCGGTCACCGGCCGGCCCCCAGGGCTCCATCACGCACTCCGGGAGCGACAGTCCCCGCAGCGCCTTGACCGGATGGATGTGTATCGACTTCAGCCACGCGTTCCCCATACGGCCATCGTGCCAGGCGGCACCGACAGCCGGCGGCGGAGATCAGTAGCCGCGGTACTGCTGGTTGTTGTACGGGTCCTGGTAGCCGCCGGGCGCGGGGCGTGGCGCGGCCGGGCGCATCGCCTCGTAGCCGGCGGCGCCGGGAGCGGCGGGCCGGGGCTGCTGCGGCTGCGGACCGGGGTATCCGCGCGGCGCGGCGGCCTGGTGCGGGATGTACGCCGCGGGCGCCTGCTGCAACGGGGCGGGCTGCTGGGCCTGTGGGTAGCCGTAGAGGGGCTGGGACGGAGCCGCCGGGAGGGCGGGGAGCGCCGGCGGCAGCGCGGGCAGGTGACTGCCCGTGTCGTAGGCGGCGGGGACTCTGATCGGGGCGATCTGCGGGGTGCCCCGCTCGGCCACGAGCGAGTCGTAGATCGGAGTGTCCGGGAAGGAGGCGGAGTAGTAGCCGCCGCCATAAGTGGAGCGGGGGGAGGTCATGGCACATAAGTTAAGCCCACGATGTGCTGGTTGTGGAGACCGATAAGAGGGTTGATTTCCGTGTCGCCGGTGACTCAGGATCGCCAATCCGAGCGAACTTGGGAGAAAAGGGCGGAAGTCCGCGTTGGGATCGTGTAAAGGCTCAGTTCCCGGCGGGTTACCGGCGGTTGACCATAGGGGTTCACACCTCACCCGGACGGGCGTCCGAGGGCCCCGGGGAATAGGTTGGCAGGACGGAAACCAGGATTGTCCGGGAGCGCCGTGCGGCGCGACGCACAAGATGGGGGCGGACATGTCAATGCCGAAAGGGTCGAACGTTCCGGTGCCGGCTTCGGCGCTACGGGTCGAGGTCGCCTGGCGCGCGGGTGCCGGGGTGCCCGACGCGGACGCCTCCGCGCTGCTGCTGGTGGCCGGGAAGGTCCGCTCCGACGCCGACCTCGTCTTCTACAACCAGCCGTCGCACACCTCGGGCGCCGTCCGTCACGAGGGCAAGCGGAACGCGGGCGGCAGGGTGACCGACTCCCTGACCGTCGACCTCGCGCGCGTGGAGCCCGCCGTCGAGACCGTCGTCCTCGCCGCCTCCGCCGACGGCGGCACCTTCGGCCAGGTGCCCGACCTCTCCATCGAAGTCCGCGACACCGGCCGCGACACCGTGGTCGCCCGCTTCGAGCCCACCGGCGCCACCGTCGAGACCGCCTTCGTCCTCGGCGAGTTCTACCGCCGCCAGGGCGCCTGGAAGTTCCGCGCGGTCGGCCAGGGCTACGACCGGGGCCTGGAGGGTCTCGCCACGGACTTCGGCATCTCCGTCGACGAACCCCAGCAGCCCGCCGCGCCGCCGCCCTCCCCACGACCGCGCTCGCAGCCGGTCCCCGCCGCGCCCGCCCGGCCGCTGACCCCGCCCGCGCCCGCCACACCGCCCGCGCCCGCCGCGTCCGCGCAGCCCGTGCGGCTGACCAAGGTGACGCTCACCAAGTCCGCCCCGGCCGTCTCGCTGACCAAGCAGGGCGGCACCTCCGGCGCGATGCGCGTCAATCTCAACTGGGAGGTGCACAAGCAGTTCAAGGGCTGGGGCAGCAAACTCGGCCGCGCGATGGCCATGCACGCCGACCTCGACCTGGACCTGTGCGCCCTGTACGAACTCGCCGACGGCAGCAAGGGCGTCGTACAGGCCCTCGGCAACGCCTATGGAGCCCTCGACCGCCCGCCCTTCATCCACCTCGACGGCGACGACCGCACCGGCTCCAGAGCGAGCGGTGAGAACCTCACCGTCAACCTCGACTTCCAGCGGCACTTCCGGCGCATCCTCGTCTTCGTCACCGTCTACGAGGGCGCCCGCTCCTTCGCCGACCTGCACGCCACCGTCACCCTGACCCCGCAGTTCGGCGCCCCGATCGACTTCTCCCTCGACGAGTGCACGGTCCCCTCCACGGTCTGCGCCCTGGCCCTGATCACCCACACGGACGGCGAACTCATCGTGCGGCGCGAGGCCCGCTATCTGGTGCCCGAGCGCGGGGTGAGCCCGCAGCGCACCGTCGACCGCGCCTATGGCTGGGGCATGGACTGGACGCCGGGCCGCAAGTAGGCGGCGCCGTCTCAGCCCTCGTCGGGCACGGCGTCCGGACGCGCATAGGTGCGGCCCTTCCAGGCCGCGCCGCGCCCCCGGTAGTGCTGCACCGCCGAGTCCACCGTCATCAGCAGATAGAGGAACGCCGTGAACGGCAGCAAGGGCGCGAGCCACAGCGGCTGACGGTAGTAGCGGAGCATCGGCACATACGTCCCCGTCATCACCAGCCATGCCGCCGCGCCGAGCAGCGCGGTCGCCGCGCTCCCGGTGGCCGCGCCGGCCAGCAGGGCGACGGGCGGCACCAGATAGACGAGGGCGAGTCCGGCCACGGTGCCCGCCAGGAGCGCGGGCTGGTGCCTCAATTGCGCATAGGCGCTGCGCGAGACCATCCGCCACAGGTCGTGCAGCCGGGGATACGGGCGGATGCTGTGCACCCGGTCGGCCAGCCCCAGCCAGATGTGCCCGCCGCCGCCCTTCACCGCGCGGGCGAGCGCCACGTCGTCGATCACGGCGTGCCGGATGGTGTCCGGGACGCGCGCCCGCTCGGCCGCCTCCGCGCGCAGCAGCACACAGCCCCCGGCCGCGGCGGCCGTCCGTGAACCCCTGCGGCCGATCCGGCGGAACGGATACAGCTGCGCGAAGAAGTAGACGAAGGCGGGCACCACCAGCCGCTCCCACCCGCTCGCCACCCGCAGCCGGGCCATCTGCGACACCAGGTCGAATCCGCCGCCATGGGCCGCGGCCACCAGCTCCCGCAGACTGTCCGGCTCATGGGCGATGTCCGCGTCCGTCAGCAGCAGGAATTCCGGCCCACGCGCGCGGGCGAGTCCCATCCCGTGGCGCACGGCCCACAGTTTGCCGGTCCAGCCCGCGGGCGGCTCGCCCGGCGAGTCCACGGTGAGTGCCAACCCGCCATGCCTGCCCGCCAGTTCCCGGGCCAGGTCCCCGGTGCCGTCGGAGCTGCCGTCGTCGACCAGGATCACCTCGGCCCGCCCCGGATACTCCTGGGCGAGCAGCGAGGGCAGGCTCAGCGGCAGCACTTCCGCCTCGTCGCGGGCGGGGACGACGACACAGACGTAGGGCCACGACCGCGGTTCGCGGCGGCCGGGCAGCCGGATGTCGGTCCGCCAGAAGAAGCCCTGGCACAGCAGCAGCCACAGCCACGCGGCGAGCGATCCGGTGGCGATCCAGGCGAAGACGGTCACCCGCGCAGTCTGCCCCACGGCACCGGTCCGACACGGGCCATCGTTTATCGTGGCCGGGTGAAGATCGCGCTCATGGACTCCGGAATCGGCCTGCTGGCGGCGACCGCCGCGGTACGACGCCTTCGCCCCGACGCGGATCTCGTCCTCTCCCTCGACCCCGACGGAATGCCCTGGGGGCCACGCACCCCCGAGGACCTCACCCGGCGGGCCGTGGATGTCGCCCGCGCCGCCGCCGCCCACCGCCCCGAGGCCCTGATCGTCGGCTGCAACACCGCCACCGTGCACGCCCTGACCGCCCTGCGCGACCTCCTGGAGCCCGGCCTGCCGGTGATCGGCACGGTCCCCGCGATCAAGCCCGCCGCGGCCGGCGGCGGCCCCGTCGCCATCTGGGCCACCCCCGCCACCACCGGCAGCCCCTACCAGCGCGGACTGATCCAGGACTTCGCCGACGGCGTCCCCGTCACCGAGGTGCCCTGCTGGGGACTGGCCGAAGCGGTCGAACGCGCGGACGAGGCCGCGATCGACGCCGCCGTCACCGCCGCCGCCGCCCTGACCCCCCGCGAGGTGACGACCGTCGTCCTGGGCTGCACCCATTACGAACTGGTCGCCGAACGCATCCGCACCGCCGTCCAGCGCCCCGGCCTGCCTCCACTGGTCCTGCACGGTTCCGCCGGAGCGGTGGCCGCGCAGGCCCTGCGCAGAATCGGCGCCGCGCCCGCCCCGGACGCATCCCCGGCAGGCACGGTGACCGTCCTCCTGAGCGGGCGCGCGGGCGGTCTCCCGGAGCCCGCGCTGGCCTACGCGGAGGGCCGGCTGCTGCGTACGGCCGCCCCCGCGCGCGTGGTGTAGCCGCCCGGGACGGGCGGGCCGCCGTCCGGAGCATTCACCGTGTGCATCGAACTACCAGCGGAGCGAAACCTGAGTAGTCTCGAAGGCATGAGGGACCACCCCCAGGATGCGGACGCGGACGCGTCGCACCCCGATGTCTGGACCGGACAGGCCACCAACCGTGTTCAGTGGCTGCTGGCGCTGGTCGGCTTCGCCTGCGTGGCGCTCGGTATCGAACTTGCCGTCGACTCCGCGTGGACGGCGGGTTCGGCCCCCCTGGTGATGTCCGTGGTCGGCTGCATCCTGGCCGGTCTGCTGGTCCTGTTCGGGACCCTCGCCTTCGTCAGCGTCGCCCTGAAGGTCGACAAGGACTCCCTGGAAGTGCGCTGCGGCCATATCGGCGTGCCGCGCCGCCGCATTCCCCTCTCCCATGTCGTCGGCGCCGACTTCGTCGCGCATGTGACCCCCCGCCACTGGGGCGGCTGGGGCTACCGCTGGCGGCCCGACATGGGCACGGCCGTCGTCGTGCGCCAGGGCGAGGGACTGGTCCTGCGGCTGTGGGACGGCCACACCTTCACCATCACGGTCGACGACGCGGAGGCGGCCGTACGGGTGATCCGCGACCGGCTGCGCACCACCACGCCGGACACGGCCCACTGACCTGACCTGGTCTGATCAGATCAGACCAGACGCCCGGCCCCGGCTCCGATGTCCGGTCTCACCCGTTCGGCCCCTCCTGGGCTCGGCGATCGTGGCGCCTCTCCTCCGTATCGGGAATATCCGAAATGTCGGGTGTGGCGGTGCCGTCGGGGAGCGGGCGCGCGGTCGCCAGGCCCGCCAGCAGGCCCGCTCCCGCCGTCACGGCGGTGAAGCTCAGCGCGTTGCCCACGGCGGCGATCGCCGCGACGGCCGTCAGCGCGGCGCCCGCGGTGAGCGCGACCGGCGTGGGACTGGCGGTGCGCCACAGCGCGAGCAGCACCCAGCAGAAGGCCGCCCCGAGCAGTGCCACCCCGATCACCCCCTGCTCGGCCGCCTGCTGGAGCAGCGCGGAGTGCGGTTTCCCGTCGGACGTCGGCGCGGCGCCGGCGGCCGGGCTCAGTTCCCCGAACCGCCCCGGGCCCACGCCCAGCACCGGCTCCTGGTCCAGCAGCCGCAGCGCGTCCCGCCACAGCGCCACGCGGGCGGCGGTGAGCTGACCCTCCAGCGTCGCGGCGAGTCCGTCCGGGAGCACCTTCGCGGCCACCGCCCAGGCCGTCGCGGTGACCCCGGCCGCGGCCAGGGCCAGCCCGGCGATCCCGGTCCCGCGTCGCCGCATCCGGCCCGCCGCGAGCGACGCCAGCAGGACCACGGCACACGCGACCGCGCCGGTCAGCGACCCCAGGAACGCCGCCGTCACCGCGGCCCCGGCCGCCAGCAGCCGCATCGCCAGCCGGATCGCGGGCGCCGACGCCTCCCACGCGGCACAGCAGGCGGCACCCGCGGCCAGGGTGAGCAGCGCGGCGGTGGCCCCGAGATGGCCCAGCGGCGCCCCCGGCCGCGGCCCCGCCGACAGTTGCGGGACGACCACCGGCAGCGCGATCCCGGCCAGCGCCGCCGTACCCGGGGCGGCGACCGGCAACAGCGCCCCCGTGATCCGGCCCGCGGCATGTCCGGCGGCCACCGCCAGCACCGCCAGGAGTGCCCCCTCCGGCCGTCCGTCGTGCACGGCCGCCGTGATCAGCGACCAGATCGCACAGCCGCCCAGCACGGCCATCCCCGCCGCGTCGGAAACGTTTCGTCTGTCGTCCTCGGCCGCCGCGCCGGCCGTGGACACACTCCTCGTGGACCCCACCCGTCCCCCCGGACCTTCTCCCCGGCCCCGCCCGCGCGCGTAGCCACGACCGCACGCCACGGGGCTCCGCACACCGTAACGGCTGATCGACCCTTTGTGGATGAGGGGTGACGAAGTGTGCGGAACGTGTGCGCGGGGCGCCCCGGGGGCCGGGCGTGGCCCCGGGCCCGGCCTCCTTCGCCCAGGTCGGGGCACCCGCCCGCCCAGGGCCGTCCTGTCGGCCGCTCAGGATGCCGCCGTACACTCCCCGGGTGACCGTCACCGCGACTCCCGTCGGCGAACCTGACCAGGTCGAACCGCCGCCCGCGCCCGCCGCGTGGCGCCGCTGGCCCGCGCGTCTGGTCCCGCCCGCCGTAGCGGCGCTCTCCGGAGTGCTGCTCTACATCAGCTTCCCGCCCCGCACCCTGTGGTGGCTGGCCCTGCCGGCGTTCGCGGGCTTCGGCTGGGTGCTGCGCGGACGCGGCTGGAAGGCGGGCCTGGGTCTCGGCTACCTCTTCGGCCTCGGTTTCCTGCTGCCGCTGCTGGTGTGGACCGGCGTGGAGGTCGGCCCCGGCCCCTGGCTGGCGCTGGTCGTGATCGAGGCGGTCTTCGTCGCGCTGGTCGGCGCGGGCGTCGCCGCCGTGTCCAAGCTGCCCGGCTGGCCGGTGTGGGCCGCCGCCGTATGGATCGCCGGAGAGGCGGCACGCGCGCGTGTGCCCTTCAGCGGCTTCCCCTGGGGCAAGATCGCCTTCGGCCAGGCCGACGGCGTGTTCCTTCCGCTCGCCGCCGTCGGCGGCACCCCGGTGCTCGGCTTCGCCGTCGTCCTCGCGGGCTTCGGTGTGTACGACGTCGTCCGCGTCGCCCTCGAAACGCGCCGCACGCGCGCGCTGCGCCGGGGCGCCGCCGCGGTGGCCCTGCTCAGCGTGGCCGTCCCCGTGGTGGGCGCGTTCGCCGCCCGCCCGCTGGTCAGCGACGAGGCCGAGGACGGCACCGCGACCGTCGCGGTCGTCCAGGGCAACGTCCCGCGCGCGGGACTCGACTTCAACTCCCAGCGCCGCGCGGTGCTCGACTACCACGCCCGGGAAACCGAACAGCTCGCCGCCGACGTGGCCGCGGGCAAGGTCCCCCAGCCCGACTTCGTGCTGTGGCCGGAGAACTCCTCCGACATCGACCCCTTCACCAACCCCGACGCCCGTGCGGTGATCGACCAGGCCGCTCAGGCGATCGGCGTGCCCATCTCGGTCGGCGGCGTCGTCGAGCGCGACGGGAAACTCCTCAACGAGCAGATCCTCTGGGACCCCGAGCAGGGGCCCGTCGACACCTACGACAAGCGGCAGATCCAGCCCTTCGGCGAGTACCTTCCGCTGCGCTCCCTGATCGGCGCCATCAATAGCGAGTGGACCAGCATGGTCGCCCAGGACTTCAGCCGGGGCACCGAGCCGGGCGTGTTCACCATGGACGGCACCACGGTCGGCCTGGTCACCTGCTACGAGGCCGCCTTCGACTGGGCCGTGCGCTCCGAGGTCACCGACGGCGCCCAGATGATCTCCGTACCCAGCAACAACGCCACCTTCGACCGCAGCGAGATGACCTACCAGCAGCTCGCCATGTCCCGCGTCCGCGCGGTCGAGCACAGCCGCACCGTCACCGTCCCGGTCACCAGCGGCGTGAGCGCGATCATCATGCCGGACGGCACCATCACCCAGCGCACCGGCATGTTCGTCGCCGACACACTCGTCCAGGAGGTGCCGTTGCGCTCCTCGCAGACGCCCGCCACCCGGCTGGGCGTACTGCCGGAGATCGCTCTGGTGCTGATCGCCGCCGGCGGCCTCGGCTGGGCGATCGGTGCCGGTGTGCGCGGGCGGCGCGCGGGTGGCGCGTAGCGGTACGACCGCCGTACGCCCCTTGAATCGGCCAGGAGCGGGCGAAGGGCGCCGCTAGGGTCGGGGGCATGGCTACTCCTGACTTCATCACCGAACTGCGCGAGTCCGCAGGCCATCAGCTGCTGTGGCTCCCCGGGGTCACCGCCGTCGTCTTCGACGACGAGGGCAGGGTGCTGCTGAACCGGCGGTCGGACACCCGCAGGTGGTCGCTGATCGGCGGCATCCCGGACCCGGGCGAGCAGCCCGCGGCCTGCGCGGTGCGCGAGGTGCAGGAGGAGACCGCCGTGCACTGCCTCGCCGAGCGGGTGGTCCTCGTCCAGGCACTGTCCCCGGTGACGTACGAGAACGGGGACGTCTGCCAGTACATGGACATCACGTTCCGCTGCCGTGCGCTCGGCGGGGAGGCCCGGGTCAACGATGACGAGTCGCTGGACGTGGGCTGGTTCCCGGTCGACGGGCTGCCGGACCTGAACGAGTTCGGTGTGCTGCGGATCAAGCAGGCCATGGCCGAGGCCCCCACATGGTTCGACACCACGACTTCCCTGTGAGGTGTGGGGGCCGACCACATGGGTGAGGGGGCTGGGGAGGCTTAGTGTCGGCGCATGACCACGCCCAGCCCCGGACCGGCCCCGACGAAGATCACCCCGCCCGACCTCGGTGGGCGTACGGCCCTGGTCACCGGGGCCGCCAGCGGTATCGGGCGGGCCTGCGCGCTGCGGCTGGCGTCCGCCGGGGCCCGGGTCAGGGCGGTCGACCGGGACGCCGCCGGGCTGGACGCCCTCGCCGGGCTCGCCGCCGGCCTGCCGGGCCCGGTCGAGGCGCACGTCCTGGACCTGACGGATCTCGACGCCGCCGAGCAGGCCGCCGCGGGCACCGACGTGCTGGTCAACAACGCCGGGCTCCAGCTGGTCCGGCCGATCGAGGACTTCCCGCCGGAGGTCTTCCACACGGTCCTCACCGTGATGCTGGAAGCCCCCTTCCGGCTGATCCGGGGCGCCCTGCCGCACATGTACGGACAGGGCTGGGGCCGCATCGTCAACATCTCCTCCGTGCACGGCCTGCGCGCCTCCCCCTACAAGTCGGCGTATGTCGCCGCCAAGCACGGCCTGGAGGGACTGTCGAAGACGGCGGCGCTGGAGGGCGCCCCGCACGGCGTCACCTCGAACTGTGTGAACCCCGGCTATGTCCGCACCCCGCTGGTCGAGCGGCAGCTCGCGGACCAGGCGACCGCCCACGGCATCCCCGTGGAGCGGGTGCTCACGGAGGTGCTGCTGAGCGACAGCGCGGTCAAACGGCTGATCGAACCGGAGGAGGTCGCCGAGGCCGTCGCCTATCTGTGCGGGCCGTGGGCGTCCTCCGTCACCGGGACCTCACAGGTGCTGGACGGGGGCTGGACCGCGCACTGAGTGCGTGCCACGTATGCGCTGGGATTGCGCTGCTGGGTGCTTTGTCGGGGGCATCCCGTAGGGGGTCCCGCGGGGTGGCCCTGGTTTTCCACAGGCCGGTGGTCCGGTCGTCGGGGGTTGTCCACAGGGCTGACGGGGTGGGTGGCGGATGGGTCATCCTGGGCACATGTCCCGCGATCACGTGCAGTCCGCCGAGCGCCCCGCCGCCGCAGACCCACCGGGCGGCGCCGAGGTGCCGTTCCTGGAGCTGCTGGCCCGTGGCGCCCCCGTCGACGCCTATGAGCAGCCGGTGCTGCGGGCCCGTGCCGAGGGCCGGGCGCCCGAGGGGATCGCCGCGCTGGAGACCGCCAAGCTGCGCGCCCTGCGGGTGCGCGCCGAGCTGGAGGGCCGCAGGCGCCGCGAGGCCGAGCTGTCCGCGCTGTTCGAGACCGCCCACGACCTGGCGGGACTGCGCGATCTGGACGCCGTGCTCCAGGCGATCGTGCAGCGCGCCCGCTCCCTGCTCGGCACGGACGTCGCCTACCTCAGCCTCAACGACCCCGAGCGCGGTGACACCTATATGCGGGTCACCGAGGGTTCGGTCGCGGCCCGCTTCCAGCAGCTGCGCCTCGGCATGGGGGAGGGGCTGGGAGGACTGGTCGCCCAGACCGCCCGGCCGTACGTCACCGACGACTACTTCCACGACGAGCGCTTCCGGCACACCATGACGATCGACACGGGCGTGCGGGACGAGGGCCTGGTGGCGATCCTCGGCGTCCCCCTCATGCTCGGGCAGCAGGTGATCGGCGTGCTGTTCGCCGCGGACCGGCGGGCGAGGGTGTTCGAGCGGGAGCAGATCGCGCTCCTCGGCTCCTTCGCGGCGCTCGCCGCGGCGGCCATCGACACCACCCATCTGCTCACCGAGACCCGTTCGGCCCTCGCCGGCCTGGAGCGCGCCAACGAGATCATCCGCGACCGCAGCGCCGTCATCGAGCGCGCCGCCGAGGTGCACGACCGGCTCGCCGAACTGGTGCTGCGCGGCGGCGGTGTGCACGACGTGGCCGCCGCCGTCTCCGAGGTCCTCGAAGGCACGGTCCGCTTCACCGAGGCGGACGCGACACCCGCAGCCCCGCTGGAGGCATCGCGCGCCGACGGACACGCCGTACGGCACAAGGACGACTGGATCGCCGCCGTCGCCGCGGGTGACGAACTCCTCGGCGCCCTCGTCCTACGCGGCCATCCCGGCCTCGACCCGGTCGACCAGCGCACCCTGGAGCGGGCCGCGATGGTCACGTCCCTGCTGCTGCTCGCCCGCCGCTCGGCGGCCGAGGCCGAACAGCGGGTCCGCGGGGAACTCCTGGACGACCTCCTCGACACCCGCGACCACGACCCGCGTCTGCTGCGCGAGCGCGCGGCCCGGCTGCGTGCCGACCTCGACGCCACCCATGTCGTGCTGGCCGCCCGTCTCGACGGCACCGCCGCCGACGCCGAACAGGAGGCCGCCGCCCGCCGCCGCCTGTGGTCCGCCGCCTCCCACCTGGCCGCCACCCGGCACGGCCTGGCCGCCGCGCGCGACGGCGGCACGGTCCTGCTGCTGCCCCTCACCGACGGCGACACCGCCACCGACGTGGCCCGCCACACGGCCCGCCGGCTCGGCACCGCCGTCCACGAGGCCGTCACCGTCGGCGCCTCCGCCCCTGTCGAGAATCTCACCGCACACCCCGACGCGATCGCCACCGCCTACGCCGAGGGCCGCCGCTGTCTGGAGGCCCTGCGCCTGCTCGGCCGCACGGGCGACGGCGCCGCCGCCGAGGACTTCGGCTTCCTCGGCCTGCTCCTGGCCGGGGACCGCGACATCGCCGCCTTCGTGGACCGCACCATCGGCGCGGTGGTGGCGTACGACGAGCACAGACACACCGACCTGCTGCGCACCCTGGAGGCCTACTTCGCCTGCGGGATGAGCCCCGCCCGCACGAAGGACGAACTCCACGTCCACGTCAACACGGTCGCCCAGCGCCTGGAGCGTGTCGGGCGCCTCCTGGGCGAGGACTGGCAGAGCCCCGCTCGCCTGCTGGAGATCCAACTGGCCCTGAGACTGCACAGGCTGGCGGCGCCCAGACCGTGAGGGAGCGGCTCACCCGCTGTCGTCCGCCAGCGCGTACAGCCGCGGCAGGTTGACCACGATCGCCTCCTGTGTGCTGCGGGCGATGACGACCACCGCCTCGTCGGCGGGGTCGGGATTCTCCTCGCGGTGGGGGACGTACGGCGGGACGAAGATGTAGTCGCCGGGGGCGGTGCGCAGGCGTACTTCCTCGGGCTCGTCGCCGCTCGCGTCGAGGAACACGAACTCGGGGTGGCCGCTGACGACATAGATGGCGGTCTCCGACTCACCGTGGTGGTGGTCGGAGGAGGCGGTCGCGGGAGCGACATGGGTCTGGCCCATCCAGAGCTTCTCCGAGCCGACGGCCCTGCCGCTGACGGCGGCGAACCGGCGCATGCCTCCGGTCTGGGCCGTGTCGCCGTCGAGCGAGTCGGCGCGGATGTGATGCAGACGGGTGTGCAAGGGGGTGGCCGCGGTGGTGGGGGCGCCGTGGAGATGAGGGTGGAAGCCGTCGCCGGGGGTCGTCAGGGGGTCGCTCATGGGCGGGGACGCTATGGCGGCGCCGAAAAGGATGTCAAGAGGTGTCCATTCCTTTTCACCTGCGGCAATGTTGCCGCAACGGAGGATTGTGGCCGGGAGTGGCCCCGCGCCGGGGAGTTGTCGTCGGGCATGATGGAGGGCATGCATATCTCCGCGAAGGCGGATTACGCCACGCGGGCGCTGCTGGAACTCGCCTGCGAACCGGCCCGCCCGCTCACCTGTGAGGCCATCGCCTCCTCGCAGCAGATTCCGTTCAGATTCCTGAAGTCCGTCGTGGGTGAGTTGCGCAAGGCGGGCCTGGTGCGCAGCCAGCGCGGCTGCGAGGGCGGGTACTGGCTGGGCCGTCCGGCCGGCGAGATCACCCTCCTCGATGTCTCGCGTGCCGTCGACGGCGAGTTGCTCACCCTGCGCGGTGAGCCGCTGACCGGGCTCGACTATCCGGGCGCCGCGGCCGGCCTGCCCGGGATCTGGCGCCGGATCGAGGCCGACGCCGCCGCCGTCCTGGGCGGGGTGACCCTCGCGTCCCTGATGCCCGTGGCCGACAGCGGGCAGTTGAGCCGGAGGGGAGCGGCGTGAGTGCGGTGCCCGGCGGGCCGGGGGTGGAAGTGGTCGAGTACACCGACCCGTTGTGCCCGTGGGCCTGGGGATCGGAGCCGGTGCTGCGCAGGCTGCGCGCGGCCTCGGCCGGCCATGTCGTGTGGCGCCGCGTGTTCTGCATCCTCTTCGACGACGCCGATGACCCACCTCCCGACCCGGCCGCCGAGACCGCCTGGTACGCGCGCTACGTCGAGGAGATCACCGCCCACACCGGCGCTCCCCGGGCGGCGCGTCTCGACCGGGTCGCGGCGAGTTCCTGGCCGGCCTCGCTCGTCGCGAAGGCGGCGGAACTTCAGGGCCCCGATGTGGCCGACCGCGCGCTGCGACGGCTGCGGGAGACAGTGTTCGTCCTGGGGCGGCCCGCGGACACCATGCCGCTGGCCCTGGCGGCGGTGCGGGGCTGCCCCGGTCTGGACCTCGCCCGGTTGTCCGCCGACGCGATGTCCGCACCGGTCCGGGAGCGGGTGCGCGCCGATCACGCCGAGGCGCGGCGCCCGGTCCCCGAGGCGCTGACGGCACACGGTTCCTCGCCGCATCCCGGCGCGGCCAAGGAGACCGCCGACGGCGGCGTGCGGTACGCGCTGCCCACCGTGCTGGTCCGCTCGCCGGGCGGCCACCGGCTGGTGCCGGGCTGGCGCGGCTACGACGAGTACGCCACCGCCGTCACCTCCCTGTGCCCGGAGCCGCTTCCAGAACCGCCCTCGCTCTCCGCCGAAGAGGCGCTGGAGCGGTACGGCAGCCTCACCGACGTCGAGCGCAAGGCCCTGACCCGGGGCGCGTGGCCGCCCGCGCACGCGATCCGCGCCGACACCGGGAACGGGCCTCTGTGGCTGCATCCGAGAGAGGCGGCCGCGCACCCGGCGACGGTCGACCGGGCGGGGCCTGCCGTCGGCACGACCGGTTCGGCCGTCCGCCCGGCGGGGCCCGTTGCCCACTAGGTCGGGCCCGCCGTCGAGCGATCCCGTCCTGCCGCCCTCCAATCCGGTCCCGCCGCCCTCCAGGCCAGGCCCGTCGTCGACCCAACCCGCTTTGCCGTCCACGAGACCGGGCCTGCCGTCGACCCAACCGGTCCCGTCGCCCGCCAGGCCGGCCGGGCTGCCCGGTAAGTTCCGCTGGCCGGCTCCTGACCTGCTGTCAGGTGGGCTCGGTCCGTCCCGCCCAATGAGACACCAATTGGTGTCCATTGACAGCCGGTGAGGTACGACCGCAGGATTGCCGCATGCTCACGACGCACCCCGGTGTGGTGTGCCGCTACGTGGACCTGCGGCGCACCAGCAGCGCTCTCTGTCGCTGAACCGTTCCGCCGCCCCGGCCCTCCGGCGCCCCTCCGTCCGCTGACGCCGGGCAGCCCTTCCGGCGCCGCAGCGCCGCTCTCGTCGTACCGTGCCGTCCCTCACGGGAGTTGGAGTTCGCGCGGCTTCCGTGGCTCCCGCGACTTCCGCTGCCCCCTTGGCGTTTGACGCGTTCGCGGTAGTCGGGCCGGTCGGCGCGTGCGCCGCCTCGGTCCCGTCCCGGATCTGGTGCGAACCGGCTGACGCCGACGCCCTCTGCTCCTGTCCTCACCCTCACCCCTGTCCTCACCCTTGCCCTTGCTCGGAGCCCGAGTTCGGTGTGCGCCCGACGTGTGACGCGACGCCGTGCGGGCGGAGCCCCGGTGTGCCGGCCTCCCCGTCCCGCCGCCCTGCCCCGGGCCGTGCCCTCGCAGAAAGAAACCCATGTCTGCCCTGTCCGTACGTCTGAAGTTCCGCAAGTTCCGCCGCCGTGTGGTGGCCCGCCGAGCCCGCGTCACCGACGCCGGCCGAACCCATGCCACCGATTCAGGCCGCGCCCATGCCACCGCCCCCGGCCCCACCCACGTCACCGTCCCGCCCCCGTCTCACAGCACCCCCCGCCGCACCCACCCCCTACGCGCCACCGCCCTCGCCACCGTCCTGCTGACCGTGCTGGTTCCCACCCTCAGTGCCTGCGCCGGGGAGACCGGATCCGCGTCCGGCAGCTCCACCCTGAAGTGGACGTCGTCGTACTTCCCCACCCACTGGGACCCGGTGGTCAGCGGCAGCAGCGCGCAGTTCCGGGAACTCGCCCTCGTGTACGCCTCGTTGACCCGTACCGACGAGAACGGCGACGCCGTGCCGGACCTGGCCGAGAGCTGGGAGTACAACGCCGAGGGTGACCAGGTCACCTTCCATCTGCGGCCGGGCCTGACGTTCAGCGACGGCGAACCCGTGGACGGCGCCGCCGTGAAGGCGGCCATCGAGCGGGCCAAGGACCAGGAGAACTCGGCGCTGTTCGGCGACCTGACCTCGATCGAGTCCGTGACGGCCGACGGACTGGACGCCATCGTCCACCTCACCCAGGTCGACTACCAGATCCCCCAGCTGCTCGGACAGCGCGTCCTCCAGATCGCCAGTCCCAAGGCGGCGGCCTCGCCGGAGGAACTGGACCAGCAGCCGGTCGGCGCGGGCCCGTTCATCGTGACCCAGCTGGTGCCCGGCACCAAGGTCACCCTGGAGAAGAACCCGGACTACTGGGACGCCGAGAACATCCACATCGACAACGTCGAGCTGACCTCCGCCCCCGACGCCGCCACCGTCGTCAACGGCCTCCAGACCGGGGTGTACAACTTCGCCGACATCGACCCCAGCCAGGCCCAGGCCGCGAAGGACGCGGGCCTCGACGTCTTCGTCCAGCCCGGCTTCAACGCCTCCAACCTCAGCCTCAACATCAACAAGGCGCCGTTCGACAACCCCGAGGTCGTCGACGCCGTACGCCACGCCATCAACCGCGACGAGTTCGTCGACAAGCTGACCTTCGGCTACGGCGAGGCGACCGACCAGCCCTTCCCGAAGGGATACGTGGCCTACGACCCGGAGTCCGAGAACACCTACCCCTACGACCCCGAGGAGTCGAAGCAGCTGCTCGCCGACGCGGGCTACCAGAGCGGCGAGATCAAGCTCGACCTGGTCATTCCCGCCGAGGACCCGCAGGCGGAGATCGTCCAGTCCCAGCTCGCCGCGGTCGGCATCACCGTCAACATAAAGATCGACAAGAACTGGGCCACCCCGTTCTTCGCCAAGGACCTGACCTTCTCCCTGTACGGGACCACCGGCCGTGACTCCGCCGTGCAGACCCTGACCGCGCACTTCGGCCCCGACGGCCCGCTCAACCTCAGTACGCCCTACGAGCCCGCCGGTTTCGAGGAGGCCGTCGCCAAGGTCCGCCAGACGCCGCTCGACTCGCCCGACTACCAGGAGACCCTCCAGGCGGCGACCCGCGCCGGACTCCAGAGCCAGGCGCTGGTCTTCACCTACTCCCAGCCCAACCTCATCGCCAAGAGCACCTCGGTCTCCGACCTGCCCAAGAACCCGGCCCACATCGACTGGACCGGCGTGACCATCTCCGGCGCCGGCTGAGCCGCCGCCCCAGACAGAAGGGAGGCACCCATGACGACCACGGAAGCGCCGGCGGCGAGGTCCGGCCCGCGTCGCCCGGTCGCCGTGGCCAGGACCCGGCGGGCACTGGGCCGGGTCCTGTTCACCCTCGCCCGGTCGGTCGCGATCTTCGTGCCGGTGTTCCTGGTCGCGACGTTCGTGACATTCGCACTGCGCTCGCTCAGCGGGCTCAGCCCGGCACGGATCCAGCTCGGCGAGCAGGCGACCCCCGAGGCGGTCGCCCGTATCGAGGCACAGTGGGGCCTCGACCGGCCCTTCCTCGTGCAGTACGGCGACTGGCTCACCGGAGTGCTGCACGGACAGCTCGGCGCCAGCTGGACCAACGGCGCCGACATCTCCACCCTGATCGGCCTCGGCCTGGGCGTGAGCCTGTCGGTGGCCACCTTCGCGCTGCTCATCGGCGTGCTCGCGGGCTTCGCCCTCGGCACCGTCGCCGCGCTGCGCCGCACCACCTGGCTGGACCGTGCCATCACCGGCTTCGTGACGCTGATCTCGGTGATGCCGCCGTTCGTCGTCGGCATCGTGCTGGTCGCGGTCCTCGCGGTCGGCCTGGGCCTCTTCCCGTCCGCCGGATACGTCCCCGCCGCCGACGGGTTCGGCCCCTGGCTGGCCCACATCACCCTGCCGGCCGTCGCGCTGAGCTTCGACGTGGTGGCCGACGTCGCCCGCCAGCTGCGCGGCAGCCTCATCGCGGCCCACCGCGAGAACTACGTGACCGGAGCGGTCGTACGGGGACTCAGCCCCCGGCGCATCTTCTTCGGCCATGTCCTGCGCAACGGCCTCGGGCCCGTGCTCGCCACCCTCGGCCTGAAGTTCCCCGCGCTGGTCGGCGCGTCCGTCGTCACCGAGTGGATCTTCGGCCTCCAGGGCTTCGGCCGGTTCGCCAACGACTCCGCCCAGGCCGGTGACGTACCCGCCGTACAGGGCGTCCTCGTGGTGTCGATCGCCCTGGTCGTCGCCTTCAACCTCGTCGTCAACCTGGTGCTGGCGCGTGTGACGCCGGCCTCCCAGAGGGGGGTGTGACCCATGCCGCGTCGTGTTCTCGCCCTCCCGTCGGGCCGGATCGCCGTCGCCCTTCTCGCCGGCATCGCGCTGCTGGCCCTGTTCGGTCCCCTGATCGCCCCGCAGAACCCGCTCGCCACCAGCGACAACGCCCTCGCCCCGGTGTCCGGCGCGCACTGGCTCGGCACCGACTACCTCGGCCGCGATGTGCTGAGCCGCCTGCTGGACGGCTCCCGGCTCAGCGTCCTCGGCGCGCTCGAAGTGGCCGTCACCGCGCTGGTCGTGGGGTCCGTCCCCGGCATGCTGTCGGTCTATCTCGGCCGGACCTTCGAATGGATCACCCTGCGGCTGGCCGACACCCTGGTCGCGCTGCCGTTCCTGCTGTTCGCCGTCGCCGTGATCGCCCTGCTCGGCAACGGGCTCACCCAGGCGATGCTCGTCACCGGCGTCCTGGTCGCCCCCCTGTTCTACCGGGTCTCCCGCGCCGCGACCCTTGGCGTCGCCCGCTCCCCGTACGTCGAGGCCGCGTTGCTGGCCGGGGCGTCCGTCGGCTGGGTGGTGCGCCGGCACGTGTGGGCGAAGGTGCTGCCGCCGATCGCGGTCGCCCTCGCCCAGACCATCGGCGTCGGCTTCGTCATCGTGTCGAGCCTGACCTTCCTCGGGATCGGTGTGCAGCCGCCCGAACCCACCTGGGGCGGACTGCTCGCCTCCGACCTCGGCTACCTCAGCCACCGGCCGTGGGCACCGCTGCCCCCCGCGCTGCTCATCATGGTCACCGTCTGGGCCGGCAATGTCCTCGCCGACGCCATCCGCGATGTCTCCGGCGAGGCGGGCCGCGCACTGGTGACCGCCCGCGCCGCCCGCACCCGCCGCCCCGGCCGGGGCCGCCCCGCCGCCACCGGAGGTGCCTGATGACGACCGCGTCCGAGAACCTCACCGCCGAGGAGAGCGTCACGCCCGAGGCGAACCCTGACTCCCGGGGGAACCCTGATTCCGGGGCGAACCCTGACTCCGGGGGGCGCCTCACCCCCGAGGAGACCCGCCTCTCCAAGGGGAACCTCACCGCCGAGGAGACCCCCGCCCCCGGCCGGCACCCCACCCCCGGACCCCACCCACCCGCGCTGTCCCTGCGCGACGTCCGTATCCGGGACCGGGTCACCGGCGTCGAGATCGTGCACGGCGTCAGTTTCACCCTCACCCCCGGCCGGGTGGTCGGCATCGTCGGTGAGTCCGGCAGCGGAAAGACCCTCACCTGCCGGGCCGCGCTGGGCATCCTGCCCGACCGTTTCGAGGTCTGTGGCGGCATGATCGAGATCCTGGGCACGGACATCGCCGGTCTGTCCCCGGCCCGCTGGACGGCCCTGCGCGGCGGCGCCATCAGCGCGGTCTTCCAGGATCCCGCCTCCTATCTCAATCCCTCGCTGCGGGTCGGCGCCCAGATAGCCGAGGTCGTCCGGGTCAAGAAGAAGCTGCCGAGGCGCGCGGCCCGCCGCCGTGCCGTCGAACTGCTGCGGGCCGTCCATCTGCGGGATCCCGAACTGGTCTACGGCCAGTACCCGCACGAACTGTCCGGCGGCATGCTCCAGCGCGTCCTGATCGCCACCGCCATCGCCGCCGACCCGCGCGTCCTGGTCGCCGACGAGGCCACCACCGCGCTCGATGTCACCGTCCAGGCCGAGATCCTCGACCTCCTCGCCGACCTGCGCGAACAGACGGGCCTCGCCCTCGTCGTGGTCTCCCACGACCTCGCCGTGGTCGCCCACCTGTGCGACGAGGTCCTCGTGATGCGGCACGGCGAGGTGGTCGAACAGGGCCCCACCGCCCAGGTGCTGCACGCCCCGCGCCATGACTACACCCGGCTGCTGATCGACGAACACGAGCAGTACGGCCTGGAGAAATTCCTCGCCCGAGACCCTGACCCCGCCCCTGACCTCGCCCCCCACCCTGACCCCGCCCCCCACTCCGACCCTGCCCCCCACCTCCCCCTCGCCCCCGACCCGAAGAAGGCGACGGCATGAGCCCACCCCCACCCCCCGAAACCCGCCCCACCGACCCCCCACCCGTCCTGAAGGTCACCGGCCTGGACGTCCACTACGGCCCCCGCCGCCGACGTCGCCGCGCCCTGCATGGCGTCTCGCTCGCCGTCTCACCCGGCGAGACCGTCGGCGTCATCGGTGAGACAGGCTCCGGCAAGTCGACCCTCGCCCGTGCCGTCCTCGGCCTGGTGCCCGCCTCGGCCGGGTCGGTCCTGGTGGACGGCGACGAGGTCACCTCGTACGGCCGTCGCCAGTGGCGCGACCTGCGTCGGCGGGGCGTGCTCCAGTACGTCTTCCAGGACCCCCTGCGCAGCCTCGACCCGGACCTGACCGTCGCGGCCTCGCTGGCCGAACCGCTGCTGATCCAGGGCGTCCGGGCCGACGACGCGGCGGCCCGCGTACGGACCTTCCTGGCCCGGGTACGGCTGGACGAGGACCTGCTGGACCGGCTGCCCGGGGAACTGTCCGGCGGCCAGCGGCAGCGCGTCGCGGTGGCCCGCGCACTGGTCACCGAGCCCCGCCTGGTCATCCTCGACGAGCCGGTCAGCGCCCTGGACTCCGCCAACCGCGTACAGATCCTGAAGATCCTCAAGGAGTTGCGCGCGGACGGCACCGCCCTCGTCTTCATCTCCCACGACCTCGGCTCGGTGGTGGGCATCGCGGACCGCATCGCGGTGCTGTACCACGGCGAACTGGTCGAGACCGGCGCCGCCCGCGACGTCGTCAACACCCCCCGGCACCCCTACACCCGGCTGCTCGTACGGTCCGCCCCCACCCTGCGTTCGGCCCCCGCCCACCGGGCCGAACGCGCGGCCCTGCGCGCCCTGCTGCACACCTGACCCACCGAAGCGACCACCCACCCCGTTCCGAGAGAGGTCTCCCATGTCCCGCACGATCCATCTCGCCCTGCACCCGCACGGTGTCGGCGGTCCCGGCCAGCACGGGCTGTGGAAGGACCCGCGCGTCGCGAACAACGCGAGCATCGACATCCAGTACTACATCCGGCAGGCACAGGCCGCCGAGCACGCCCTGTTCGACGCGCTGTTCATCGTGGACAGCCAGTTCATCAACGCCACCTATCCGGCGCACTACCTCAACCGGCTGGAGCCGCTGACCCTGCTGTCCGCCGTCGCCACCCACACCCGGCACCTGGGCCTGGTGGCCACGGCCAGCTCCACCTACAACTCACCCTTCAACCTGGCCCGCCGGTTCGCCTCCCTGGACCACATCAGCGGCGGCCGGGCCGGCTGGAACGTCGTCACCAGCTTCGACACCGGGGCCTCGCGCAACTTCGGCCTGGACGAGCACCTCGACTACACCACCCGCTACGCCCGCGCCCTGGAGTTCGTCCAGGTCGCCCGCGGTCTGTGGGACTCCTACGAGGACGACGCCTTCCCCGCGGACATCGAGCGGGGCGTCTTCGTCGACCCCGACAAACTGCATGAACTCAACCACCGGGGCGAGCACTTCAAGGTGGCCGGACCGCTCAATCTGTCCCGCTCCCCGCAGGGCCAGCCGGTGATCTTCCAGGCCGGGGTCTCCGAGGAGGGCCGCGATCTGGCCGCGCGGGTCGCCGAGGGCATCTACGCGCCGGGTGGCAGCCTCCAGCAGGCGCGGGACTACTACGCCGACATCAAGCGCCGCGCCGCCGCCTACGGCCGGGACCCCGACCACGTGAAGATCTTCATCCATGGCGGGCCCGTCGTCGCCGCGACCGATGAGGCGGCCCGGCGCCGTGAGCGGGAGATCTTCGAGGAGGACAACGACTTCGACCGTAACCTCGCCCTTCTCGGCCGCGCCTTCGGGGCCTACGACTTCAGCGTGCACGACCTGGACGCCCCCTTCCCGGACGTCGCCCACCTCGCCGAGAAGGGCGGGCGCACCGGCGCCAACCAGCTCATCGCCCGCGCCCGGCAGGAGAATCTGACCCTGCGCCAAGTCGCCGAGACCGTCTCGGAGTTCCGGCAGTCGCCGTTCGTCGGGGCGCCGGAGACGGTCGCCGACACCATCGAGCAGTGGTTCGACGCGGGGACCCTCGACGGGATCAACCTCGCCTTCCGTACCGACGACGATCTGAACCTGTTCGTGGACGGGGTTGTCCCCATCCTCCAGAAGCGCGGCCTGTTCCGCACCGAGTACGCGGCCGACACCCTGCGCGGCAACCTCGGTCTCCCGGTCCCCGTCAACCGCTGGACGCGTGAGCGCGGCGCCGCGGTGAACGGCTGAACCGGCCGATGACCGAGACGACGACGCCACCGACGCCGATGCCGACGACGCCGATACTGACGCCACCGACGCCGATACTGCCGACGCCACAGACGCTGACCCCGACGGGCGGACGGGACATCCACACCGTCCGCTTCCCGGCCGCCGATCCGCCGGCCGCCGTGGACGTCCTGATCGTCGGCGCCGGGCCGGTCGGGCTGGCCGCCGCGCTCGAACTGACCGCCCGTGGAGTCCGGGTCGCCGTCGTCGACCGGGCCCGCACCGCGACCCTGGTACGGGCCGGTGCGATGGGCCACACCCCCCGGGTGGTGGAGCACCTGCGCCGCTGGGGGCTGCTCCAGCGGGTCCGGGACGCCTGGACCTACCCACCCGAGTGGAACCGGGGCATCCGGGTGGTGACCTCGCTGGCCGGACATGAACTCCTGGCACCGCCCCGCCCGTCGTTCACCGCCTGGGACAACACCCCCAGGCGGTCCGCCGCCGAGGCGCTGCGCCGCCCCCAGACGGTGTTCCAGCGGGTCTTCCTCGAACGCCTCGCGGAACAGGGCGTGAGCGTGTCCGGCGGCTGGGAACTGACCGCCCTGCGCGAGGACGCCCAGGGCATCGATGCCGAGATCACCGAGATCACCGAGGCCACAGAGGTCACTGACGACACTGACGTCACCGGCATCGTGGACACCGGCCCGGGCGCGTCCCACACCATCCGCGCCGCCTACGTCCTGGGCGCCGACGGCGGCGGCAGCACCACCCGCGCCCTCGCCGGCATCCGGCGCGAAGGCGCCCACGCCACCGAGAAACGGCTGCGCCTCATCGTCCGCACCACCGATATCTCCGACCGCGTCGGCCCCGCGCCCAGCGCCACCAACATCGTCGTGAACCAGCACGCGTCCGGCTTCCTGGCCGCCGTCAGCGCCCGCGAATGGCGGGTGTACGCGGGCCCCTACCCCCTCGACCACCAGCCCGGCGAGCCGGAACTCCTGGCCACCGCCCGTGCCGCCTTCGGCTTCGACCTCGATCTGGAACTGCTCTCCGCGACCACCTTCTACGAGGCCACCCGCATCGCCGAGACCTTCCGCCGCGGCCGGGTCCTGCTCGCCGGGGACGCCGCCCACGTCCGTACCCCCGGCGGCAACCTCGGCGAGGGCATCGGGGATGTGGTCAATCTCGGCTGGAAACTGGCGGCGGTCCTGGCCGGGCACGCCCCGCCCGCGCTCCTCGACTCCTACGACCAGGAACGCCGCCCGCACAACCGGCGCGTCGCCGATCACGCCCTGGACCGGACCCGGCGCGACCGCGCGGCCCTCGCCGAGATCCGCGCGGCCGGTATCCCCGACGACACCGACCTCGGCCCCGCCGCCGAGCACCGCCGCACCGCCATCGCCGCGCGCCTGCGCCAGGACCACGGCGGCGCCGACGGCGTCACCTTCGACGAGCGCTACGACGCCTCCGCCGCCATCTGCTACGAGCCCGGCCAGCACGCCACCGAACCGCCCTGGCGGCCCGACGCCTACGAGGACGACCCGCGCCCCGGCCACCGCGCGCCCGACGGCCCCGTCGATCCCGGCGGCGGCACCCTGTACGACCGTATCGGCTGGTCGTTCGCCCTCCTCGTGCTCACCCAGGACCGCACCGCCGAGCGGGCGTTCACGGCCGAGGCCGCCGCCCGGGGCCTGCCGTTCACCGTCGTCCACCTCACCGACCCGGCGGCCCGCGCGGTCTACGGCACCGCCCATGTCCTGATCCGGCCCGACCAGCACGTGGCCTGGCGGGGCGCGCGACTGCCCGACGGCGGCGCCGGTGCCGTCCTGGACCAGGTACTGGGCCACGCCCACGACGTGGCACTCACCCACCCGACCCCGCCCCACCCCCACCGACCAGAACAGCGAGCCTGACATGACCGCCCCCACCCCCGACACCGCCCGCATCCCCGACACCGCCCGCATCCCCGACACCGCCCGCATCCCCGACACCGACCCAACCAGCCAGGCGGACCCCACCCACGGCACCGACTACCACGCCCCCGCCGGCCTGCGCACCCGAGGCACCGTCGTCGTGGTGCCCGGCCGGGGTGAGACCAGGGCGACCTACGCCCGGCTCGGCCGGCGACTGGCCGCCGACGCCTACCGGGTCCGGGTGATCGACGCCCCGGACATCGACTCCCGGGAACCGGACGCGTCGCTGACCGCCCTCGCCCACCGCGTCGCCGCCGCCGTGGAGGGCGCCGCGGGTGAGGACGGCGTCGTGCACCCCGTCGTCCTGCTGGGCGCCGACACGGGCGCCGCCGCGCTCGCCGCGCTGGCCGGTGTCCCCGGGGCACCGCGCCCGGACGCCCTCGTCCTGGCGGGCCTGCCCGGCGAGGGCGCCGCCGCCGTCGGCACCTGGGACGAGGAACTCGACGTACGCACCTCCTGCCCCGCCCACCGGGGCACCCTCAGCGAGGACTCCGGGGTGGCGCGCGGCGCACTCGGCACCCCGCTGCCCGCCGCCCTGCTGACGGCCGCCCACACCGGCGAACCCGGCGTGCCCGTCCTGCTCCTCGCCGGGGACGCCGACCCGCTCGCCGACCACGAGGCGCTGGCCCGGACCGCCAAGTCCCTGGACCTGGCCCGGCTCTCCGTGGTGCGCGGCGCCCACCACGACGTCCTCAACGACCTCCAGCACCGGTCCGTCGCCGCCGAGATCGTCACCTTCCTGGAGACCCTGCGCAATGAGCTGAAGCCGCTCATCGCGGTGGAGTCCAGCGCCTGGTGAGCCGCGTGCACCACTCCACCCCCTGACCCAGCCCACCCCGGAAGGTCCGCATGGCCGCCATCCTGTCCGTCTCCGCCAGCCCCTCCGCCACCTCCCGCACCGCCCGCCTCGTACGCCATCTCGACGACCGGCTCCGCCGCCAGGGCCACGAGGTGACCACCCTGGACGCGCGCACGGTGCCCGCCGAGGCACTGCTCGGCGCCGACTTCGGGCACCCGGCGATCGTCGAGGCCACCGCCCGCTTCGCCGAGGCCGACGGCATCGTCATCGGCACCCCCGTCTACAAGGCCGCCTACTCCGGCCTGCTCAAGGCGCTGCTCGACGTGCTGCCCCAGTACGCGCTCACCGGCAAGACCGTTCTGCCGCTGGCCACCGGCGGCAGTACCGCGCATGTGCTGGCCATCGACTACGCGCTGCGCCCGGTGCTCAGTTCGATGGGCGCGGCGCACATAGTGCCGGGCTGGTTCACCCTGGACAAGGACATCACCGTCGACGCCGACGGCAGCACGACGGTCGCCCCGGCCGCCGCCGAGGCCCTGGGCCAGGTCACCGACCTGTTCTCCACGGCCCTCGGCGGCCGCCTCGCCGCCCTGGCCAGGACCGGCTGACCCCCGCCGTCAGGAGCCGGTGTACTGCTCGGCGTACTCGGGCGACGGGGCGATGGGGGTGATGATGTCGATCAGTACGTCACTTGGATCGGCGACGATGAAGTGCCGCTGCCCGAAGTCCTCGTCGCGCAGGGGGAGCAGAGGGCGGAGCCCCTCGCGCACGACGAGCCGGTCCCACTCGGCGTCCACGTCGGGGACCTCGAAGTTCAGGACCAGTCCCCGGGCGGGGTGGCGGTGGCCCTCGGGAATGGTCGGGTGGGTGTGGTCGAGCAGGGCGAGTTCGTGGGCGGCCGGGCCGGGGTGGCGCAGGCTGACGTACCAGTCGGCCTCGAAGGTCGTCTCGAAGCCGAGGAGCCGGGTGTAGAAGTCGTGTGACTCCTTCAGCCGTGCCGTGCCGATCACGGGATAGAAGCTGGTCAGGCGCATGGTCGAACCCCTTTCACATACCTGAGGTATGCGAACCAAGCTACTTCACATACCTCAGGTATGTCAAAATGATGGCGAGAGAGCAGGGCGAGGGCGACGAAAGGCGGCACGGTGATGGGCGAGCAGGGCGTCCGGGCGCGGCAGCGGGAGCAGACCAGGCGGACGCTGCTGCGGGAGGGCAGGAAGGCGTTCGCCGCCGATGGGTACGCCGGGGTCGGGGTCGCGGAGATCGTCCGTGCGGCGGGGGTGACCAAGGGCGCCTTCTACCACCACTTCGCCACCAAGGCGGAGCTGTTCCATGCCGTGCTGGAGGAGGTGCAGCAGGAGGTGGGCCACCGGGTGGCCGTGGCGGCCGAGGGGTGCGAGGACCCCTGGGACCAGCTCACCACCGGGTGCCGGGAGTTCCTCACCGCGGCCACCGATCCGGACCTCCAGCGCATCATGCTGATCGACGGCCCGGCCGTCCTGGGCTGGGCCCAGTGGCGCGCGATGGACGAAGCCGCCTCGGTCCGCCATCTGACCGACATCCTCACGGCCCTGCGCGACGCGGGACGCATCGTCCCCCAGCCGGTCGAGCCCCTGGTCCACCTCCTGTCGGGCGCGATGAACGAAGCGGCCCTGTGGCTGGCGACCACCCCCGACCCGCGTCTCCACCTGGACCACACCCAGGCCGCACTGACCCGGCTCCTGGACTCCCTCCGCCCCACCTGACCCATGGGTGAGGGGGCGTTGTACGGCCTCGGCCCACCGGTTCGGGCGGGGCCGGGACGCCGGGTGCTGCCGGGTTCGGGTTGCCCCTGACGTGCGGGTCAAGGGTTAACGTCCCTGCGCCGTGCCCGCCCACCGCGTCAGGAGCGCCGATGACCGCATCCCGGCCCACCCACCCCCGTACCCACCGCGAAGTGCGGCTCGCCGCCGTGCCCGACGGTCTGCCCACGCCCGCCGACTTCACCGTGGCCGAAGTCCCGCTGCCCACCGCCGACGAGCATCACGCCCTGGTCCGCAACCACGGGTTCCTGGTCTTCGGCGGACTGCGCACCCTGATCGGCGGCAAGGCGCGGGACACGCCCGTACCGACACTGAGCCCCGGCGACACCCTGTTCGGGCCCGCCCTCGGCGAAGTGGTCCAGGCCCCGAACGGCAGCGCGCTCAGCGTGGGCGACCTGGTCACCCACCCGCTCGGCTGGCGCGAGTACGCGCGCGTCCCGGTGACGCAGTGCACCCCCGTCGACCCGAAGTTCCCCGAGCCGGCCGCCCTGCTCGCCTCCGGTTCCGCCGCCTACGGGGCGCTGACCCGGCTCGCCCGGGTCCGTGCGGGCGATGTCGTCCTGGTCACCGGCGCCGCCGGCGGGGTCGGCTCCCTCGCGGGGCAGATCGCCCGGCTGCTCGGCGCGGGCCGGGTCATCGGCACCACCGGCTCACCGCACAAGGCCGCGCGACTCGTCGCCGAGGCGGGCTACGACACGGTCCTGACCGCCGGTTCCTGGCGCGCGGACGAGGCCACGGACGTGTACCGGGCCTTCGCCGCGCAGCTCGCCGAGGCCGCGCCGGACGGCATCGACGTGCTGCTGGACAACGTGGGCGGCATCCAGCTCGCCGCCGCCGTCGACGCGGCCCGGCAGGGGGCCCGGTTCGCCCTCGTCGGCGCGCTGTCCGGACAGTTCGCCGCCGACGGCTCCGGCGGCGACGCGCCCGTACGGCTCGACACCTTCCGGCTCATCGTCAAGGGCGTCACCCTCCAGGGCTACACCGGCGCCGAACACCCCGGCGTGGACGCCGAATGGACCGAGCGGTTCGCCGGCTGGCTGCGGTCCGGCGCCATCCGCACGCCCCTGAGCCGCGTCATCGGCATCGAGCGGGCCCCGCACGCCGTACGGGAGATGATCGACGGGCGGCACTTCGGCACGGTCGTCGTGGAATTGCCGGCCCAGGAGTGACGTTGCACGACTGATGTTGCACGACTGATGGGACGGCTGCCTGGGCCGTCGTAGCAGGATTGACGAAACGGCCGCCGGGGCCGTAGTCGCACGATGGACGGGACGGCTGCCGGAGCCGCCGCTCCACGACGGGCGAACCGGCCGCCGGGGCTGTCCTGCGGCGGCGCCCCGGCAGCCGAAGTTCCACGACCGCCGGGAGGTACCCAGATGCGGATCGGCGACGCGGCAGCCGCCGCCGGCACCACACCCAGGGCGTTGCGCTTCTACGAGCAGCGCGGGCTCCTGCCCCCGCCGCGCCGCACCCCGTCCGGCCAGCGCGACTACGGCTCGGGCGAACTCGCCGTACTGCGCGTCATCCGGCGGCTCCTGGGCCTCGGGCTCACCGTCGAGGACCTGCGCGGCATCGCCGACCGCCTCCCCCTGCTCGCCGAGCACCCGCCGCCCTGCCGCGCCTCCCTGGCGGCGGGCGGCGAGGAGGCGGCGGAGACGGGGGTCGTCGGCACGGCCGTGGTCCGGCGGCGCATCGCGGCGATCGACGCCGAGATCGAACGCCTCAGCCGGGTAAGGGAGACACTGGCGTCGGGCCTGGCCGCACCGGATGTCGACCCCGAGGTCTCGGCCTCCCGGGTCTCGGCCTTCCAGGACTCGGCCTCCCGAGGCCCGGTCTTCCGGGACTCGACTTCCGGAGGCCCGGCCTCCCGGGACCTCACCTCCCGAGGCCCGGCCCCCGGGACCTGACCCCCTGCGGCCCGCCCCCCAGGGTCTGGCTCCCCAAGGCCCCGATCCCCCCGAGACCTTGCCTCCCATGGCCCGGCCTCCCGGGACCCGGCCCCCGAACGCCCTGCCCCCAGGCCCTGCCTCCCGGGACCGGACCCCCTTAGGCCCGGGACCCAAGGTCCGGCTTTCCAAGGCCCCGCCCCCCCCGAGAGGGCAACGGGTCGCAGACTCGGGCCCAGGCCGGCGGTGGAGTCGCCGATCTGGCGCCGGCTGTGAGGCTGGGCCAGGCGATGTTCTCCGGCAGACCTCGCCTCCCAACGCCCTGTTCCCCAAGGCCCGCCCCCCCAAGACGCGACCGCGAGACTCAACCCCTCAAGGCCCGGCCCTCCCGGACCCGGCCTCCCGGACCCGGCCCCCCAACGCCGGGTCACTCCCGCCCCCTCACCCCACCCGTACCGTGCTCGCGCGGACGCGTAGCCGGCTGGGGACCAGGGTCGGGGCGGTCACCGTCTCGCCGTTGAGGCGTTTCAGGAGCATTTCGACCGCCGCTCCGGCCTGGTCGGCGGGGCGCAGATCGATCGCGGTGATCGGCGGATCGGACTGCTGGGCGAAGCGGTTGTCGATACCGATGGCGAGCAGCAGATCCTCCGGCACCCGGATGCCCCGCTCCCGGCAGGCCCGGGTCGCGCCCTCGCTGTACTGCTCGGCGGAGGCGATCAGCGCGTCCGGTGGCTCGTCGGCGTCCAGGAGCGCGCAGGCGGCGCGATAGGAGTCGGCCTCCAGCCGGTCCACCGACACATGGGCGACGAAGGGCCGCATGCCGTGCGCCGCGCACCAGGACTCGTACGCCTCGCTCCCCTCCAGTGTCCAGGCCCAGGTGGAGCGGGCCGACAGCAGGGCGATCCGGCGGGCCCCCTGGGCGTGGAGATGGTCGAGCAGGTCCCGCATGTTCTGCTCGTTGTCGCCGGAGACGTAGAAGGGCCGCTCGGGGCGGTCCGGGTCGCGCTCGATGGAGACCACCGGGATGCCCATGCCCTCCAGCAGGTCGATACGGGGATCACCGGCGGCGGGGTCGCACAGCACCACCCCGTCCGGGCCGATCAGCCGCCACTCGTCCTCCGTGCTGATCCTCGGGGTCAGCATCACCGCGTAGCCCTCGCTGAACGCGGCGCGCGCCGAACCGGACGCGATGGTCATGTAGTAGTCGAGGCCGATCATGTCGTACTCGTTGCCGCTGACGTCCCGGTGCGGCAGGACCAGGGCGATGGTGCCGGTGCGGCCCCGCCGGAACGCCTGGGCGACCCGGCTGGGCCGGTAGCCGAGGGAGGCCGCCGTCCGCCGGATGCGGTCGCGGGTCTCCTGGCGGAGTTTGCCCTTGCCGTTCAGGGCGTCGGAGACCGTGGTCACCGATACCCCGGCGGCGGCGGCGACATCACGGATCGTCACCCGGCCGCCTGCGGCTTTGGTCGCCTTCACCACGGCATCACCAGATTCACTCGAAGCCCTGCCCGACGTCGACACGGAACTCGGAAAAGAAACACGACATGAAGCACAATCCACGGAACGAAATCACGGAACACGATCCACGGAACACGATCCACGGAACCGGTCCACGCGACACCGCACACCCACCACAGCGCCGGGATCACGCACCCGCACCCGCACCGGGGCCACGGCCGGTCCGACGCGCGTACGCATACAGTACGACGGGCTCCGGCCCGGCCCCGACAACCGCACGGCACGATCGATCAGGCCACCCCCGCCGGCACCGGAGCCGTCCAGATCTCGCCCAGCCGGCGCGCCGCGATCCGGCCGCCCCGTACGGTCCAGCGCGGGCCCGGCTCATTGCGCAGCGCGTCGGTGAGCGAGGTCGCGGCGAGGACCACGAAGTCGGCGGGTTCGCCCGCCCGCAGGGCGTTGAAGGGCACCCCGGCGGCCCGTGCCGCGTGGTCCGTCACCAGCCGCCAGGCCGTCTCGACGCCCCGGTCGTCCTCGTCGGCGAGCGGGACCGCGTGCCAGGCCAGCCGGGCGGTGTCCAGCGGGTCGAGATTCCCGAACGGCTCCCAGTTGTCCTGGAGGTTGCCGGTCCCGGCCGCGAGGGTGACCCCGGCGGCGAGCAGTTCGGCGGCGCGCGAGACACCCCGGTAGGGCCGGGAGCCGCTCAGGTTGGTCGGGCAGACGGTGACCGTGATGCCCGCCTCGGCGACCTTCTCGATCGCCTGCCGGGCGTCGCCCTCCGAGTAGGTCTCCAGGGCCCCGACATGGTTGGCGTTGACCAGCCCCTGCATGCCGTGTGCGAGGGTGCGCTCCGCGAGCGGCAGCAGCAGCCGTTCCGTGGGGTCGGTGAAGTAGTCGACGTTGATGTCGATGCCGACCCCGAACCGCTCCGCCAGCTCGAACACCTGGTCGAGATGGGTGAGCTGGTCCTCCGGTGAGCGCTCGTTGTTGGGCCAGCCGCCGACCCGGTGGGCGCCCGCCGCCAGCGCCGCCGCCACCAGCTCGTAGGCGCCCGGGTCCTGCACCAGGCCCTCCTGGGGGAAGGCGGTCACCCGCAGCTCCAGCAGGTCCGTGTGGGCCTCGCGGGCGTCCATCACACCCTCGAAGGAGGTCAGTCCGGTCACCGTGTCGATGTCCGCCTGACCGGCGACCGTCCCCACGCCCTGCGCGGCGGCCAGCCGCAGGAACGCCCCGGCGCGGTCCGCCACCTCCTCCCGGGTGAAGGTGGCCTTCAGATCACGCTGCCGCTGCATCAGCGCCGGGCGGTGGGTCAGCGGGGCGGGCAGCCCCAGCGGCCCGATCGAACGCCGGCTGAGCGCCTTGTCCGGGTGACTGTGCGGCTCGGTGAACGGGGCGGTGACCAGCCCGCCGTCCGCCGCGATCCGCTCCCGGGCGGCCACCCCCGCACCGGCCCCCGGCCCCAGCGCGGCGATGCGCCCGCCGCGTACGACGACATCCACCAGCTCGGCGGCCACGGCACCGGCGGCGGACGCGACCCGCGCCCCTTCCACGATCAGATCGGCCGGCACGGCCCCGTCGAAGGGTGCCACGCTGGCCTGGTGCTCAGAAGCCGTCACGGTTGATGTCCTTGTAGAGAAGGTACGAGGGTCGGGTCGAGCCGGTCGCGTAGAAGGACTGGGGGCAGTAGGGGGCCATGTAGATGAAGTCACCGGCGGAGACCTCCAGATGGTCGTCGCCCAGGTAATAGACGCCTTCGCCTTCGAGCATGTACAGGCCGTGCTCCTGGTGGTGCACCTCCACCATCCGGAACCGCGAACCGACGTCGAACCGCATGAAGTTCATCGCCATGTCGTAGCGCTCGTCGTCGGGCAGCAGCGGGGCGTAGGTGCCGCCGATGGTGTCGTCGGGGTGATGGGTGACCTCGTCGACATGCCCGGCCACCGGCTCCGGCGGCGCGACCCCGTCCACCCGGTCGTAGCGGCGCTTCACCCACAGCACGCGGGTCGCCCCCGGCGCCTCGACCTCGAACTCGACGCCCTCCGGCAGGAAGAGGTAGCCGCCCGGCACCAGCGCGTACGAGCCCGTGGCCGCCGTCACCGACGCCGCGCCGTCGAGGACGTAGAGGAAGTTCTCGAAGCCCGCGCCCAGCGGCCGGGTGCTGTGGCCGCCCGCCTCGAACTCCAGCAGATACTCGCCGAAGCGGGCGGGCAGTGAGCGCGGGGTCGCCAGCGGCTTGGCGATCACGCCGGTCAGATGCGGCAGCGCGTTCTCGACCAGGTTCTCCGGGCACATCAGCGTGTACGCGGCGCGCAGCCGCCCCCGGCTGGCGCTCACCTGGTGGACGACGGGACTGTTCATGGTCAACTCCTCAGGTCGGGGGAGGCCGCGAGGCCGGGGAAGGGCCCGGTGTAGGCGCCCTCGGTCAGTACGGTCAGTCCGTCGGCCCGGACCGTGGGGCGCTCGACGACCATGTCGACATGGACCGGGGACTCCCAGTCGGCGCCGGTGAATTCGGGGAAGGGGTGCCCGAAGGCGATGTGGGTGCCGGGGACGTTCTCGTCGAAGAGCAGGTTTCCGGTGAGGGTGGTCAGCGCCCGGTTGGTGCCCAGGGCGAGTTCGCCCAGCCGGAGTCCTTCCGGGGCCTCGGTGAGCCAGTCGCGGAGCCGGGTTTCCAGGGCCCGGTCGGGGTGGCGCAGGGACACCGCCCGGCCGTTCGCGACCTCGATCAGCAGCGGCTCGGCGAGCAGCCCGCACTCACTGTTGAAGGGGTAGCCGACCACCGAGACCGCGAGGACGCCCTCGGCGGTCAGCGGGGTGCAGAACACCTCGCCCTGCGGCAGCCGCCCGCCCTGCCCCGCACACTGGTACAGGCCCGTGAAGGGCGTCCAGGGCCGGTCCGGGCCGCAGGTCAGGGTCAGTTCGGTACCGGTGGCGCTGGTGACGCGCACCGACCGGCAGCCGGTCAGCCGCTCCCGTACCGCCAGGGTGAAGCGGGCGACCTCGGTGTAGTCGACGGCCATCCCGATGCCCAGAGCGATGTCGTCCAGCGCGGGCATGTGGGCGTGCCGGGCGCCGAGCCGGTCCAGGTGGTCCCAGAAGGTGGCGTCCCAGGCGAGCAGATCACCGGGATCGGCCGCCGCGAACACCGTCACGGTCGGCTCGTACGTGTCCAGGGCCCGCCCGATCTCCTCGCGCGCCCGTGGGTAGCCGTCGGCGACCTCGGGGACGACGGCCAGCTCGGCGCCGGTCACGGCCCGCGCCTCGGCCAGGATGATCCGGGCCAGCCGCTGAGTGCGCCGGTCGGTGAGGACCAGCACCCGGTCGCCCCCGGTGACCGCCAGACACGTACGCACCAGCTCACGCGCCCCGCGCACGACATCGGGCCTGCTCAGACCGGACATGGGGCCTCCTCGCCGCTGCCGGGGGCGGGGGTGTCGGCCGGGTTCGTCGATGGGGTCTTCTCGCCGCTGTCGGTGGCAAGCGCGGCGACCGGGTCGGCCAAGGGGGCCTCCTCGCCGCTGCCGGGGGCGGGGGTACCGGCCGGGTCCGTCAACGGGGCCGCCTCGCCGCCGCCCCCGGCGGGCGCGCTTGCCGGGTCCGTCACTGGTGCTTCCTCGCCGCCGCCGGGGCCAGGCACGCCGGTCGGGTCCGCCGAGCCATTGCCAAGGGCAGGCACGCCGGCCGGATCCGCCGGAAGGGCCAGGAAACGTCCCGTGCCCTTCGGTACGACGATCTGTCCGCCGACCGCCACCGTCCGGCCCCGTACCACCGTCCGTACCACCCGCACCGAGCTGACCCGGCCGTCGTACGGCGACCAGCGTTCCTCGGCGAGCTGCTGCCGCTCGGCGCTGACCACCCATGGGTCGGCCGGGTCGAGCAGGACGAAATCGGCGTCATGGCCCGGCCGCAGCTCTCCCTTCACGCCCGCCGCACCGCACAGCCGCGCGGGCCCGCTGGTCAGCAGCGGCACGATCCGGTCCCAGCCGACACCGCGCCGCAGCGCCTCGGTGATCACCAGCGGTACGTACTCCTGGACGCTCTGGATGCCGAACGGGCAGCCGAACACATCGTCCGACGCGCCGAGTTTGTCGGCCCGGCCGTAGGGACAGTGGTCGGAGACGATCGCCTGGACCGCCCCGGCCGCCACCCGCTCCCACAGCTGTTCCACCCGCGCCGGGTCCCGCAGCGGTGGGGCGCACACCCCGAAGGCGCCAAGGCCAGGCAGTTCGGCGGCGGTCAGCAGCAGATGGTGGGCGGTGACCTCGCAGGTCGCGTCGAGCCCGGCGGCCCGCGCCCCGGTGACCAGGTCGATGGCCTCCGGGGTGGAGAGGTGGACCAGGTGGACGGAACAGCCGGTGTGCCGGGCCAGCCGCAGTACCTCGCGTACGGCCTCGATCTCCGACGACGGGGGGCGGGCCGCCAGCAGGGCGCCGACGTCCGTGCGGCCCCGGGCCCGCTGGAGGGCCTCGCCCCGGGCGAGCGCGTCGCGGTCCTCGGCGTGCACCAGCACCCGGGCGCCCAGCCGCGCCGCCGTCGCCATCCCGGTCAGGAGATCGGCCTCGGTGGCGGGCGGGAAGTCCATGTCGTTGTCGGGCAGGAACGCCTTGAAGCCGGGGGCGCCGAGCGCGTGCTGGCCCGCCATCTCGGCCAGCGACGGTTCGGTCAGCGCGCCCCACAGCCCGAAGTCGACCACCGCGCCCGCCCCGGCCCGCCGGATCTTGTCGGCGTACCGGTCGGCGGTGGTGGTCGGCGGATCGGAGAACGGGTGCTCCACGACGAAGGTGACCCCTCCGGCGGCGGCGGACCGGGTCCCCGTGTGGAAGTCGGTTTCGAGGGAGATCCCGGGGACGTCGAAGTGCACATGCGGGTCGACCACCCCGGGGATCAGGTACAGCCCGCGCGCGTCGAGAGTCTCCCGGGCGTGGAAGGGTGCGCCGGGCGGCACGATCGCCGCCACCTTCCCGCCGTCCACCAGCAGCGTCCCGGGCCGCGCGCCCTCGGGAGCGAGCACGGTCGCGCCGGTGACGGCGAGGTCGGGGTACTCGCCGCTCATCCGGCGGCTCCCTGCGCGGCGGGGGTGGCGGGGTGTGCCGTACGGTCGCCGAGGCGGGCGTCCGTGACCCGGCGGCCCACCAGGCGCCCGCGCCGGAACGTCGTACGGGTGCCGGGCAGCCCGGCGAGCACGGTCCCCCGGTCGGGGGCGTCGAACAGCACCAGATCGGCGTCCGTACCGACCTCGATGTCCCCGTCACGTCCGCCCAGGACGGCCGCCGCCCGCCCGGACACCATCTCCCAGGCGAGATCGACGGCGCCCTCGTCCTCGAATCCGGCGCCCAGGAACGTCATCCGGGCGCGGTCCAGCGGGTCCAGGGTGCCGAGCGCGTACCAGCCGTCGTTCATGTTGTCGCTGCCGGCCGCGACCATCGCCCCGGCGGCGGTCAGCTCCAGCGGGCGGGACAGCCCCCGGGGACCGCCGTCCACCAGGTTCAGCGGGACGACCACGACCCGGACGTCCGCCTCGGCGACCGCCGCGACCACGCGGGCCGCGTCGGTGTCGTCGTACACCTCAAGGCCGCAGCAGTGGCTGGCCACCACCCGGCCCTGGTAGCCGCGCCGGACCGTCTCCTCGGCGATGTACTCCAGCATGGTCTCGGCCGGGTCGATCGCGCAGTCCGCGTGGATGTCCACGCCGACGCCGAAGCGTTCCGCCAGGTCGAAGGTCTCGCGGACGCTCGCCCGCTGGGCCTCGGCACCGTCCTCCACATTGGGCCAGCCGCCGATAAGCGAGGCCCCCGACCGCAGCGCCTCCGCCAGCAGGTCCCGGGTCCCCGGATCCCGGGCCAGCCCCTCCTGCGGGAACGCCACGATCTCCACGTCCATCAGATGCGCCACCCGCTCCCGGGCGGCCAGCACCCCGTACAGCCCGCGCAGCCCCGACACCGAGTCGACGTCGACATTGGCGCGCAGCCGGGTGACCCCGCCCGAGGCGGCGAGGCGCAGCGCGCGCGTCGCCCGCTCGGTCACGTCCTCGACGGTGAAACCGGCCTTGATGAGCCGCGCCCGCTCGAACCCGTCCCGGGCCCCGGCGGGTGCGAGGCTTCTGCTGTACGCCTTGTCGGGGTGGTAGTGGGGCTCGGTGAAGGCCCGGGAGACGAGGCCCCCGCGCGCGTCCAGCGAGTCGACGGCCCCACCGGTTGTGGAGTCGATGGCCTCACCGGCTGCGGAGTCGACGGCCCCACCGGCGGCGGAGCCGATGGCCTCACCGGTTGTGGAGCCGATGGACCCACCGGCTGTGGAGCCGATGGATCCCCCGGCCGCCGGGTCCATGGCCCCCCCGGCTCCGGAGTCCGCAGACCCCCCGGCTCCGGCGGGCACCAGCGCGCTCACCTTCCCGTCCCGCACATACACATCCACCAGCCCGCTGCGGCCATGGACGCGCGCCCCCCGGATCAGCGGGACGGAGCCGGGCGGCGGCGGGGACGCGGAGAGATCACGTTCGGACGGCATGGCTGAGTCACCACTCCCATTCGTTGGCGGGGACCCGGATGTCCGCCGGGTGCGCGGCCACCGCCGCCAGTCCGGCCCGCAGGGCGGCGGTCTGGAGGGCGAGGTCCATGCTCGGACCGTTGTGGCCGATCCGGGCGACATGCTCCGGGGTGTCGGGCAGATGCACGAACCCGCACCGGGTGGGCAGCCCGAAGCGGGCGGCGAGGTGCAGGGCGGTGTACATGACGGCGTTGCAGCCGTGGGTGGAGGCGGAGTTGGAGATGAGGGCGGGGACCCCGGCCGCGCGCATCGCCTGGCTCATCGCCTTGATCGGCAGGGTGGCGAGATAGGCGGCCGGTCCGTCGGGGTAGAGGGGCTCGCCCGCCGGGCGGCGTCCGTCCTCGGCGAACTGGAAGTCCTCCACATTGACCGCCGTGCGTTCGACGGTGACCGTGGTGCGGCCCGAGAACACTCCGCAGGACACCACGGCCGCCGGGGGCGGGCCGCTCCCGCCGTCCGGCGCGAGCAGCGGGAGCAGGGCCTCTTCGGGGCGCTCGTTCCACAGAAGGGCCCGCCCGACCACGCGATGGCCGCCGATCTCCTCGCCGTCCAGGGCGAGTGCCACGGCGGAGCTGGGGTTGGCGGCGTAGTGCAGCTCGGTCCGGGACGCCTGGGTGCCGAAGGCGCCGTTTCCGGTCACCAGAATCCAGGGTTGGGTCATCGCTCATCTTCCGGTGGGTGGAATGCGTAGGCCGGTGGGCGGAAGTGCGTCAGACCGGCGGCTGGAAGCTCCGGGGTGGTGGACGGCTGTGCCCCGCCACGCCCTGGTTCAGCATCATGACGGAAACTGCGGAGAAAAGAAACGTTTCTTTTTCTCGAAGAAACGTTTCTTTCAAAGGGTTGACCCAAGTTGCCCCTCGGTGTTGACTGCGGCCATCGAGCCCGAGCCCCCAGGCTCCGCAGCGCAGCCGAGACATAGGCGGCACCCCGCCGGGACGGTTCCTCCGCTGCTCATGACTTCCCACTGAATCTGGCTGAATTGCGCCCTGCGTGACCCCGAATCCCTCGCGGAGGTACCTCCCTTGAACGCCCTCCCCGTCCCGCCGCGCCCCAGACGGCTCGCCGTGTCCCTGGTCGCCGGGGCGCTGCTGCTCACCGCCTGTTCCGGCGCCACCACGGACGCCGGCGACCCGGGCCGGAAGAACAGGGTCACCGTCACCGGACTGACCCCCGAGCCCGCCGGTGACCTGGACCGGATCACCTGGGCCGTGTCGGCGGAACCCGCGTCCTTCGACTGGATCTACAACGCCAGCTTCGAGACCGGGCAGATCATGGCCAACGTCTGTGAGGGGCTCTTCCGCCTCGACGCGGACATGTCGGTACAGCCCGCGCTCACCGAGACGTTCACCAACCCGGACCCCAAGACCTGGGTCTTCGAGCTTCGCTCAGGTGTCACCTTCCACGACGGCACCACCCTCACCGCCGACGACGTGGCCTTCAGCCTGGGCCGCAACCTCGACACCGAGGCGGGTTCCTTCTGGTCCGGCGCCTACGAGAACGTCTCCTCCGTCGAGGCCACCGGCCCGCTGGAGGTCACCGTCACCCTCAAGCAGCCCGACGCGCTGTTCACCTCCTATCTGAGCAGCCCCGCCGGCATCGTCGACAGCAAGGCGACGGTCACCTCCAAGGGCAAGGCGTACGGCACCCCCGACGGTGGCGTGAACTGCGTCGGCCCCTTCTCCCTGACCGACTGGGACAAGGGCCAGTCGATGACCCTGACCCGCGACGACAACTACTTCGACGCCGAGCACCGGGCCAAGGCCAAGGAGGTCGAGTTCCAGTTCGTCCGTGACCCCGCAGCCCTGGTGAGCGGACTGCTGTCCGATTCCCTCGACGGCAGCTGGTTCCTGCCGCCCGCCGCCCTCGGACGGCTGACGGACAGCGGCAAGGGGACCGTCTACTACGGCGAGTCCACCCAGGGCTTCAACGCCATCGTCATGGACGCCGAGGGCCCGCTGAAGGACCTCCGGATCCGCCGGGCGCTGTCCATGGCGATCGACCGCGAGGGCATCATCGACTCCGTCATCAGCGGCGCGGGCGAGCCCCAGAAGGCGCCCGCCGTCCCCGGCTCGTGGGGCTACGCCGAGAAGACCTACCGCACCGCCTGGGACGGCCTCACCGCCACCGAACGCGACCTCGACGCCGCGAAGAAGCTGGTGGAGGAGGCCGGGGCACCGGACCGCCCGATCGTCGTCGCCACGACCAGCGCCGAGGCCGAGGTCCCGGTGATCGGCGCGGAGATCCAGTCCGCCGCAAAGAAGATCGGCCTCGACGTCGAGGTCAAGTCGATCCCCGCCGACCAGTACAACGGCGTCTACACCGACGCCGAGGCCCGCAAGGGCATCGACCTCTATCTGACCGGGTGGGGCACCGACTTCCCCGACCCGCTCCAGATGTACCAGTACTTCACCACCGATCACTTCTACAACTTCTCCGGCTTCTCCGACCCGAAGTACGACGACCTCATCGCCGAGGCCGGCCGCACCCAGGACCCGGACCGCCGCGCCGAACTGGTCACCGCCGCGCAGCGGATCGTCGTGGACGAACTGGCCTGGATCCCGCTCTACGCCCCCTACAACACGCTCTTCCTCAACAAGCGGCTGACCGGTTCCCCGGCCTCGTACATGCAGCTGCACTACCCGTGGGCGGCCGACCTGGGAGCGTCGTCGTGAGCGGCCTCGTCAAGGAACGCGGGAAAGCGGGCGGCGGCCCGAAGGCCCCGGCCGCCGGGGGCGGGGTGCTGACCGGTGCGCTGACCGGAGTCCTCGTGATGCTCGCCAAACGGCTCTCCGCGCTGGCCCTGCTGATGCTGGCGACCTCGTTCATCGTCTTCTCGGCGATGTATCTGGCCCCCGGCTCGCCCGAGTCGTTCCTCGCCCGGGGCAACTCCGTCACCGCCGACACCCTCCAGGCCATCCGCGACCAGTACCGCCTCGACGACCCGTTCTTCGAGCGGTACCTGTCCTGGCTCGGCGGGATCTTCACCGGTGACTTCGGGCAGTCGCTCCAGTTCCGCCAGCCCGTGGGCGATCTGATCGGCTCCCGGATCACCACCACCGTGACCCTCGTCGGCTACGCCTTCGTCCTCATCCTGGTCTCCGGTGTCCTCATCGGTGTGATCGCCGCCGTGAAGCGGGGCCGCACCGACCAGGCCGCCATCATCGGCACCACGATCGCCATGGGCACCCCCTCCTTCGTGATGGCGATCGGACTGACCTCGCTCTTCGCCGTCACCCTCGGCTGGTTCCCGGCCTTCGGCGCGGGCGAGGGCTTCCTCGACCGGATCTGGCATCTCACCCTGCCGGCCGTGGCGCTCGCCCTGTCGTCGGCCGCCCTGGTGGCCCGCGCCACCCGCTCCTCGATGCTCGCCGAACTGCGCAAGGAGTACGTCGAGACCGCCCGGGTCCGGGGCATCCCGCAGCGCCGGGTCATCTGGCGCCACGCCTTCCGCAACGCCCTGGTGCCCGTCGTCACCCTCGCCGGGCTCGTCGTCTCCGGGCTGCTGGTCACCACCACCCTGGTGGAGACCGCCTTCGGCCTCAACGGCATGGGCTCGCTGCTGGTCCAGTCCGTCAACGCGAAGGACTTCCCGGTGACCCAGGCGATCGTGCTGATCATCGTCGGCGTCTTCGCGCTCTGCAATCTCCTGGTCGATCTGCTGCACCCGCTGGTCGATCCGCGGGTCCGAGGAAAGGTGGGCGCCTGATGCCGGCCATGACCGACACCCCCACCACGGACACCTCCCCCGACACTCCCGAGAAGACCACCGCGCTCGTACGACGCCGGCTGTGGCCGCGCCGCTTCGGCGGGAGCACCTCGGTGACGCTGTCCGTCGGGGTGCTCACCCTCTTCGTCCTCGTCGCCCTTCTCGCCCCCTGGCTCGCCCCGCACGACCCCAACGCGGTGTCCCTCGCCGACAGCCTCCAGGGCACCTCCGGCGAACATCTGCTGGGCACCGACCAGTCCGGCCGTGACGTCCTGTCCCGGCTGATCCACGGCGCCCGCACCTCGCTCCTTGGCCCGCTCGGGGTCGTCGTCGGCGCCACGCTGCTCGGCGTCACCATCGGCGTCGTCGCCGCCTGGCGCGGCGGCTGGGTCGACACCGTGCTGTCCCGGACCGTCGAGCTGATCTTCGCCTTCCCCGGAGTGCTGCTGGCGATCCTGCTGGTGGCCGTCCTCAGCGCCGGACTCAAGGCGACCGTCCTCGCCCTCGCCATCGCCTACACCCCGTACATGGCCCGGATGACCCGCAGCGCCGCCCTCGGCGAACGCCATCGCCCCTACATCCGAGCCCTGGAGATCCAGGGGTTCTCCGCCGTCAGCATCATCGCCCGGCATCTGCTGCCCAACATCGCGCCGATGGTGCTGGCCCAGGCGTCCCTGTGCTTCGGCTACGCCATGATCGACCTCGCCGGACTCTCCTTCCTCGGCTTCGGCGTCCAGCCGCCCCAGGCGGACTGGGGCGCCATGATCTCCGAGGGCCAGGTCGCCCTCCTCCAGGGCGCGCCCCTGTCGGCGCTCGCGCCGGGAGTGCTGATCGTCGTCGCCGTCGTCGGGTTCAGCCTGATCGGCGAGGGCGTGGCGGACCGGATCAGGAGGGCGGACCGATGACGGGTTCCCTCCGGTCGGCGGGGGTGTCGGCTCCGGCGCCGGGTCGTGCTTCCCGTCCGGCTCCGGCGCCTGGTCGGGCTTCCTGTCCGGCTCGGGATCCTGGTCGGGCTTCCCGTCCGGCTTGGGTTTGGGCTCGGGCTTCGCGTCCGGCTCGGGATCCTGGTCGGGCTTCCCGTCCGGCTTGGGTTTGGGCTCGGGCTTCGCGTCCGGGTCGGGCTTGGGCTCCGGCTTCCCGCGCGGCTTCCCCTCTGGCTCGGACTTCGGCTTCCGCGTGGGCTGCGGCTTCCGCTCCGGCTTCCGCTCCGGCTCCTGGTCCGGCTTCCGCTCTGGCTCTTGGCCCGGCGTGGGCTCCGGCTTCCGCTCCAGCTCCGGTTCCGGCCTTGGCTCTGGTTCCGGCCTTGGCTCCTGGTCCGGCCGTGGCGCTGGTTCCGGCTCCTGGTCGGGCCTTGGCTCCTGGTCCGGCCGTGGTTCTGGTTCCGGCCCCCGGTCCGGCGCCGGCTCTGGCCTCCGCGCAGGCTCAGGCGCCGGATCCCGTTTCAGCACGGGCACCGGCACCCGCACCGGCATCGCCTTCGGCAGAAAGGTTCCTCCCATGACCGCCGCCGCAGCGGCCCCCGCCGCCCCGCCGCGCACCGCGATGCTGGAGGTGGCCGACCTGTCGATCACCGTCCGGCGCGGCGAGGACCGTAAGCCGATCCTCGCCTCGGTGTCCCTGACCTGTGCCAAGGGCGAGATCGTCGGACTGGTCGGCGAGTCGGGGTCGGGCAAGTCCATGACCCTGCGCACGGCCGTCGGGCTGACCCCGGAGAAGGCCGACGTCAGCGGGCAGGTCCAGGTGTCCGGCCGGGATGTGCTCGGCGCCTCGCCGAAGGAACTGGCGGAGGTACGGTCCCGTACCGCGTCGATGATCTTCCAGGACCCCCGGGCCCACATCAACCCCTTCCAGCGCATCGGCACCTTCCTCACCGAGGGGCTGCGTCTGCATCAGGGCCGGTCCAAGGCGGAGGCCGCCCGCACGGCCGCCGACCTGCTCGCGGAGGTCGGACTGCCCGCCCCGGACCGTCATCTGCGCCAGTACCCGCACGAACTGTCCGGCGGGATGCTCCAGCGCGTCATGATCGCCGCCGCGCTGGCCAGCGAGCCCGAACTGCTGCTCGCCGACGAGCCGACGACCGCGCTCGATGTGACCACCCAGGCCGAGATCATGTCGATCCTGCTGCGGCTGCGCCGGGAGCGGGGACTGTCCATCGTCCTGGTCACCCATGACCTCGATCTCGCCGTGGCCTGCTGTGACCGTATCCATGTGATGTACGCGGGCTCCATCGTGGAGGCCGCCTCCGCCACCGAACTCGCCCGCGCTCCCCAACACCCGTACACCGCAGCCCTGTTCGCCGCCCGGCCCGCGCCCGACCGTGCCGAACTCCGCGCGGTGTCGGGCCGCCCGCTGGGCCTGTACGAGGTCGACCGCGGCTGCGCCTTCGCCCCCCGCTGCCCCCGGGCCGTCGACGTCTGCCATGACGTGGCGCCCAGGACGCGGGAGAGCGACGGGCACCGGGTGACCTGCCATCTGGGGGAGTCCGCCGAGGCAGGGCAGGGAGTGGCGGCGGAGGCGTCCGGCACCCCGACCCGCCCCCTCACCCCGCTCACGAAGGGAGAGCGGTCATGACCGCCGACCGTCCCGCACCTCCCGTACTTCCCGCACCTTCCGTACCTCCCGTCCCCTCGGTCATCCGGGTCGAGTCCCTGCGCAAGACGTACGACCGGGGCCGGGTCGTGGCCGTGGACGACGTGTCCTTCGACGTGCCGGCCGGCGGTTCGCTCGGCATCGTGGGGGAGTCCGGATCGGGCAAGACGACGACGGCCCGGCTGATCGTCGGGCTGGAGGAAGCCGACGCGGGGCGGGTGCTGTTCGACGGCCGGGAGGTCGGCTCGGGCGGCGGCCGGGCGGCGCGCAGGGAGCGGGCCCGTACGGTCCAGCTCGTCTTCCAGGACCCGTACCAGAGTCTGGACCCCCGGCAGACCGTGGGTGATGCCATCGACGAGGTGCTGCGGCTGCACCGGGATCTGGATCCCGCCGGGCGCGACCGGCGGCGCGGCGAACTGCTCGGTCAGGTCGGCCTAGGGGTCCGGGAGGCGGCGGCGCTGCCGAGGGAACTCTCCGGCGGGCAGCGGCAGCGCGTCGCCATCGCCCGTGCGCTGGCCGCCGATCCGAGGGTGCTGGTCCTGGACGAGGCGGTCGCGGCGCTGGATGTGTCCATTCAGGCCCAGATCCTCAATCTGCTCTCCGAGATCCGCCGGGACACCGGCGTCGCCCTGATCTTCGTCAGCCATGACCTGGAGGTCGTGCGCTGGGTGGCGGACGACGTGGTGGTGATGTTCCGGGGCGCGGTGATCGAGAGCGGCACCACCGCCGACGTACTGAAACGCCCCGAACACCCGTACACCCGGCTGCTGTTGTCCAGTGTGCCCCGGCTGGGCTGGGACCCGGCGGAGGTGTCCCGCGCCCGGCGGGACTTCCTCGCCGCCGGGTGACCCCATCGCGCCGCCCTCTTCCTTGTCCTCGTCCCGTCCCGCGTCCGTATGCGGCGCCCCGCTGGAGGAACCCACCATGTCCCACCCCCTTGCGCGCCCCGGCCGCCCACGCCGTCGTCGGGGCACCGCCACGGTCCTCACGGCGCTCACCGCGTGTACGGCCCTCGCCCTGTCCGCCTGTGCCGGGGTGGAGAAGGGGGCCGGGAGCAGTACCGGCACCCCGGAGCTGACCGAGTCCATGCCCCCGGCGAAATCCGAGGTGGCCGCCCTGAGATGGGCGCTGTACGCCGAGCCGTCGTCCCTGGACCCCATCTACAGCAATGACTTCCCGCCGATGGAGGTGCTGGCGAACGTCTGCGAGAGCCTGCTGAGGATCGACCCCGACCTGAGCGTCCAGCCCTCCCTCGCCGCCTCCTGGACCAACCCCGACCCGCTGACCTGGGTGTACGAGCTGCGGGACGGAGTCACCTTCCACAGTGGCGCCGCGATGACCGCCGAGGACGTCGCCTACAGCCTGGGCCGCAACCTCGACAAGTCACTCGGCTCCTACCACGACGCGGTCTACAAGAACGTGGCGTCGATCGAGGCGAGCGGCAACCGGGAGATCACCGTCAGGCTGAAGAAGCCCGACGCGCAGTTCAACCAGGCGATGGCGACACCGGCCGGGCGGGTCATCGGCAAGGCGGCGGCCCAGAAGGCGGGCAAGAAGCTGGGCCGTCCGGACGGCGGGGTCGACTGCACCGGCCCGTTCGCGCTGGCGGACTGGTCGGCGGGCAAGTCCATCACCCTCGAACGCAACGACGGCTACTGGGACCGCGCGCGGGTGGCCAAGGCCGCCGGGGTGGAGTTCGAGTTCATCCGCGACCCGGCCGCCCGGACGACGGCGATGCTGGCGGGGGAGCTGGACGGATCGTGGTTCGTCCCGGCATCGGGGTACGGGAAGCTGCTGGCCCAGGGCGGCGGCGCGACCGGCGACGGGGGTCAGGCCGGGGACACCGGGGACACGTCCCTCCACTTCGGCCGGACCACCGGAAGCTATGTCGGCATGGTGACCGACCTCAAGGGTCCGCTCGCCGATGTCCGGATCCGCAAGGCGCTGTCGCTGGCGATCGACCGCGAGGGCGTCATCTCGGCGGCGGTCTCCGGTGCCGCCGAACCCCTCAAGGCCCCCGCCGCGCCGGGCACCTGGGGCTACGCGCAGCCCGAGCTGAAGGCGGCGTACGAGGCGCTGCCCGACCCGAGCGGTCCGGCCGACGAGGCGAAGAAGCTGGTGACACAGGCGGGGGCGCCCACCGAGCCGATCACCATCGCGGTCACCGGCTCACAGTCGGAGATGCCGATCATCGGTACGGAGATCAAGCGCGCCGGGGAATCGATCGGGCTCAAGGTGGACATCAAGACCCTCCCGGCCGACAACTACAACGCCCTGTACAGCGACGCCAAGGCGCGTGAGGGCATCGACATGCTGTTCTCCCTGTGGCAGGCGGACTATCCGGACCCGACCGCGATCTACCAGTACCTCCAGACCGGCGACACCTTCAACTTCGCCCAGTGGTCCGACCCGGAGTTCGACCGGCTGATCAACGAGGCCAAGGCGACCGCCGACACCGATCAGCGCGCCCAGCTCATCGACGAGGCCCAGCAGATCGCCGTCGACCAGTCCATCTGGATCCCGCTCTACACCCCCTTCAACCCGCTCTACCTGAACCCGGACCTCACCGGCGCCCCGCTCAACTCGGTACAGCTGACCTATCCGTGGGCGGCGGACATCGGGGGGAAGAAGTAGCCCTTCCGGCGGACGCGTGGGCGACAGACAAGTCACCAGCAGGTATCTGGCCCTGCCGCCTCGCGTGGTCCTCCGGGTACGGCACTCAGCCCCGGACCAGTTCCAGTGCCTGCCTGAGGTTGTGCTCGGCGATGTCCGCCATGAACGCGCGGTCGGGGAAGTCCCCGTCCAGCAGCCGCAGGGGCCCCGCCGTGAGCGAGAGCCGCTGTGCCAGCAGGTACAGGGCGAGCCGGTCGCCGTCCAGCGCGTCCGTCTCCAGCGGCCGGTAGGCGTCGTGCAGCCGGATCCGCAGGAAGACGTGCTCCCACTCGACGTCGAAGTACATCAAGCCCTCGATGTCGATCAGCACGGGGTTCCCGGCCGTGTCCACCAGCACATGGTCGGGCCCCAGTTCGCCGTGCACCACCGCGTAGTCCGTACGGGGCTGTACGGCCGCCGCCAGTTCCAGCAGGCGTTCCTCCAGCCGGGCGTGGGCCGTTGCGATCCGGGGGTCACGTGACGCCGCCTCGGTGAGGTCCCGCAGTGCCCGGCGCAGGACGACGTCCTCGCACGACGATCCGCGCGAGGTGTCTCCCCGGTCGACCACGGCCACCTTGCCGTACCCGGCCGCCCGGTGCTGTGCCATCGCCTCCAGCGCCGCCGCGAGCCGGGCCATGACGGGCGCGGCGGCGCGCGGATCCCGGGCGAGCAGCCCTTCCAGGGTCTCGCCCCGCAGATCCTCGACGATCACCAGGCCGGCCGGGCCGTGCGTACCGGCGCGGTCGACGAGACGGATCGCCGGGACCCGGACGCCGAGCCCGTCCAGCCGGGCGTGCGCCGCCTCGAACAGGTCGAGGCCGAGGCCGGGCGAGAGCGGGTCGGTGAGATCGTCGTCGCCCTCGGCGGCGGGCCAGTAGTTCTCGGCGGCGTCCCACAGATAGCCGATCGCGGTCGTCGCGTCGTCCATCGTCAGGCGGTACACCCCCTTCTTGCTGCCGCCCGCCAGCCGCTCGGCTCCCGCCAGCCGCCGCCCGCCACCGAGCGCGGCCCGCGCCGCACCCGCCAGCCGCTCCCGCGTCCCCGTCCTCGCCCTCGCCCTCGCCCTCGCACCCACGTCCTGCCCCACCCTTCCGCCCGGACAACCCGCGCACCTTACGGGAGCGTCGGCGCGGGAGCGATGGCTTTTCTCGCCCCCTTCGCCCCTCGCCCCCGCGACCGATCGCTTTCGTCGCGGCACGGCATCCGGGTCGGACGGGTCAGGCGACGATGTGGGCCCGGTGCAGGGACTCGATGGCCTCGGGGGTGTAGCCGAGGTCGGTGAGGACCTCGTCGGTGTGCTGGCCGAGCAGGGGGGCGCCCTGGATGTCGGGGGTGAAGTCGGAGAACTTGACCGGGTTGCCGATGGTCAGGAACGGGCCGCGGCCCTTCTGGTCCACCTCGACCACCGAGCCGCTGCGGCGCAGGGACGGGTCCTCGGCGATCTCCTTCATGCTCAGGACCGGCGCGCACGGTATCTCCGCCTTGCGCAGGACGTCGACCGCCTCGTACTTGTCCTTGTCGGCCAGCCATTTCTCGATCTCGTCGAAGATGCCGAAGAGGTGCGGCTGCCGGGCCCGGGCGGTGTGGTAGGCGGGGTCGTCGGCCCACTCGGGGTGGCCGATGGCCTCGGCGGTGCGGGCCCAGTTCTGCTCCTGGATGGTGAAGTAGATGTAGGCGTTGGGGTCGGTCTGCCAGCCCTTGCACTTGAGGACCCAGCCCGGCTGTCCGCCGCCGCCCGCGTTCCCGCCGCGCGGCACGGCCTCGCCGAACTCGCCGTCGGGGTACTGCGGGTACTCCTCCAGGTAGCCGAGCCGGTCCAGGCGCTGCTGGTCACGGAGCTTGACCCGGCACAGGTTGAGGACGGCGTCCTGCATCGACACGGACACCTTCTGCCCGCGCCCCGTCCGCTCACGGGCGAGCAGCGCCGTCAGCACGCCGATCAGCAGGTGCATCCCCGTGTTGCTGTCCCCCAGGGCCGCCCCGCTGACGGTGGGCGGGCCGTCCCAGAAGCCCGTGGTCGACGCGGCGCCGCCCGCGCACTGGGCCACGTTGTCGTAGACCTTCAGGTCGTTCCACGGCGACTCCTCGTCGAAGCCCTTGACCGAGCCGAAGACCAGCCGCGGGTTGAGTTCGTGGATGTGCTCCCAGGACAGGCCCATCCGGTCCATCGCGCCCGGCGCGAAGTTCTCCACCAGCACATCCGCCTCACGGATCAGCTTCTCCATGACCTCCAACCCCTCCGGCGTACGGGTGTTGATGGCCAGGGAGCGCTTGTTGCCGTTCAGCATGGTGAAGTACAGGGCGTCCGTGTCGGGGATGTCCCGCAGCTGATGGCGGGTCACATCGCCGCCGTCCACGCGCTCCACCTTCAGTACGTCGGCGCCGAACCAGGCGAGCATCTGTGTGCACGCCGGGCCGGCTTGCACACCGGTGAAGTCGATCACCTTGATTCCGGTCAGGGGCAGGTCGGTCATGACGGTTCCTTTTCCACGAGGTGCCGTGAGGTGTGATGTGGGTGTGGGGGTGGGGGTGGGTGGGTGAAGCCGGTGAGTGTGGATCGGTCAGGCCGCCGGGTGGGTCAGGTCCCCGACTCCCTTGGGGTTGAGGCTGGTCAGGTGGCCGCTCTCGGTGCCGTCCGAGGGGTCGATCACACAGTCGATGAGTGCGGGCCCGCCCGAGGCGAGGGCCTCGCGGAGCGCGGCGGCGACATCGTCGGGTGTGGTCGCCCGCAGGCCCATACCGCCGAACGCGTTGATCATCAGGTCGTAGCGGGCCCGCAGGGCGGTCGGGGCGGGGGCGGTGGTGGGGGAGACGTCGTCACCCCGGTACACGCCGCCGTTGTTGAGGACGACCGTGATGACGGGCAGGTCGTAGCGGCAGATGGTCTCCAGTTCCATGCCGCTGAACCCGAGGGCGCTGTCCCCCTCGACGGCCACGACCGGATCGCCCGTCTCGACGGTGGCGGCGATGGCGTACCCCATGCCGATGCCCATGATTCCCCAGGTCCCGCTGTCCAGCCGGTGGCGCGGCAGCCGCATGTCGAGCACATTGCGCGCGAAGTCCAGCGCGTTGGCGCCCTCGTTGACGACATACGTACGCGGGTGGTCGCGCAGCACCTCGCGGATCGCCTGGAGCGCGCCCAGGAACGTCATGGGCCTGGCGGTCCGGGCCGCCTCCAGCCGCCCGGCCATCTTCGTCACGTTCTGCGCCGAACGGGCCGCCAGCCGCTCCCGCCACTCCTCGGGAGCCCTGATCCGGCCCGGCACCGCCCGGTCGAGCAGGGCCTCCATCACCGACACCGCGTCCCCGACCAGCGGAGCCTCGATGGGCCGGTTGCCGTCCAGCTCGGCCGGGTCGATGTCGATCTGCGCGAACCGCGCGTCCGGGTTCCACTGCGGCGGCTCACCATGCCCCAGCAGCCAGTTCAGCCGCGCCCCGACCAGCAGCACCACATCCGCCTCCCGCAGCGCCAGCGACCGCGCGGTGGCCACCGACTGCGGATGGTCGTCGGGCAGCAGGCCCTTGGCCATCGACATCGGCAGGAACGGCAGCCCGGTCCGCTCCACGAACTCCCGGACGCTGTCCTCCGCCCGCGCGTACGCGGCACCCTTGCCCACCACCATCAACGGCCGCCGCGCAGCCGCCAGCAGCTCGACCGCCCGGTCCACGGCCTCCGGCGGCGGCAACTGGCGCGGCGCCGGATCGACGACTCCCGGCAGCGATGTGGCGGCCGTCGCCCCGGCGACGACCTCCCCGAGCACCGCCGCCGGGAGGTCCAGATACACCCCGCCCGGCCGCCCGGACACGGCCGTCCGGATCGCCCGCGCCAGGCCCCGCCCGACATCCTCCGCCCGGTCCACCCGGAACGCCGCCTTCACCAGCGGCCGGGCCGTCGCCAGCTGGTCCAGCTCCTCGTAGTCGCCGCGCCGCAGATCGATGACGTCCCGCTCGCTGGACCCGGAGATCTGCACCACCGGGAAGCAGTTCGTGGTGGCGTTCGCGAGCGCGACGAGCCCGTTGAGGAACCCCGGACCCGACACGGTCAGACACACCCCCGGCCGCCCGGTCAGGAACCCGGCCGCCGCCGCCGCGTGCCCGGCGTCGCTCTCGTGCCGGAAGCCGATGAACCGGATGCCCGACGCCTGCGCGAGCCGCGCCAGATCGGTGACCGGGATACCGACCACGCCGTACACACTGCGGACACCATGGCGTCGCAGCGCCTCCACGACGAGATGCGCGCCGTCGGTCTGCCGCGCGGAGGCGGACCGGGCCGCCGCCTGCCCGGCCGTCGGCGTTGCGGGGGCTGTGGGTACAGCGGTCATCACGGACTCCTCAGGTGGAGGTGTACAGGCCGTTATGTGGGGCTTATATGGCAACTTGGTCTGTTTTATTCCGGTTCACCTGCCACTGTTCGGCAGCCCCCGCCCCCGCGTCCAAGTCCTGTCGCTGACCGGTTGATAGGCGACGGTTGTCGAGCGAGGTCCAGGCGCCCGCGCGGCTCGCTCGCACCGGCTCGATAACCGTTGCCTCTCAAGCGTTCGTACCCGCGTATTTGACCCCCGTCCGCGCCGGGCGCACGCTCCTAGAGGAGGTGATGACATGGCCCCCTCCGCCATGACCCCGCCCCGGACCGGCCGGCTCGACGGGCCCACCGGATCCACCACGCCCCCCGGGCTCCCCGGTCTCCCCGGGCTCACCGGACTGGTCGACCTGCTCGACGGAGCCGTCAGGGACCGGCCCGGATCGCCCGCGCTGATCGTCGGCCCGGACCGCCTCCCGCTGTCCTACGGCGGTCTCGACCGGCTTGCGGACGACATGGCCGCACAGCTCGCCTCCACCGGGCTGCGCCCCGGGGACCCGGTGGGGCTGGTCTGCGCCGGGACCGCCGAGTTCCCGGTCGCCCTGCTGGGCGCGGCGCGGGCCGGGCTGGTCGCCGCCCCGCTGGACCCCGCGCTGCCCGTGCCGCAGCTGGCGGCCCGGCTGTCCGCCCTGGGCGCGCGGGCGCTCCTCGCCGGGCCCGGCACGACGGCCGTGACGCCGGGGACCGGGGCGCCCGACGTGCCCGGGACCGGGCCGCCCGACGTGGGGGTCCCGCTCTGGCCCGTGACCGTGGAGGTGCTCCCGGGCGCCGGGTCCGGAACGGTCGCCCTGGACGCCGGGAAGCGGGCCGCGCCGGGCGGCGGGGGAGCCGCCGGGGAGCTGACCCCCGCCGACGCCCTGGTCCTGAGCACCGCCGGAACCACCGGCCAGGCCAAGCTGGTGCCCCTCACCCACGCGAATGTGGCCGCCGGGGTGAGCGCCGTGACCGGCACGTACGGGCTGGGCCCGGCCGACGGGACGGTGGCCGCGATGCCCTTCTTCCACGGCCACGGCCTGTTCGCGACCCTGCTCGCCTCCCTGGCCACCGGCGGCCGGGTCGTCCTGCCCGCACGCGGCAAGTTCTCGGCGCACACCTTCTGGGACGACCTCGCCGCCGCCGACGGCACCTGGTTCACGGCGGTCCCGACCATCCACCAGATCCTGCTGGCCCGCTCCGCGACCGAGTACCCGGGACAGCGGGTGCGGCCCCTGCGATTCGTCCGCAGTTGCAGCGCCCCGCTCCCCGACACCACCGGCCGGGCCCTGGAGGAGCTGCTCGGCGCCCCGGTACTGAGCGCCTACGGCATGACCGAGTCGGCCCACCAGGCCACCGGCGAACCGCCCCGCCCGGCCGACCCGTCCCGCCCGCGCGGCTCGGTCGGGCCGCCGACGGGAGTGGACCTCCGTATCACCGGCCCGGACGGACAGGCGTCGGCGCCGGGCACCGAGGGGGAGGTGTGGGTGCGGGGCCCGTCCGTCGCCCGGGGATATCTCGGTGACCGGAAGGCGACCGCCGACAGCTTCGCCGGTGGCTGGTTCCGCACCGGCGACCTGGGGCGGCTCGACCCGGACGGACGGCTGTTCCTCACCGGGCGGATCAAGGACCTCATCAACCGAGGCGGCGAGAAGATCTCCCCCGAGCATGTCGAGGACATCCTCACCGGCTGCCCCGGCGTCGCCGAGGCGGCCGTGTTCCCCGTACCGGACCCGACGTACGGGGAACTGGTGGCCGCGGCGGTGGTGATACTCGGGCCGGACGCGGCGATGGACGCGGGCGAGGGGGAGGCCGGCGGCCCCGCAACCGGCGAGGCAGAAGCCGCCGGGCGAGCGACGGACGGGAGAGAACCCGACCGGCAAGAATTCGACCGGCGAGAAGCCGACCAGCAAGAACGCGACCGACAAGAACCCGACCCCTCCGTCCGCATCCTCCGCTACTGCCGCACCCGCCTGGCCCCCTTCGAGGTACCGGAACGCATCCGCGTCGTCGCGGCCCTGCCGCACACTGCCAAGGGCGGCCTGGACCGCCGCGCGCTACGGGCCCGGTACGCGAGCTGACCCCCGGCCTCGCTGCCCCCGCATCCCACGGCACCCGGGAAGCCGTCATTGCCACGGCACCTGGGAGCAGCCACTCCCACGGCACCCGGGAAGCCGTCATTGCCACGGCACCCGGAAGCCGTCATTCCCACGGCACCCGGGAGCAGCCACTCCCACGGCACCCGGGAAGCCGTCACTCCCACGGCACCCGGGAGCAGCCACTCCCACCGCACCCGGAAAGCCCTCAATCCCACCGCCCCCGCCCAACCGTCAGTCCCCGCCCCCCGGCGAACCGAAGAACGCGTCCAGCGACAGCCCCGTCGCCACCTCCAGGAACGCCCGCGCGATCGGCGCCCCGGGCTCCCCGGGATGGATCGCCAGCAGCACCTGGGCCGTCGCCTCCGGCCCGACCAGCGGTACGGCCCGGGTCCGGCCGGTCACCGGCATCGCGCGCAGCCAGGTGTGCGGCACGATGCTCGCCCAGTCGCCGCTGCCCACATGCGCGTACAGCGAGGCCACCGAGTCCGTCTCGACCTGCGGGGCCACCGTGATCCCGGTCCCGGCCAGCGCCGCATCGAGTACGTGCCCGATCTTCAGGTCCGCCGTCAGCAGCGCGAGCGGCAGCCGGGCCGCCTGCGCCCAGGTGATGCTCTCGACCCCGGGCTCCAGCTGGTCCTCGGGGGCCAGCAGCACATACCGCTCCTCGTACAGCGGCACGGTGTGCAGTTCCTCCCGGTCCTCGGGCGGGAAGTGCCCGATCGCGGCGTCCAGCTCGAACTCGCGCAACTGCCGGGCCAGCTCCGCCGTCGGCAACCGGGAGCGGATCCGCACCCTGGCCAGCGGGTGGGCCGCACAGAACGCGGCCACCGGCAGTGCCACCGTCGTCGACGCGCTCGGTACGGTGCCCAGCCGCAGTGTCCCGGCGACCCCCGACTGGACGGCGGCCACCTCCGCCTTGAACGCGTCGTGCTCGGCGAGGATCCGCTGGGCCCAGACGACCAGGCGCTCACCCTCCGGGGTCAGGCCCTGATAGGTGTGGTCGCGGTGGATCAGGGTGACGTCCAGTTCCCGTTCCAGCTTGGCGATGGCCGCCGACAGCGCGGGCTGCGACACGTAACACGCCTCGGCGGCCCGCGCGAAGTGCCGCTCACGGGCGACCGCCACGAAGTACTCCAGCTGCCGGAACTGCATAGGCGCAACCTCCCTCCCCTGCCGACCCGCCGACCCGCCGACCCGCCGACCCGCCGACCTATCGACCCGCCGACCTATCGACGGGAGCGGCCGGGTCCGCTCGCCCCTTCCGCCCCTCCCATCATCGCGGCGGACGGGGCTGTCGGCTCGCCGGGCGGTCAGGGGCAGGCGCCACCGCCGGGTGCCCTCCGCCATGTCCCCGGGCAACCCGTGGGCACCCCACCCGGCCCATGGCAGCATGGATCCCCTTCCTGCCGTCCACGAGAGAACGGGCCACGTGCACCGCGAACCGGGATCCGCCGTCGTCCTGATCACCGGCGTGATGGCGTCGGGCAAGTCCACCGTGGCCGAGCTGCTGGCCCGGCGACTGCCCCGGGCCGCCCATGTACGCGGCGATGTCTTCCGCCGGATGATCGTCTCCGGCCGCGAGGAACTGCTGCCCGAGGAGACCGCCGAGGCCCGTGCTCAGGTGGAGCTGCGCCAGCGGATCTCCGCGCTCGTGGCCGACGAGTACGCGCGCGACGGCTGGACGGCGATCGTCCAGGACATCGTCCTCGGCGCAGACCTCGCCCGGTATGTGACCAGGGTCCGGACCCGGCCCCTGTACGTCGTCGTCCTGGCCCCCGACGCCGCGAGCGTGCACGACAGGGAGACCGGGCGGCCGAAGACGGGCTACGGCCCCTGGACGGTCGACGCCCTCGACCAGGTCCTCCGTGAGCAGACCCCACACCTCGGCCTCTGGCTGGACACCTCCGAGCTGACCCCGCAGGAGACGGTGACACGGATCCTCGCCGACCTGCCACGGGCCCGGGTGCAGCCGGACTGAGCGAGTCGTCCCGGGTGCCCTCGGACCGAGCCGCCGCCCCGGTCACCACCCTCCCCACCCGGCGAACCCGCCAGACAAACCCCCCGTACCTACCGTTCAGTAAGTCTCCCCCTCACCGCCTCTTGACGCGTGCCGCCCGCAATGGCGATCCTCATGCCACACCTTGCGCCGGTCATGACAAACCCGCTTCGGGGGAGGGCATCGTGCCCGCGCCGCTGGGCGCGTCGACCGTGCCGTCCCGCTGACCGAGGGATGTGACCTGTCCGTGGCCCGACGCCCCTACCGTCGCCGCAAGAATCTGACCGTCGTCTCGCTGTTGCTGTTCGTCCTGGCGTTCGCCCTCGGGCCCACGCCCAGCTCCGCCGCGGGCGGCGACGACTGGTGGAACCCCACCGCCCGTCCCGCCCCGGACTCCGCCATCAACGTCACCGGGGAGCCCTTCACCGGCACCACCGCCGACGGCGAGGTCCGCGGCTTCGTCGACGCGCACAACCATCTGATGTCCAACGAGGCGTTCGGCGGCCGGCTGATCTGCGGCCAGACCTTCTCCGAAGACGGCATCGCCGACGCCCTGAAGGACTGCCCGGAGCACTACCCCGACGGCTCCCTCGCCCTGTTCGACTTCATCACCAACGGCGGCGACGGCACGCACGACCCGGACGGCTGGCCCACCTTCGCGGACTGGCCCGCGTACGACTCCCTGACCCATCAGCAGAACTACTACGCCTGGGTCGAGCGCGCCTGGCGCGGCGGCCAGCGGGTGATGGTCAACGACCTGGTCACCAACGGAGTGATCTGCTCGATCTACCCCTTCAAGGACCGCTCCTGCGACGAGATGACGTCGATCCGCCTCCAGGCGCAGCTCACCTACGACCTCCAGGACCACATCGACGAGATGTACGGCGGCCCCGGCAAGGGCTGGTTCCGGATCGTCACCGACAGCGCCCAGGCCCGCCAGGTGATCGAACAGGGCAAACTGGCTGTGATCCTGGGCGTGGAGACCTCCGAGCCGTTCGGCTGCAAGATGATCCTGGACGTGCCGCAGTGCAGCGAGGAGGACATCGACAAGGGCCTGGACGAGCTGTACGACCTCGGCGTGCGCAGCATGTTCCTGTGCCACAAGTTCGACAACGCGCTGTGCGGCGTCCGCTTCGACGAAGGCGCGCTCGGCACGGCGATCAACGTCGGCCAGTTCCTGTCGACCGGCACCTTCTGGCGCACCGAGGAGTGCACCGGCCCGCAGCACGACAACCCCATCGGCCTGGTCCCGGCACCCGCCGCCGAGGAGGAACTCCCCGCGGACGTCGACGTCCCGGCGTACGACGAGAACGCGCAGTGCAATACGCGCGGGCTCACCGACCTCGGCGAGTACGCCGTACGCGCGATGATGGACCGCAACATGATGCTGGAGATCGACCACATGAGCGTCAAGGCCACCGGCCGGGTCCTCGACATCTTCGAGTCCGCGTCCTACCCGGGCGTCCTCTCCTCGCACAGCTGGATGGACCTCGACTGGACCGAGCGGGTCTACGGGCTCGGCGGGTTCATCGCCCAGTACATGCACGGCTCCGAGGAGTTCACCGCGGAGGCGGAACGGACGGACGCGCTGCGCGAGCAGTACGACGTCGGCTACGGCTTCGGCACCGACATGAACGGCGTCGGCGGCTGGCCCGCCCCGCGCGGCGCCGACACCGCCGACCCCGTCGAGTACCCCTTCGTCAGTGCCGACGGCGGCTCGGTCATCGACCGGCAGACCACCGGCGAGCGCACCTGGGACCTGAACACCGACGGCGCCGCCCACTACGGCCTGGTCCCCGACTGGATCGAGGACATCCGGGTGACCGGCGGCCAGGAGGTGGTGGACGACCTGTTCCGGGGCGCCGAGAGCTATCTCGACACCTGGGGCTCCACCGAGCAGCACGCGTCCGGTGTCAATCTCGCCCAGGGCACGGCCGCGACCGCCAGCTCGGCCGAGTGGAACCCCTTCACCAGCTACGCGCCCGGACAGGCCGTCGACGGCGACCCGGACACCCGCTGGGCCAGCGACTGGAGCGACGACCAGTGGCTGCGCCTCGACCTCGGCGCCACCCACCGCGTGGGCCGCGTCACCCTCGACTGGGAACGCGCGTACGGGACCTCGTACCGCGTCGAACTCTCCACCGACGGACAGCAGTGGACGACCGCCTGGTCCACCACCGCCGGCGACGGCGGGCTCGACACCGCCCGCTTCGACGCGGTGCCCGCCCGGTACGTCCGCGTCCAGTTCCTGGACCGGGGTACCGAGTGGGGGTACTCGATCCATGAACTGACCGTGCACAGCGACTGACACCGGCCGCCACGCCCTGACATCGGACTCCCACTCCAGCCGCCCGGCCGGCGCCTCGTCCCCGGGACGGGTCCCGCCGGGCGGCCCGCGGAGTCCGACGGGGCCGACACCCTCCGCGAGACCGCGCCGCCGCACGCCGTTCCCGGCGAGGGCCAGGAACGCGCCGATGTCCTCGGCGGTGCCGGGACCCGCCTCGTACACCGCGACCTCGAACCGCGCCTGGTGCGGCGCGACCCTCGAACTCCCCTGCTACGGCGCGAGCGCGGACGTCCGTCCCTGCGCCCCCGCCGCCGACGACCAGTACGGCGCGCGCGCCACATCGCCCTCCACTGCGCCCGTCCGCGCCCGCCTGCGCCTCCTGCGCCCGCCTGTACCCGTCCGTGCTCCCCTCTGCCGCGCGGGTGGTCTCACGCGGATGCCCCGGGCGGCGGGCCGTTACGCCGTCGGTGCGCCGCCGGTGTGCCGAGGACGGCCGGAAATCTGCCCCCGGGCGGGGTGGCCGGGCGGCCCGCCGTGGGAAGACCCCACCGGAAGGAGTTCGGCGGGGGAGCACGGCACAGAGCACGGCACAGGTCGGTGACAAGAGAACAGAGTGCGAGAGGGTCGGGGGTCGTCTTGAGGGTCGTGCTGCTGGGCACCGCCGCCACCGGCGGCTTCCCGCGGTGGAACTGCGCCTGCGCGCTCTGCACTGCCGCCCGCGACGGAAAGATCCCGGCCCGCACCCTGGAGTGCGCGGCCGTCACCGGCAACTCCCGCGACTGGTGGCTCCTGAACACCTCGCCGGACCTGCGCGCCCAGCTCGCCACCACGACCGCGCTGTGGCCCGGCCCCCGCCCGAGCCTGATGCGGGGCGTGCTGCTCACCGACGCGGAACCCGACCATCTGGCCGGGCTGGGCGTCCTGCGCGCGAGCCAGGGCCTCAAGGTGTACGCAGCCCCGCCCGTCCTCGCCGCCCTGACCCCGGCCCGCAAGGCCCTCGCCCGCTATGCGCACTGGGACTGGTACGACAGCACCCCCGAGGAGGGGTTCGTGCTGTCGGGCGGGCTGGTGGTCACCGCCCACCCCGTCACGGCGGCCCCGCCCGGCTATCTGCCGGCCCGCATGGGCGGCGACCCATGGGGGACGGCGTACCGGATCGAGGATCTGGCCACCGGGGGAGTACTGCTGTACGCGCCCCGGTTACGGGCCTGGAGCGCGGACCTGGACGAACTGGTCGCGTCGGCCGACGGTGTCGTGCTCGACGCCGCGCACGCTCCGGCCGGGCCGTGGGACCAGTCCGTGCGCCCTGGACCGCGCCGGATCCTGACCCGGCTGGAGGACCCCGACCCGCTGCTCGATCCCGCCTCGACGGCCCGTGCGCGGCTGGCCGAGGCGGGGGTCGAAGTCCTGCCGGACGGCACGGAGTTCACGCTGTGAGCCGGAGCCGGAGCCGGAGCCGGCGCCGGAGCCGGAGCCGGAGCCGGAGCCAGAACCAGAGCCGGACCTGGGGATGCCCGCGCCGCGTCACTCGCCGGACAGCTCCGCGAGCAGCTCGGCGGCGTCGGAGTTGCCCTGGTCCGCGAGCCTGCGCAGCTCGTCCGTGTCACCCAACTCCTGCGCGGTCTCCACGAGTTGGTCGATCGCCGTGCGGTTGCCCGTGTCGGCGATCCGGCGCAGCTCGGTCAGGTCGGCGTCCTCGGCGGCGTACTGGATCAGCTCGTCGAGCGCGTCGGGGTCGCCCTGGTCGGCCCGCTCGCGCAGGAGAGCCCGGTCCGGCGGGTCGAGGTGGTCGGTGTCGGTCATGGGGGTCTGCCTCTCGCGTGGATGGGGTGTGATCATGCCCGCCGGGGTGTTCATGCCGGTGGGCCCGGTGGCAGGGCCCCCGGGGGGAGCTTCCCGGCCGCCCGGAGCGCGTCGCGGTGCGCGTGCCACTCGTCCATCAGTCTCGGCAGCCGCTCGGACAGGAAATCGGCCAGCGCGATCATCTCCTCCAGCGGCGCCCGGCGCTCCGGCGGCGCGTCGGCCAGCAGCGCCAGGCCCTCCCGGAACAGCGCCGCGTGCTCCCCATGGAGCCCGGAGTCGAAGTTCTGCGGCTGCCGGCTCTCCGGATCCAGGCCCACCCGGTCCACCCGCTCACCGGCGGCCCGGGTGCGCCGGGCCATCCGATGACCCTCCAGCAGTTTCACGGCACCCGTGACGGCACTCCGGCTGGCCAGCAGCGCCTCGCTCAGCTCGTCGATGGTCTGCTGCGGCGGATCGCAGACGAAGAGATACCCGAGCAACCGCCCCGCCATCGGCGGAAAGCCGTACCGGCGTGCGTAGAAACGGCCGACATGGTCGGCGAAGAGTACGTGTGAGTCCTGCGGCACCCGCTCACCATAACACTGCTGACTGAGATGACACTTATAAGTGTCATCTCAGTCAGCAGTAGAAATCGATGATCAGTGCCCGGTCTTCGGCTACGGCGGGTCGGTTACGGCGGGTCGGTTACGGCGGTCAGCCGCCCAGCATCCGTTCCAGCGCCGCCCGTTGCAGCGGTCGTACCTCGGCGTGCAGGGCGCGTCCCTTGTCGGTCAGGGCGACCCGGACGCCGCGCCGGTCCTCGGCGCACATGGACCGGATCGCCAGGCCGTCCTTCTCCAGCCGGCCGATGAGGCGGGAGAGCGCGCTCTGGCTCAGATGGATCCGGCCCGCCAGGTTCTGCACCCGGCACGGGAGGTCGTCCCCGGGGACCTCGGCGGCCAGCATGTCCAGCACCTCGAAGTCGCTCGCGCCGAGTCCGTAGGGGTGCAGAACACGGTCGATCTCGCACATCGTGCGCGCGTGCACCGCGAGGATGTCCCGCCAGCGTGCTTCCAGCCCCGCGTCGAGTGTGTGCGTTCCCATACCGGCACGGTAACACCGAAACCGCCGGTCGTTGAGTGTGCAACTAGCGCTGCTCGTGCGTCTCGCCGGTCGCGTCGAGGGACAGGCCGGGCCCTCCGTGCCGTACGCCGACCTGCCGACTTCCGGGACTCCCCTCAACTCGCCGTGCCTGAGCCATCGAGCCGATTCGTACCGGTCAAGCGTCGGCGAGTACCGGACGTGATGGTCCGGCGCCCGCCACAGTGGGAAACACCGTATGAACGGCCCGGACCCTGGAGGACGTGATGCTCAGGACTCCTGGCGGCGATCTGCGCCTCGTCATTCTGGAGTGGCTGAAGGACCCGCCGGCCCACTTCCCGCCGCAGCGCCGACTCGATCTGTGTGAGGACGGAGTCCCGGCGGAGGCCGTCGCGGCCAAACTCGGAGTGGACCGGGCGGTCGCCGACACCCATCTGAGGCTGCTCGCCGACCTCGGGGTCCTGCGCAGCAAACGGGTACGGCGCCGCACCTGCTACCGGCGCGACGAGTTCCGGATCGCCGAGGTGGCGCGGTTCTTCGAGAAGGGGTGGTAGCGGGTAAGAGGTCGTTGTGAGCGTTCGGCCGGCGCCGGGCGATCGCCGGTGGGCGCCGGCCTGGGGCGGCAGGACGCCGTACAGGTGTGGCCCGCACCCGCCCGGCGTAGGCACCCGCACCCGCCCGGCGCAGGTAAGCCGGGATTCTCGCCCGCGTGTAGTAGGAGTGATCCACCGCGGCGCCCTGGGACGCCGTGGCATCCGCCGCGCCACCCCGCCGGGGCGCGCGCCCGCCTGAGCAGAACTGGATCACATGAGCGCCATCAGCATCGGTCAGGCCGTCGTCCTGGGAGCCGTCGAGGGGGTGACCGAGTTCCTGCCCGTCTCCTCGACCGGCCATCTGAAGATCGTCGAGGGGCTGATGGGCATCCCCGTGGACGACCACGCGGTCATCGGGTTCTCGGCCGTCATCCAGGTCGGCGCCATCGCCGCCGTCCTCGTCTACTTCCGCACGGACATCGCACGGATCCTGTCGGCGTGGACGCGCGGACTGCGCGACCCGGAGCAGCGCTACCGCCACGACTACAAGTTCGCCTGGTGGGTGATCTTCGCGACGATCCCGATCGTCGTGGTCGGCCTGGCGGCGAAGCCACTGATCCAGGGGCCGCTGGCCTCGCTGTGGGTGGTCGCGGGCTCGCTGCTCGCGGGCAGTGCGGTGATGTGGGCGGCGGACCGGCTGGGGCGGCACAAGCGCGGTGAGGACGACACCTCGTTCAAGGACGCCATGCTGGTCGGCGGCTCCCAGATCCTCGCACTGCTCTTCCCCGGCTTCTCCCGCTCCGGCGCCACCATGTCCACGGCGCTGCTGCTCGACCTGGACCGGGTGGCGGCCACCCGGCTGTCGTTCTTCCTCGGCATCCCCGCCCTGACCGGCGCCGGGATCTACGAGCTGAAGGACGCCCTGGGCACCGGCGCGGGCGCCGCCCCGCTGATCGCCGGGACGGCGGTGTCCTTCGTCGTGGCGTACGCGTCCATCGCCTGGCTGCTGAAGTATGTCGCCAAGCACACCTTCAACGCCTTCGTGATCTACCGGATCGCCGTCGGCCTGCTGCTCTTCGCCCTGCTCGGCACGGGGGTGCTGGAAAGCTGACCCCCCGCGCCCCGCGTCAGTGGCCGTCCCGCAGCGGCTGACCCACGCTCCGCAGATGCCGCAGCGCCTCCCCGTACGAGGCGAGCAGCCCGGTCTGGCAGTACGGGATGCCCAGTTCGGCGCAGTACCGCTCGGTGATGATCTGGGCCTCGCCCAGGGCCGGGGTCGGCATGCTGGGGAAGAGATGGTGCTCGATCTGGTAGTTGAGCCCGCCCATGAAGGCGTCGACCAGCACACCGCCCCGCACATTGCGGGAGGTCAGCACCTGGCGGCGCAGGAAGTCCAGCCGGGTGCCCTCCTCGATCATCGGCATGCCCTTGTGGTTGGGCGCGAACACCGAGCCGAGATAGACCCCGAACAGACCCTGGTGGACGGCGATGAAGGCGAGCGCCTGGAGCGGCGACAGCACCAGGAACAGACCGCCGAAATACAGCGCGAAATGCGCGACGAGCAGCGTTCCCTCCAACACCGGGCGTTTCATCGTCGGGCTGCGCAGCGCCCTGAAACTGCTGAAACTCAGATTGAGCCCTTCCAGCGTCAGCAAGGGGAGGAAAAGGGCCGCCTGGTGCTTTCCGATGAACCTGGGAATTCCCTGTGCCTTGCGCGCCTGCCGCTGCGACCAGACCAGAATCTCGGGGGAGACGTCCGGGTCCTTTCCCTCGTGATTGGGATTCGCGTGGTGCCGGGTGTGCTTGTTCATCCACCAGCCGTAGCTCATGCCCAGCAGCAGATTCGCCACCAGCAGCCCGCCGATCTCGCTGGACCGGCGGCGGGAGAAGACCTGGCGGTGGGCGAGGTCGTGCGCGGCCAGTCCGAGCTGCCCGAACACCCCGGCCATCACCACGGCGACGATCAGTTGGGCCCAGCTCGCACCCAGCGCGACAAACGCGGCGACCCCTCCGGCGAGGGCGAGCCCGACCAGCCCGAAACGGACCGTGTAGTACAGCGGGCGGCGGCGCAGCAGGCCCGCCGCGGATATCCGCCGGGACAGCTCGGCGAAATCACTGCCCGGCTGTCCGGAGCCGTCGCCCGGCGCGATTACCGGCGCGATTACCGGCGGGGTGTCTGTTTGCTGCGGGTCGCCCTCTTTTCGCCGTTCACGCGCGGATGAATTCTCCGTGAGCACCATGGGGTTGGCCATGCGCTCCAGTATGTGAACGCGATTCGCACAGCAGAATGGCGCCTGCCCCCGAAGGGGGGTGGTGGTAGCCCCCCTGCCGAATCGGAGGGTTGCCCGGTTTGCGGGGCAGGCCGCCCGACGGATTACGGGACCGGCCGCCCGGCGGATCGCCTGACGGGCCCGCCTCCCACCGATCCCGCGCCCGACGGCACCGCACCGCCTTGACAGTCCCGCGTCCGGACCGCACGATCGGGAGCGTGAACCTGTCAGACAGCCAGACAGGTGGAACGAGCCCGCGGCGCGTCAGCGCGCTGGAGGCGGTGCTCGGCCACCTCCGCGGCTCCATCGAACGCGGCGAGTACGCCATCGGGGACAAGCTCCCCTCCGAGGCGGAGCTGTGCCGGACCCTGGAGGTCTCCCGGCCGGTGCTGCGCGAGGCCCTGCGCGCCCTCCAGACCATGGGACTGACCGTGGCCAGAACCGGCAAGGGCACCTTCGTGATCGCCCAGCACGTTCAGGACCCCACCTTCGGCGACTACACGGCCGGCGATCTGCTGGAGGTGCGCCGGCACATCGAGATCCCGGTCGCCGGATACGCGGCGGTCCGCCGCACCCCGGCGAACCTCGACCGGCTGACCCGTCTCCTGGACCGTATGGAACGCGAGACGGACACCGCCGCCTGGGTCGCGATGGACACCCTGTTCCATCTCACCGTCGCCGAGGCCGCGCAGAACCCGGTCTTCCGCCGGGTGATCGAGGAGATCCGCGACGCCCTCGCCCGGCAGTCCGCGTTCCTCAACGAACTCGGCGGCCGGCGCGAGCACTCCGACCGTGAGCACCGGGCGATCGTGGCGGCCCTGACCGCCGGTTCCGCGCGGGACGCGAGCGACGCCATGGCCCATCACCTGGACCGGGTGGAGAGCAGCCTGACGGCGATCGTGGGGGCGGCCGGCATGGGCATGGGCATGGGCATGGGCCCGACCCCGGGAACGGGCGGGATCGGAATGCGGGCAGCGGGCGTATGAGCGAAGCACCCGACGATCCCGCGCCCACCCCTGCCGCCCCCGCCCCCGCGCCCGCGCCCGACCCCCGACCTGCGCGGGCGTCCCAGCCCCACCCCCATCCCGATCCCCCGCCACCCGCGAGTCGACTGCACGCAGAGACCTTTCCCCACACCGAACCCCCACCCCACGCCACTCCGGTCACCCCCTCCACCCCCTTCATCCCCCTCACCGAAACCCGGGCCCCGATGCACAGTTCCTCCCTCGCCGACGCACCTCTGATCCGCGAGCCCTTCCACGCCCCTGTCGCCCACGTCGTGCGGGGCGGGGTGGTGGAGGGCATTCACTACGGTTCCGTCGTCGTGCTCGGCGCGGACGGCCGGGTGGAGTTCCAGCTCGGGGACATCGAGGCGGCCTTCTATCCGCGCTCGGCGGTCAAGCCGGTGCAGGCCGTCGCCATGGTCCGCGCGGGACTGCCGCTGGAGGGCGAGTTGCTCTCGCTCGCGGCAGCCAGCCACTCCGGCCAGGAACGCCATCTGGCCGCCGCCCGGCGTGTCCTGGAACTGGCCGGGCTCTCCGACGCCGATCTGCGCAACGTCCCCGACCTGCCGCTCGACCAGGTCGTCCGGGACACCTGGGTGCGCGAGGGCCGGTCGCCCTCCCGCCTCGCCCAGAACTGCTCCGGCAAGCACGCGGCCATGCTGCACACCGCCCGGGTCAACGACTGGACCCTCGACGACTATCTCGACCCCGCCCACCCGCTCCAGCGGGCCATCGCCGCGACCGTCGAGGACCTCACCGGCCAGCGCGTCGCCCAGGTCACGGTCGACGGCTGCGGCGCCCCGCTGTTCGCGATCTCCCTGCACGGGCTGGCTCGCGCCACCGCCCGGATCGTGACCGCCGCGCCCGGTACTCCCGAGGCGCGGGTGGCCGACGCGCTGCGCGAGCACGCCGAGATGGCCTCCGGCTCCGGCCGGGACGTGGCCGCGCTGATGCGGGCCGTGCCCGGACTGCTCGCCAAGGACGGCTACGAGGGCGTCCAGGTGGCCGCCCTGCCCGACGGCCGGACCGTCGCCGTGAAGATCTCCGACGGCGCGAGCCGCGCCCGGGGCCCGGTCACCGCCGCCGCGCTGGCCCGCGCGGGCGTCGATCCGGCCCTGCTCACCGAGTTCGCGGCCACGCCCCTGCTAGGCGGCGGCCGACCGGTGGGCCAGATACGCCCGGTCCACGCCCTGGACCCCCTCACGACACCGGGAACTCCCGCCTGAGGACCCACCCCGCGAGCCTGAAGCCCCGCCCAAGGGCACCCACCCAAAGGCGCCATCCCGAAGGCGCCCCCGGGGGGCCCGCCAGGGCCCCTAAGGGGCGCGGGGAACTGCGCGACCAGCCCCCCACAACCCGCACCCGAAAACCACCCCTCACCCACCCGAACGCCCCCACCCCCCACCCGAGCGGCAGCGATCTGTCACCCCCCACCCCCCACCCGTCCCGACCGGCGTCGATTCCCGGCTACCCGCCGTTGACATCCTGCCCGGGTGCTGGCCCTGGTTCTTCCCGTCGATCTCCGCCGCTGCCAGGCTCTCGGCCTGGCCGGTACCGCCTTCCTCGCGGCGGGCGGTGAGACGGCCGGAGCCCTGCCCGTACGCGAACTGCTCGCCCCGTCCTCGGCGACCGCCGCCCTCGGCCTGGTGGGCGTGTACTTCGGCGTCGTCCTGCTGATCGCGGCCTGGGCGCTGCTCGGCCGCCTGGTGCGCGGCCCGCGCCCGCCCCGGCCCCGCGCGCTGCTGCTGGTGCTCGCCCTCTGGGCGGCCCCGCTGCTGCTGGCCCCGCCGCTGTTCAGCCGGGACGTCTACAGCTATCTCGCCCAGGGCGCCATGGTCGACGCCCAACTGGACGTCTACGCGCACGGCCCGAGCGTGCTCGGCGGCCCGCTGGCCGACGAGGTGTCCCCGGTGTGGCAGCACACGGCCGCCCCGTACGGCCCGGTCTTCCTCGCCGTCGCCTCCGCCCTCTCCGGCCTCACCCGCGGCGAACTGCCCGCCGGGCTCATGGGCATGCGGCTGCTGGCGCTCACCGGCGTGGCCCTGATGGCCGTGGCCCTGCCCCGCCTCGCCCGGCACAGCGGCGCCGACCCGTCCGCCGCGCTGTGGCTCGGCGCGCTCAACCCGCTGGTCCTGCTGCACCTGGTGGCGGGCGCGCACAACGACGCGTTGATGCTCGGCCTGATGGGCCTCGGCCTGGTCGCCGCGCTGGGCCGCCGGCCGGTCCTGGGCGCCGTCCTGGTCACGCTGGCCGCGCTGGTGAAGGCACCGGCCGCGCTCGCGCTCGCCGCGGTCGTCGTCCTCCAGATCCGCGCGGGCCGCGGCCCGGCCCGCGCGCTGCTCACCACCGCCACCGCCGCCGCGGCCACCACGGTCGCCGCGACCGCCGTGGCAGGTACCGGCTACGGCTGGATAGGCGCCCTCAACACCCCTGTCTCCTCGCAGAACTGGGCCCTGACCAGCCTCCTCGGCCGCGCCACCGAAGCCTTCCTGGAGCGCGTCGGCAGCGATCTGGCCCCCCTCGCCGTCCCGGCCTGGCACGCGCTCGGCCTCGCCCTGACCGCCGTGGCCCTGCTCCTGATCTGGGTACGGCTGCGGCCCCGCCCGGTGTACGCGCTCGGCCTGAGCCTGGCCGCCGTCGCCGCGTTCGGCCCCGCGATCCGCCCCTGGTACGCGCTGTGGGGCCTGTTCCTGATCGCCGCCGCCGCGCCCAGCACCTCGGTACGTCACCGGGTGGCCGCCGTCACCGCCGTACTGGCGCTGTCCGTACTGCCCAGCGGCGGGCCGGCCGATCTCGGCCAGCTGGTCCTCGCGGTGTCCGGCGGGGTGCTCGCCGTGGTGGTGCTGTGGCAGGCCCACCAGTCCGCGCAGACCACGGTCGTGGGACGGACCGCGTGAGCGCCCAGGGCGGTGCCACGGGATCCAAAGGGCCATGGCCAGGGCCACGGCTGCGCGCGCCCCGCACCGACCGCGGCCGCCTGGCCCTCGTCCTCGTGCTGATCGCCGCCGTGACCGTCTTCACGGCGACCGTGCCGCTGCTGCGCGACTGGTTCGACCTGCGCGTCTACCACGGCACCGTGCACAGCTGGCTGCACGACGGCGGCCCCCTCTACGCCTACCGGGTGCCGGGGACGGCGTACGGCTTCACCTATCCGCCGTTCGCGGCGGTCGTCATGGCGCCGATGGGGCTGTTCGGCCTGCGCACCGCCATCGCGCTGGCCCTCCTCCTGAACCTGGCCGCCCTCCTGGCGGTGCTGCGGCTGCTCACCGGCCGGGCCTGGCGCCGCTACGGCTGGTACGGCTGCGCGCTGGCCGCCTGTGTCCTCGCCCTGTACGAACCGCTGCGCGACACGTTCAGCTTCGGCCAGGTCAATGTGATCCTGCTGGCGCTGGTGCTGGCCGACATGTGGCTGCTGGCGAACGGCCGGAGCCGCTGGGCGGGCATCGGCATCGGGCTGGCCGCCGCGATCAAGCTGACGCCCGCGGTCTTCATCGGGCTGCTGCTGATCGCCGGGCGCCGCCGGGCCGCCGTCGTCGCCACCCTGGTGGCCGCCGCGGCGACCGGGCTGGCGGCGCTGATCGTGCCCGGCGCCTCCCGCTACTACTGGACCGAGGCGATGTGGGACACCACCCGCGTCGGACGCCTCGACTATGTGTCCAACCAGTCCCTCCAGGGCGTCCTCGCCCGGCTCGGCGAGACCGGCCGCCCGGCCTGGGCGATCGCGGTCGCGGCGGTCCTCGGCGTGTGGGCGTGGCGCTCCCGGCGGGCGGTGGCGGCCGGTGACTGGCGGGCCGCGTTCGCGCTGACCGGGCTGACGGCCTGTCTGATCAGCCCGATCACCTGGGTGCACCATCTGGTGTGGCTGCTCCCGTCCTTCGCGGTCCTGGTCCGCGCCGGGCACTGGAGAACCGCGGGCACCCTGTACGCCGTGCTGTGCACCAGCGTCGTCTGGCTGTGGTTCGACGACGCCTCCGGCGTCGACGGCTTCCTCGGCGGCAACCTCTACACCTGGATCACACTCGGCCTGCTGCTGTGGCTGCCGACCGGTCAGTCCGCCCGGATGCCCAGCCTCCGCAGCACCAGCACCACTGTGCCCGCGCCGAGACAGGCCGCGAGCCCGATGGCCAGGGCCCCCGGCCAGCCCGGCCCGGTCTCCGGGGCGCGGGTCATGGCCACGGGGACCGACGCCGGGTCGGAGGCGGACCGCGACCCGGCCCGCAGCGCGTCCAGCGAACCGACCGGGTCCACCCGCCCGGCCGCGTCGAAGCCCCAGTCCAGCAGCGACCGCGCCTCCTCGTAGACCGCCGAGGGATCGCCGTCCTGAGGGTTCATCACCGTGACGACCAGCGTGCGCGAGCCCCGGTGGGCGGCGGTGACCAGGGTGTATCCGGCGTTGCTGGTGTAGCCGTTCTTGATGCCCAGCAGCCCCGGGTAGTCCGCCACCCCGTCGTCGCCGGTGAGCAGCCGGTTGGTGTTGCGGATCGGGAACGTCCAGCCGCCGCCCCCGGGGAAGTCCGCCTCGACGGTCCGGCAGTACCCGGCGAAGTCCGCGTTGCGCAGCCCCGCCCGCCCGAACACGGCCAGGTCGTACGCCGAGGACACCTGGCCCTCCGCGTCGTACCCGTCGGGCGACTCCACCTGGGTGTCCCGGGCACCCAGCGTCCGCGCCTTGGCCTGCATCTGCCGCGCGGTCGCCGACCAGCCGCCATTGAGCCCGGCCAGCACCCGCACGGCGTCGTTGCCGGAGCTGAGGAACACCCCGCGCCACAGGTCCGCCAGCCGGTAGGAGATGCCCTCGCGGACCCCGACCAGGCTGCTGCCCGGCCCCACGTCCAGGAGTTCCTCGTCGCCCACCTCGTGCTCGATGCCGCTGGGCAGCACCGGCAGCACGGTGAGCGCGAACAGGGTCTTCAGGGTGCTGGCGGGCGGCAGCTTGCGGTGTGCCTCGTGCGCGGCGAGCACCTCGCCGGTGCGGGCGTCGGCCACCAGCCATGACAGTGCGGAGAGGTCCGGGACGCGGGGAGCGCCGGTCCGCGCGCGGACCTGTGTGCCGGACCGGTACAGCAGTGACGGATGCGGGGCCGTGGCGCTGTGCCCGGGGCCGAGGGGATCAGCGCCGGGCCGCGCGGCATCCGCGCCGGACGGTACGGCGAGCGCGGCGGGGGCGAGAGCGAGGACGCCCGCGACGCAGAGCGCGCAGGACACCGAAGCCGTCCGGGAGGAGAATCCGATCGTCATACGATCAACGTAGGAAGCTGTGGGCCGAGCACCGCGCTGCAAGGTCCGAACGGGCCACGCGAGCACCCGGATGCCGCACGCCCCCGGCGTGTCGGAGTGACGGGGGATCAAGCCGGGGGTCAGGTGAAGGGATCCGGCTCGGAGGTTCGGCTCAGGGATCCGGCTGAGGGATCCGGCTGAGGGATCGAGCCGATGGACCCCGTGGGCGAACGGGCGACCGGACGACCGGGCGACCGGAGGTCCCTCGCCACACTCCCGGCTCGCTCCCAGCCCGCTCCCAGCCCGCTCCCGGCTCACCCCGACCGCGCCCGACCGCGCCCGCCCGGCTCACCCCGCCGGCAGCGTCGGCTGGATCCGTCGCAGGAAGGTCGCGTTGTCCGGCGTTTCGCGCATCCGCTCCAAAAGGGTTTCCAGGCTGGCCTCGCCGTCCCGGTTCTGGAGCACCCGGCGCAGCCCGCGCGTGGCGTTCAACTCGCCGGGGGACAGGAGCAGTTCCTCGCGGCGGGTGCCGGAGCGGTTGATGTCGACGGCCGGGAACACCCGGCGGGCGGCCGGCTCGCGGTGCAGCCGCAGTTCCATGTTGCCGGTGCTCTTCAGCTCCTCGAAGAAGAAGTCGTCCGCGCGGGAGCCGGTTTCGACGAGCGCGCTGGCCACGATGGTGAGCGAGCCGCCCTCCTCGGCCAGCCGCGCGGCGCCGAACAGCCGCTTCGGGCCGTGCAGCGCGGCGGCGTCGACCCCGCCGCTGAGGGTGCGGCCACTGGAGGTGCCCGCGTTGTTGTGGGCCCGGCACAGCCGGGTCAGTGAGTCGAGCAGGATCACGACGTCCTCGCCCGCCTCGACCAGCCGCTTGGCCCGTTCGACGACGAGGTCGGCGAGCGCGATGTGCTGCCGCGGCGCCCGGTCGAAGGTGGAGGCGTACACCGCGCCGCGCACCGAGCGCCGCATGTCGGTGACTTCCTCGGGGCGCTCGTCGAGCAGCAGCACCATCAGGTGGCACTCGGGGTGGTTGGCGGCGACGGCCGCGGCGAGCTGCTGGAGGAGCACGGTCTTGCCGGTCTTGGGCGGGGCCACGATCAGCCCGCGCTGGCCCTTGCCGATCGGCGAGATCAGATCGGTGACCCGTCCGGTGAGCCCGGCCGCCGGGTGCTCCAGGCGCAGCCGGGTACGCGGGTGCAGCGGGGTCAGATCGCGGAAGTGACGGCGTTCGCGCAGTTCGTCGGGGGTGTGACCGTTGATGAGCGCGACCTCGGTGAGTCCGCCGCGCTCACCGCGCAGGCCCTCCACGAAGTCGCCCTTGCGCAGTTGGTGACGGCGGATCAGGGCGGGGGAGACGGCGGGGTCGGCGGGTTCGGGCAGCAGTTCCTGGCCCCGCAGGTGCCCCTTCCCGTTGCCGTCGATGTCCAGGACGCCGACGGCGATCCGGTGGGCGGCCTGCTGCCGTACCGGAGGCTGCTGCACCGGGGGGTGTTCGAGTGTGGTGGTGGTCATATGGATCGGTCCTTTCGAGGACACGGGCATGAGACATGCGAAGGGGAGGGAGAGTGCCGCGAAGGGAGGCGACCGGGCGCTCGACAGCGCGCCACGCCTGCGGGCGGCGGGGAACAGCACACCCCGGACCTGAGAGGTGAGGTGGAACTGGAGAGCCGTGAGACCGGAACCGGGAATACGGCCGACTCAGCGGCGAAGAGAAGGAATCAGACGGAACGGGCACCGGCGTCCACGACGGGACGAACACAAGTGCTGTTCGCACTGTACCACGGGCCATCAGCGGCCCCCGGAGAACGTCAGCGGGCCATGGCCACCCCGCAGGGGATAGGCACCGCAGGGACCGTCAGCGGCCCACCAGCAACCCGTACAGCAGCGGGACACGCGGCTCGGGAAGGCGCCACCACCCGGAGGCGGTGCGCTCCATCCGTGCCCAGCGCGGCCAGGGCAGCTCCTCGCTCTCCCGCAGCCGCCGGACACTCAGTCCCGCTGTCGTCAACGCGGTGATGACCTCGCCTATTCCGTGCATCCACTCGAAACTCTCGGTGGCGCCCTCGACGGCGGGCCCGTCGGTGTAGGTGAAGGTCGAGTCCCGCCGCACCGGCCCGCTCCCGGCGAGGTAGTCGCGGCGCAGCAGCAGCTCCGGCCCCTCGCCCGGACCGGGCGTCGTCCCGAGGGCGTTGAGCAGCGGGTGGAACTCGGCCACGTACAACACCCCGCCCGGCCGCAGCAGTTCCCCGATCACCGCGGCCCAGCGCGTCAGATCCGGCAGATAGCACAGCGCGCCCTTGCCGGTGTACACCACATCGAACCGCCGCCCGCCGAGCGCCGTCACGGCGTCGTACACATTGGCCTGTACGTACGTGACCTCCACCCCGGCCCGTGCCGCGATCCCGCGTGCGGCGGTCACTGAAGCGGCGGAGAAGTCCAGCCCGGTCACGCTCGCGGCCCCGCGCCGGGCGAAGGCGATTGTCTCGGTGCCCAGATGGCACTGGAGATGCAGCACGTCCCGCCCGGCCGGGTCCCCGAGGTCCTCCCACTCGAACGGGGCGAACCAGCGCGCCGGATCGCCGCCCTCGTCCACCCCGTAGAACCGGCTGGTCAGATGTACGGGTGTGCGCGCGTCCCAGTTGGCCCGGTTGACCCGCATCAGGCGGTCGTCCTCGTCGCTGGTCATGCCGCCATCCAACCGTCCCGGGACGGGCGGCGGGGGGCCACGCCGGAATCCGGGGGCGAGATCAAGCCGCCGAGGCGCCAGGGCGCCGAGGCGGCGTAGGCGGCGTCCGCGCGTAGTAAATTTATTGATCAGGTGCGGATATGAATAATCACTCCCTGCTAGCGTGTGTTCGCATGTCTGTGAAGTACGCCGTCCTGGCGGCCCTCCTGGAGGGCGAGGCGTCCGGCTATCAGCTCTCCAAGATCTTCGACGTCTCGTCCGCCACCTTCTGGCCCGCGACCCCGCAGCAGCTCTACCGGGAGCTGGAGCGGCTGGCCGGGGACGGCCTGATCCGGGCCCGGGTGGTGCGCCAGGAGCGGCGCCCGGACAAACGGATGTTCACCCTCACCGAGGCCGGGCGCGAGGAACTGCGGGCCTTCGCCGTCGCGCCCACCCGGCGCCCCACCGCCCTGCGCGACGAACTCATGATCAAGATCCAGGCCATGGACGCCGCCGACCCCGCCGCCACCCGCGAGCTGATCGAGGAGCGCAGGACGTGGGCGCGCGGCAGACTGGACCGCTTCGAACGGGTCCGCGAACGGCTGCTCGGCGGCCGTGACGAGGACGACTACCTGCGTACGGCCGACCGGATCGGGCCGTACCTCACGCTGATGGGCGGCATCGCCTTCGAGCGGGAGAAGCTGAGCTGGTGCGACCGCGCCCTCGCCGTCCTCGACCGGCGCGCCCCGCGCCTCTCCCCGAGGTGACCGGGATGTTCCGCCCCGAGGGCCCCACCGCCCGTGAACTCGCCGTCCAGGCGCTGTCCTCCGTCGAGCACGGCTACGACCTGCTCGCCCCGAAGTTCGACCACACGCCGTTCCGCACCCCCGAGCCGGTCCTCGACGCCGTGGCCGCCGCGCTGGCCCGGACCGGGGCCGCTCGCGGCGGGTACGCCGACGGGCTCGACCTGTGCTGCGGGACGGGCGCCGGGGTCGAGGTGCTGGCCCGGGTGTGCGGGCGCAGTGTGACCGGCGTGGACTTCAGCGCCGGGATGCTCGACGTGGCGAGAACCCGCGCCTGGCCCACCGCCCCGCGCGTGTCCTGGGTGCGGGCCGACGCCCGCGCGCTGCCCTTCGCGCCCGCCTTCGATCTCGTCGTCAGTCTCGGCGCTTTCGGCCATTTCCTGCCGCGTGAACTGCCCGGACTGTTCAGCCAGGTCCGCTCGGTGCTCCGGCCCGGGGGCTGTTTCGCCTTCCCGCTGATCGCGCCGCCGCGCCCGGCGTCCGCCGGGTACTGGAAGCTGGCCGGCTTCGACGCCGTGATGCGGGTGCGCAATGCGCTGTGGCGGCCTCCGTTCGTCATGTACTACCGGGCCTTCCGGCTGGCCGACGTGCGCCGGGAACTGACCCGGGCCGGGTTCGGGGTGGAACTGACGCCGCTGCCCGAGTTCGGCCGGCGCGCGGACGGCAGCCCACGGGTGCGGATGGTGGTGGCGCGCGCCCGGTCCGCACCCTGACCACACACTTCCTCGCGCCCGCCGACGTCGGCCCGCCGCACTTCTCCGACACCGCCCCCGCGGCCGGGCGCCGCACCGTCGCCGGTCGGTTCACCGGGCACCAGGGCGGGGCGCCGGTGGTGCCCGGCAGCTGGAGATCCGGCCCACCACCGCCGACCGGCCGCTGGGCGGCGGGGAGCGGGCGGAACTGACCGACCGGGTGCGGTTCCCCGACGGACGCTGGAAGCGGCGGCCGTCGCCACCCTGACCGATGTCCCGCCGCCCGCCCGCCGCACCCCCCCCGCCCCGTCCCCACCGCCGAACCGACCGTGCCGTTCACCGACGCCCTGACCACGGGCGCGGACGGTGGACCGGCGCTGGTGCGGATCCGTACCGAGCGCGCCGACGGCGCCGTCCGGGCCGCCGACGGACGGCTGCTCGCGCTGGGCCGGCAGGCCCGGGCGATGCGGGCCGCCCGGCCCGCGGCTCAGCCCGCCGCGGGCACCGTGAACTCGTAGACCAGCGCGTCCTGCCGGGCGTCCACCAGCAGATCCGTGATCTCCAGCGGCCGGGCGTGCTGATCGTGGACCAGCCGGGTCACCCGCATCGACGGGACGTCGTCGAGCGGGGTGATCGCGTCCCGGTGGTGCAGCGCCAGACCGGCCTGCCGCATCCAGTCGTAGACCCGGCGCAGCTGCGCCGAGTCGCTCGCCAGGGTCCGATCGCGGTAGCGCGCCAGCTCCGCCACCTCCGACAGCGCCACCGCCGAGAACGAGGTGATCGCCGTGCGCCGGCCGCGTTCGTCGGCGCCCGCGGACTCGTAGCGGTGGACCAGGGTCGGCCGGTGCGGGTCAAGACCCAGCGCCCTCGCGTGTTCCGGCGAGGGCGGCTCCCAGGTCACCGTGGCCCGGTCGGAGCCGCCCGGGGCCAGGATGCCCACCGGGAAGGCGAGCGCGGCCGGGTGCTCGACCGGCGTCCCGGGCAGCGTGGCATGGCTGCCCCGCCGGTCCGTGGCGACCAGGCCCTCGCGGCGCAGCACCTCCAGAGCCTGGCGGACGGTCTCCCGGCTCACGCCGAAATGTTCGGATAATTGCCGTTCCCCCGGCAGCCGTTCGCCCGGGGGAATCGTTCCGTCGCGCAGTTCCCCGAGCAGCGCCGCCGCTATTTTCCGGTACAGGGGCCGGGCCTCGCCCCGAGAGTGGTCGTGCGGGGTGGTGCAGGCCATGCCGTGCCCTCCTGGTGGTGACTTGCCGTAGCCGTGCGGGCTCATTGCGCCACCAGATCTAGCACCGGCCCGAATCACCGAGGAAGAGTGGTTGGGAGGTTCGGCCGAAACCGGACGGTCCGCCCACGGCCATGAATTGTTACGACGCCCTGTACAGGGCGTTGACCAGCGACAACTTTCGTGGATCACCGGCGACGCGGGGGCCCATCCGGTTCATGACATAGCTCACCGAGACCCCCGCCCCCGGATCGGCCGGACCGAACGACCCCCCGAAGCCATCATGGCCGAAAGCCTGCGGATCGGGTCCGTACGAGCCGCACGGCCCGCCGGGCGTCAGGCGTACGACCGTAGCCAGCGCATCGTGACCGCGTCCTGGTACGGGCCGCCGCCCTCGTGGTCGTTGAAGTCGTACACCTCGATGGTCTTGTCGTCGTGCGCCCACGCGTTGAACGCCGCGAAGACGGTCGACGGCGGGCAGGTCTGGTCCTCCAGGGCCGCCGAGAAGAGTGCGGGGGACCGGCCCCGGGCGGCGAAGTGCACCCCGTCGAAGTACGAGAGGGTGCGCAGCACGTCCTCGGTGCGGCCCCGGTGCGTCTTGAGCCACAGCGCGATCTCGCGGTACGGATGCCGGTCCGTGAGGGTCGTCGCCCGTGGGAAGTCGCACAGGAACGGCACGTTCGGCGCGATCGCCACCAGGTCCGGGACCAGCGCGCCCACCGCCACCGTGATGCCGCCGCCCTGGCTGGTACCCAGCGCCACCGTCCGGGAGGCGTCGGCCAGCGGATGCGCGCGGGCCGCCTCCACCGCCCGTACGGCGTCGGTGAGGACCCGGCGGTAGTAGTAGTTCTCCGGCGCGTCGATGCCCCGGGTCATGAAACCGGGGAAGGCGGGACCGCCCGCCACCGGGTCCGGGGTGGCCCCGCCCCCGCCCCAGGCGCTGCCCTGGCCCCGGGTGTCCATCACGAAGTGCGCGCGGCCCGTCGACGCCCACAGCAGATGCTCGTGCGCCAGCCCGCGCCCGCCGCCGTACCCGACGAACTCCACGACCAGCGGCACCGGCCCGGCGGCCGTCGCGGGCACGGTCAGCCAGCCCTTCACCGGGTGCCCCCCGAACCCGGCGAAGGTCACGTCGTACACCTCGACGGTGACCAGCCCGCTGTCCACCGGCTCGAACCGCACGTCCAGATCATGCTCCCGCGCCTCCTGGAGCGTCTTGGCCCAGAAGACATCGAAGTCCACGGGCGCGACGGAGCCACTGCGATAGTCACGCAATTCGTCCAGGGGCAGATCGAACAGGGCCATACGGGTCACCTTCACAAGACGGTACGAGGATGATCACACCGTAGACACTGGCCGGGCCGGCACACCAGGCCGTGGGGCCGTCCGGGGTGGTGGGGATCGCCGTCGCGCAGGCCGCGAGGGGGTGGTGCCGTCCCGGTGCGGCGGGCGCCGCAGGGTGATCCGCCGGAGGCATGGGCCATACCGGCCCCGCACGGTGAGGGCCACCGCTCACCGGGGTGACCACCGGCATCACCGACCCCGCGCGCCACTCCCCCTGGGGGAGAGCGCCGCCGTCCCCCCGCTCAAGCCCACCGCCGAGTCCACTCCGGCTCTGTCCGGGCCCAGTCGCGTTCCCACTCCGACAGACGGTGGGCGAGGGCGATCCGGCGGACGGCGGACCAGCCGAGGAGGACCATCGCCGCGGTGCCGCCACTCGCGCAGACGCCCAGGGTGATCGCGTGCTGGACGACGATCGACGCGTCCGGCGGCGGGCCGACGCTGCGGTCCTGCCGGTCGAGCCACACCCGTACGGTGTCCCCGCGGTGGACGTCGGCCGGAACCCGCAGGGCCGTCGTCCCCGGCCGGCCGGACGGGTCCGTCCAGCGGACCGTCGCGCGGTAGGCGTCGGTCGTCGTACCGGTACCGATCGAGGGGAGCGCCCGCTGCGGGGCGGCGATCACCTCCGCGCGCACCAGATGCCGCTCCGCCCGCTGCGCCGCCACCGTCGCGTGGGCGTCGCCGTACGCCCACCAGCCCGTCGCGGCCCCTGCCAGCGGTGCACCGAGCAGCAGCAGCACGGCGACCACGACCAGGGCCCACGCCTCGATCACATCCGACCGGCGGCGCAGCGGACTGGACCGCCACCGCCAGCCACGCACCCGGGTTCGCATGTCGACCTCCTCGCCGTCACGCGTGCGAGTGGCTCTATGGAACTGGTACCCCGTACACCGCCGTTTTGCGCCCATAAGGGCGGACATATGGGGTGACTCAATCGGATCCCCCATCATTAAACGCGTATGAACACTCCCTCCGCCAGGGAATAGCTGGACCGCGATCCTCCTTGCCCGAGGTGCCCGATCCGGGGGCACCCGATCACCCGCCCCCGGCGACAGTGGAAAGAGTGGGAGTCATCATGCCCAAGGCATACGTCTTCACCCGGTACGGCGGTCCGGAGACCGAGGCGCTCGTCGACGTGGACCGGCCGGTCCCCGGCCCCGATGAGCTGCTGATCGCCGTGCGCGCGGCCGGGGTCAACCCGGTCGACTACAAGATCCGCAACGGCTATCGCGGCGCGGGCCAGTCGCCCGCCGAACTGCCGGCCGTCCTCGGCAGCGAGGTGTCCGGCGTGGTCGTGGAGACCGGCGCGGACGTCACCGGGTTCGCCGTCGGCGACGAGGTGTTCGGGGCGTCCTTCAGCGGCGGCTACGCCGAGTACGCCGTACTCCCGCAGGGCCAGAGCGCGCACAAGCCCGCCGCACTGTCCTTCGCCGCCGCCGCGACCCTCTCGGTGGCCGCCGCCACCGCCTACGACGGCATCCGGCAACTCGACCTGACCCCCGGCGCGACCCTGCTGGTGACCGGCGCGGGCGGCGGGGTGGGCGTGGCCGCCGTGCAGATCGCCCACGGCGCCGGACTGAAGGTGCTGGGCCTGGCCAGCGACGGCAAGAAGGAGCTGCTCACCTCCCTGGGCGTGATCCATGTGCCGTCCGGACCGGGCTGGCCCGAGCGGGTGCGGGCCGCCGCCCCCGACGGCCTGGACGGCATCTTCGACCTGGTCGGCGGCGAGGTGTTCGAGGACACCGCGAAGCTGACGGCCGACGGCACGAAACTGATCACCGCCGCGGCCCGGCCCCAGGAGGCCGAGCGGCTCGGCGGCGCCCGGGTGGCCCGCGCCCGCACCGGGGCCGTCCTGGAGGCGATCGCCGCCCTCGTGATCGACGGCACCCTGGACCCGCAGGTGACCGGGACGTTCCCGCTGGAGCGGGCCGGTGAGGCGCTGCGCGTGGTCGAGGAAGGGCACTCCCGAGGCAAGGTCGTGATCGAGGTGTCCCCGTGACCCGCGACGAACCCCCGCACATACTCGACAACCCGGCCCTCGCCTCGCTGACGGGCCCGCACGCCCACTTCGCGCAGCGCCGGGGCCGCATCCTGCGCTACCCGGTCGACGTCTCGCCCTGGCTCGCCCTGCCCGACGAGCTGGGCCCCGACGACTGGGCGGACCTCGTGGCGCTCGCCGGGCCGGACACCGAGATACCCCTCCTCGGCCACCAGGGGCCGGTCCCGGACGGCTGGGAGATCATCTTCCACGCGGACGGCGTCCAGCTCGTCGACGACGGTGTGGTCACCGCCCCCGACCCCGAGGCGATCGTCCTCGGCCCCGCCGACGTGCCCGAGATGACCGACCTGGTCGAGCGCACCAGGCCCGGCCCGTTCCTGCCCCGCACCATCGAGATGGGCACCTATCTCGGCATCCGCCGCGAGGGCCGGCTCGTCGCCATGGCGGGGGAGCGGCTGCATCCGCCGGGCTGGACCGAGATCAGCGCGGTCTGCACCGACCCGTCGGCCCGCGGCGAGGGCCTCGCCACCCGGCTGGTCCTCGCCGTCGCCCACGGCATCCGCGCCCGCGGCGAGGCCCCGTTCCTGCACACGGGCGCCGCGAACACGAACGCGATACGCCTCTACGAGCAGCTGGGCTTCCGGCTGCGCCGCACCACGGCCTTCATGGCGGCCCGCGCCCCGCAACCGACCGGCGAGGACCGGGCGATGGCCGTGTCCTGAACGGCGGGCGGTGCCCGCGACCCGGGGTGTTCCCTGTCCCGCCGAGGCCCCGGCCCGGCGGGCGAGGGGCCCGTGGGCGGCCGATCGAGCAGGTGTATGGTGGCCGTTCCGGCCGCGGGTGGACCCGGCCGTACGACCGAGGAGGTGAGACCCATCACCGCTGTGTCAGCCGGGGTGCTCACCTCTCGAACCGGCGCGGATCACCGGCCCTAGGGCGGTGGCCGCCGGGAGCGCCCTTCGTGTCGCGAAAGGCTCCCGCACTTCCCATGCTCCCCTCTTCCGCACCTTCTTCGCCTTCTCCGTCGCCCACCCCCGCGCAGGTCGTGAGCGCCCTGCGGGCCGCCGGCTGTGTGTTCGCCGAGGACGAGGCCGCGCTGATCCTCGCCGCCGCCCGCACCCCCGGTGAACTCGCCGGACTCGTCGAGCGGCGGGTGAGCGGGCTGCCCCTCGAACTCGTCGTCGGCTGGGCCGAGTTCCGGGGCCTGCGGATCGTCGTGGCCGCCGGCGTCTTCGTGCCGCGCCGCCGGACCGAGTTCCTGGTCGAACAGGCCCTCGCCCGGGTCCCGCACGCGCGCGTCGTGGTCGACCTGTGCTGCGGCTCGGGCGCGGTCGGCGCCGCCCTGGCATCCGCCCTCGACGGCGTCGAGCTGCACGCCGCCGACATCGACCCCGTCGCCGTGCGCTGCGCCCACCGCAATGTCGCCGCCCACCACGGCCGCGTCCACCGGGGCGACCTGTTCGCGGCGCTCCCCGGTGAACTGCGCGGCCGGGTCGGCATCCTGGCGGCCAATGTGCCCTACGTCCCCACCGGCGAGGTCGGACTGCTCCCGGCCGAGGCCCGCGACCATGAACCCCTGGCCGCGCTGGACGGCGGCACCGACGGGCTGGACGTGCTGCGCCGCGTCGCCGCCGGGGCCCCGCACTGGCTGGCCCCCGACGGCCGGCTGCTGACCGAGACCAGTGAGCGTCAGGCGCCGCTCGCGGTCGCCGCGTACACCCGCGCGGGACTCACCGCCGAGGTGGCCGTCTGCGCGGACACCGACGCGCATGTCGTGATCGGCGGCCTGCCCGGGTGAGCGTGCCGGGCGGCGCTCAGCCCGCCTCGCGGGCACGGGCGATGAGCACCGCCACGTCATCGTGGTTGTCCGTCTGGTGCAGGGTGCGCACCAGCAGGTCGCAGACCTCCTCCAGCGGGCGCGCGGGGTCCTCCAGCAGACCGAGCATGGTGTCGAGGCGCTCGTCGAGGGAGTGGCGGCGGGTCTCGACCAGGCCGTCCGTGTAGAGCACGAGCCGGTCGCCGGGCGCGAAGTCGAAGCTGGTGGTGGAGAACGCCACCCCGCCGACGCCGAGCGGCGCCCCGGTCGGCAGGTCCAGCAGCTCCGGCCGGCGCCCGACCCGGGTCCGCGCGGGCGGCAGATGCCCGGCGTTGGCGATCAGGCAGCGGCCGAGCGCCGGGTCGTGGACCGCGTACAGACAGGTGGCGATGGAGTGCTTCAGGCCCGTGGTGATCCGGTCGAGGTGCTCCAGGAGGACCGCGGGGTCGAGGCCGAGCGGCGCGAGGGTGGTGGTGGCGGTGCGCAGCCGGCCCATGGTGGCGGCGGCGCTGATCCCGCTGCCCATCACATCGCCGACGACCAGCGCGGTTCTGCCGCCCTCCAGCGGGATCACGTCGAACCAGTCGCCGCCCACCTCGGTGGTCGCGCCGGCCGGCTGGTAGCGGGAGGCCACCTCCAGGCCGCCGGTGACCGGCGGATGACTGGGCAGCAGGCTGCGCTGGAGGGTGAGGGCGGTGTCCCGGGCGTTCTGGTACCAGCGGGCATTGTCGATCTGCACGGCCGCGCGGGCCGCCAGCTCCCGGGCGAGCAGCACATCGTCCTCGCTGAACGGCAGCGGATTGCGGATGCGCTTGAGGTCCAGAGCGCCGAGCACCTCGCCGCGCGCGATCAGCGGCACGGCGAGATACGAGTGCACGCCCGCGCGCGAGAGCAGGAGCGCCGCCTCGGGGGAGCGGGCGATCCGCCGCAGATCGTCGTCGTTCACATGTGCCACCCGCACCGGCTGCCCGGTCCGGACGCACTCCGTGACCAGCCGGTCGGGCTGGTAGCGCGCCACCTGACCGGGCGGATCGGCCGCCGCCAGCGCGTCCCGCTCACCGTCCGCGCGCACCGCGAGCGCCCTGATCACCGCCGGTTCGGCCGGCCCCAGTCTGCTGCGGCGGCCCTCCATCACCGCGTCCAGCACCTCCACCGCCGCGATGTCGGCCAGCTCCGGGACGGCCACATCGGCCAGTTCCCGGGCCGTGCGGTCCACATCCAGCGTGGTGCCGATCCGCGCCGAGGCGTCCGCGATCACCGCGAGCCGCCGCCGGGCCGCCTCCGCCTCCACGCCCGCCCGGTGCCGCTCGGTGATGTCGACCAGCGACAGCGCCACGCCGAGCGCCGTGCCCACCGCGTCCTGGAGCCGGTACAGCGACGCCGTCCAGACGTGGTCCTCGTCCGGATCGGCGGGCGTACGGCCGGTGACGGACCGGTCGATGACCGGGCGGCCGGTGGCCAGCACCCGGCGGGCCGCGGTCTCCAGCCCGTCGGCGTCCAGCAGCGGCAGCACCTCGCGCAGGGTCCGTCCCAGATGCGCCTCGGCCGGGACGCCGTCCATCAGCTCCAGCGCCGGGTTCACCGAGACATGGCGCAAGGTGGTGTCCAGGACGGCGATGCCGATGGGCGACTGGTCGACGACCTGCGCCGACAGCGCCACGTCCCGCTCCAGCCGCCGTACCGTGCTCTGGTCGGCGGCGAGGCCGAGGGCGAACACCTCACCGCGGTCGTCCGTCAGCCGCATGTTGCGGAACTCCACCAGCCGGGTGCGGCCGTCCTTGTGCCGCACCGGGAAGGCGCCCGCCCAGCCCTCGCCGGTGGCCATCACGTCCGCGAAGAGCCTCACCACCAGGTCCAGATGCTGCTCGTGGACCATCACCTGGGCGGCGTACCGGCCGAGCGCCTCCCGCGCGGAGTAGCCGAACAGCTCCTCGGCCTGCGGGCTCCACAGCACGATGCGCCCCTCGGTGTCCAGCACCACCGAGGCCACGCCCAGCACGTCCAGCAGCCCGCTGGGCCGCCCCGTACCGCGGCCCGGTTCGTCATCTCCGGTGACCGCCGACCCTCGTGCACCCATCACGCACCGCCCTGGCCCTGTGTCACGGCACGTGACTTCCCCCGTGCCGGCTCCCCTGTCGTAGCGCGCCCCACCCTTTCGTTCGAGCCTCCTCGGCGTTGTCTCCACCATCCCTCACCACAGCGGCGCCCGTCCCGCGATCCGCCGGGCACCCGACACCAGCGAAGCACACCGGGCACGGGCGGCCGGGGGCGGCGGACCGGTGGCACCGAGCGCCTCGGTGGTGTTCTGCCCGCGCCGGTGCTTACCTGGACAGGGGGCCCGGCCCTCCGCGGCCAGTACCAGGGCCGCGGCCGGCTGCCCGAAGGAAGCCGAGGGTCACCCGGCCAAGGGAAGGAGAGCGGTCGCGATGAACGCAGCGGCCTCGCATCCGGAATCCGTCTCCGTCGAGATCAGCGGGTGCAGCAAGGAAGACGCCCGGGTGGTGTTCGACACCCTCCGCGCGTGCTTCACCTCCGACCGGCGCGCCGACGACGTACCGCAGGAACTCCATGAGACCCGGCCCGCGGTCTGGCTCGGCACCTTCGACGTGGCCGACGCCCACCAGGACCCGGCGGCGGCGCCGGACCGGCTGGTGGCGTCCGTGACGGCGGACGTGCAGGGCGGCTACTGGGCGATCGACCGGTTCCGTACGACGTTGCACTCCCTGTTCGCCGTACGGGAACTGTCCACCGCGTCCGGCGACCAGGAGCGTGAGCTGCACGTGCTGCTGGAGAACCGCTGAGAGCGGCGGATACCGGCGATTGTTTTGCAACTAGTTGCATAAACCGTGTGCGGTCCTCTACAACTGACCGGGAGGGCATGACACCGCGCACGGAGGGGCCCATGAGCCGTTACCCGCATCTGCTGAGCCCGCTCGACCTGGGCTTCACCACCCTGCCCAATCGCGTCCTCATGGGCTCGATGCACGTAGGACTGGAGGAGATCGAGGGCGGCTTCACCCGCATGGCGGAGTTCTACGCCGCCCGGGCGCGCGGGGGAGTGGGCCTGATCGTCACCGGGGGCATCGCGCCCAACGAGGAGGGGCGGCCCCGGGCGGGCGGCGCCAAACTCACCACCGCGGCGGAGGCGGTGGAGCACCGCGAGATCACCGACGCCGTGCACCGCGCGGGCGGCCGGATCGCGATGCAGATCCTGCACTTCGGCCGCTACGCCCACCACCCCCGCCTGGTCGCCCCCAGCCCGCTCCGGGCGCCCATCAGCCCCCACCCGCCGCGCGAGCTGACCGACGCGGACATCGAGCGGACCATCGACGACTACGTCCGCGCCGCCCGCCTCGCCCGCACGGCCGGCTACGACGGGGTCGAGATCATGGGCTCCGAGGGCTATCTCATCAATGAGTTCATCGCCCGGCGGACCAACCACCGCACCGACCGCTGGGGCGGCTCGTACGGCAACCGGATCCGCTTCCCCGTCGAGATCGTCCGGCGGGTGCGCCAGGCCGTCGGCGCGGACTTCATCGTCATCTACCGGCTGTCCATGCTCGACCTGGTACCCGACGGCTCCACCCTGGACGAGGTGATCACCCTCGGCCGGGCCGTCGCGACGGCCGGGGCGACCCTGATCAACACCGGCATCGGCTGGCACGAGGCCCGTATCCCCACCATCGCCACGTCCGTGCCGCGCGGCGCCTACACCTGGGTCACCCAGCGCCTGATGGGCGAGGTGCCGGTGCCGCTCATCACCACCAACCGCATCAACACCCCGGAACTCGCCGAGGAACTCCTCGCCGACGGCCGCGCGGACATGGTGTCCATGGCCCGCCCGATGCTCGCCGACCCGGACTTCGTGGCGAAAGCGGCGGCCGGGACGCCCGAGGCCATCAACACCTGCATCGGCTGCAACCAGGCGTGCCTGGACCACACCTTCAGCGGGCGGATCACATCCTGCCTGGTCAATCCGCGCGCCTGCCACGAGACCGAGCTGGTGCCGGCGCCGATCCGGCGGCGCAGACGCGTCGCGGTCGTCGGCGCCGGTCCGGCCGGCCTCGCCTGCGCGGCCGGGGCCGCCGAACGCGGCCACGACGTCACCCTCTTCGACGCGGCGGGCGAGATCGGCGGGCAGCTCAACGTGGCCCGCAAGGTCCCCGGCAAACGCGAGTTCGACGAGACCCTGCGCTACTTCCGCCACCAGCTGGACGCCCACGGCGTGGACATCCGCCTCGGCACCCACGTCACCGCCGCCGATCTCACCGGCTACGACGAGGTGGTGGTCGCCACCGGGGTCACCCCGCGCATCCCCGACATCCCCGGCGTCGGCCACCCCAGCGTCGTCGGCTACCTCGACGTACTGCGCGACGGCGTCCCCGTCGGCGGCCGGGTGGCGATCCTCGGCGCGGGCGGCATCGGCTTCGACGTCGCCGAGTTCCTGACCGACACCGGCGACAAGGCGAGCGAGCACCCGGAAACCTACTTCCGCCACTGGGGCGTCGACCCGGCCTACACCTTTGCGGGCGGCCTCACCACCCCCGACCGCCCCACCCCGCCCCGCACGGTCCACCTGCTCCAGCGCAAGCCCACCAAGGTCGGCGCCGGGCTCGGCAGGACCACCGGCTGGATCCACCGCACCGAGCTGAAGCACCGAGGCGTCACCATGCTCCCGGGTGTGCGCTACGACCGCATCGACGACGCCGGACTCCACCTCACCGTCGGCGCGAAGAGCACGGTCCTGGAGGTCGACACGGTGGTCCTGTGCACCGGCCAGGACCCACGCCGAGACCTGTACGAGGCCCTGCTCGCCACCGGCCACCGCCCCCACCTCATCGGCGGCGCCCACACCGCCGCCGAACTGGACGCCAAGCGCGCGATCAGACAGGGGACGGAGGTCGCGGCGGGGTTGTGAGGGGGCCTCCGGCCGCGCCTGGGGTGCCCTGGGGCCTGTGCGCAGAGGTACGCGCGCCTCGCGGTGCCTGGGCGTTCTGCGCGTGGCCCGGCGTCCGTCCGAAGGGCGGCCCGGGGCGTCGGGACCCCGCAGCGGCACCCGGCGCCGTCCCTAGGATGACCGCATGTCACTCCCGCACGCGATCCTCACCGCCCTGCTCGAAAAGCCGTCCTCGGGGCTCGAACTGACTCGGCGGTTCGACAGGTCGATCGGCTACTTCTGGTCGGCGACGCATCAGCAGATCTATCGCGAGCTGGGAAAACTGGAGACCGAGGGGCTGATCCGGGCGCTGCCCGGCGAGCAGCCGGCCCGCGGCCAGAAGAAGTCCTACGAGGTACTGCCCGCCGGCCGCGCCGAACTCGCCCGCTGGACCGCCGCGCCCCAGGACCCCAGGCCGATGCGCGACCCCCTGCTGCTGCGGCTGCGGGCGTCGGCCGTGGTCGGCACGGACGGTCTGGAGGCCGACCTGCGCCGCCATCTGGAACTGCATCAGGGCGTGCTGGCGCGGTACGCGCAGATCGAGGAGCGGGACTTCCCGCCGGACAAGGACACCGCCCAGGACCGGCTCCAGCATCTGGTCCTGCGCGCGGGCATCGACCTGGAGACCTTCTGGACGCGGTGGCTGACGCACGCGCTGGAGGAACTGGAGGGCCTTCCCCGGTGATCCGGCTGTCCGTTCAGAGCCGGTACGGCTTCGACCGCCTGCGCAGGAACCAGCCCGCCGCGATCGCCCCGGCGCCCACCAGCACCCCGCCCGCGACCAGCGTCAGCGTCCCGTAGTTCTTGATGCCGCCGCCGACGCCGCCCAGCACCCCGCGCGGCGAGGCGGAGGCGGAAGGGGAAGCCGGGGCCGAGGCGGCGGCCGAGGAGGTCGCCGAGATGGTCGGTGACGCCGGGGCGGAGACGATCACCGACTGGGTGCCCGCGGTGTTGCCGCCCGCGCACACGACGGCGACCGTGTAGGTGCCGGGCGTGACATTGGACCAGGCGGCCGACTGGAGGTTCGACGTGCCGGTGAGGGCGATCTGACGGCCCTGGGCGAAGTTCGTCTGGGCGCTGTTGATCAGCGAGGCATTGCCCCAGCTGCCGCTCATCTGGGTGCACACGGCGGTGGTGACCGACACCGAGGACCCCGAGGTGCTCACGGAGATCCCGCTTGCGGCGGCGGCCGGCCCGGCGGCCAGGGCGAGCGGCACGGCGGCGGCGGTCACGAGCGGGCCGGAGCGCAGGAGTTGCCGGCGGATGCGCATGGGTCTGTCCTCCAGTGGCACGGTCGGCGGTACATCCCTAGCGCCGCCAGGTCGGAAAACGCCCGTGCGCCTCACAGGCAGCCAATGCCGCCCGGCCGCCGCCCGCACTCCGGCCGCACCCGGGCAGGTGACGGATTCCGCCGTCCGGGCCATCCGCGCCCTCAGCGCCCTCTGCGCCCTCAGCGCTCTCCACGATGCCGCCCGCCGCCGATCCACGCCGGGGAGGGCCGATCGCCCGCCCCGGATCACCGTCCAGGACCGGCGCCCCGGACCAGCACCCCCCTCAGGACTCCCCGTCGTCCTCCCCGGTGATCACCGTCCGCTCCGGCGAGTACCCGCCCCACGTCCCGTCCGGCAGCTTGGCCCGCAGCCGCACCTTGTGCGTCTCACCGGCCTTCTCCCCGATGTAGAAGCTGTAGGTCGACAGCCCCTCGGGCGGCTTGGCGCCCCACACGAGCGAGGTCGTGGACTCTCCGTCGAGCTGGATCTGGTACTCGGAGATCACCCCGTCCACCGCGGGCGGCATCCAGGTCAGCGACAGGTTGTAGGCCCCGTCGACCAGCCGCGTGGTCGCGGTGAAGTCGGTGGGCGCGGTGCCCTGCCCGCTGTCGTCCCCGGCCGCCGTGGTCAGCCGTACGGCGTTCCCGGCGGGCGAGACATTGTCCGCCGCGTCCCGCGCCTTGATCGTGAAGGAGTAGTCCGTGCTCGGCCGTAGCCCGGTGACCACGGCCGCGGTCTGGGTCCCGCTCACACTGTGGATCTTTGTATCGCCCTGGAAGATGTCGTACGACACCACCTTCTGGTCGTCTGTCGACGCTCCCCACTGCAGCTGCACCGCCTGGCTCCCCGTCACCTGGCCGCTGGTCGTGCCGGGTCGGGTGGGCGGGGAGTCGTCGGCGGGACCGGCCGCCGGGGTGGTCGCCTCGACCTGAATGCTGGGGTCGCTGAGCCGCCCCTCGGCGTCGCGGGCGCGGACGGTGAAGGTGTAGGTGGTCGAGGGCTTGAGCTGCACGACGTCCACCATGTGCTCGTCGGCGTCGACCTCCTTGACCTTGGTCGAGCCCTGGTAGATCTCGTACTCCGTGACGGGGGGTTCGGCCGACACCTCGTTCCACATCACATGCACGCTGGTCGCGCTGCCGGCGTCGGCGGTGACCCCGGCCGGTGCCCCGGGTGGGCTTTCACCGCTCTCCGCCGCACCGCCCCAGGCGCAGGAGGTCACGAGCAGGAGGGTGCCGCAGATGAACACGGCGGGAACGGGGGCGCGTCGCACGGTGATGCCTCCCAGGGCGGCTGCAATGGTCCGGACCAATTCTGCGCGCCTGGCGGGATCACATCAAGGGGGGAATGCCCTCGCGGTCGGCGTCCCGGCGGCGTCCGGGCCGCGTCCGGGCACTGTTGGTGAGCATCGCCCGGAGTTACGTATGCTGAAGCCCCTCACGGCCGAACTCTCCCAAAGAGCGGGGGAGTTCACGCCGATGGCGCGGACCGCTGTCGTCGCTGTCACCGCGCCGGCGCGGGCGGCCGGGGGCCGGAGCCGATACGGGCTCGGGCCCCCGCCCCCTGTCGCCCCGGAGAATGTCGCCCCGGAAAAATCCTCCCCCAGGCACGTCGACCCGCCGCGCGGACCCGCCGACACGCGTGACACGCCGGAGGTGCACCGTCCGGCCCCCGTTAGTGGCCTCGTGATCGGAAAGGGCGTCAGATAGGGCTGAGTGTCCGTCAGATCCGAGGAGAGGCCCCTATCGTGCGTGTCCAGTCGCTGACCCTCGCCGTGGCGAGTGCCGCCCTGCTCGCCCCGACGACATCCCCCACCGCCACGGCGTCCGTGTCCGGCCCACCCCCGCGGCACGTCCCGGCGGCACCGGGCGAGGACGCGGTCTCCGCCGCCGCCCTGCTCGCCCGGGTACGCGACTGCACGCCCGTCTCCCGGGGCCGCTACCGCACCGACGGCGGCACCCGCGCCCGTGTCCCGGTCTGCGGCACCCAGGGCGCCGTGTTCTGGAAGGCGGACATGGACATCGACTGCGACGGGCGGGCGGGCCGCCACTGCAACGCCCGTACCGACCCGTACTTCTCGCCCCACACCGCCTTCCAGCAGTCCGACGGACAGGCCCTGAACTCCGAGGAACTGCCCTACGTCGTCGTACCCGTGCCGAGCCGGATCTGGGACCACGGCGACGACGGGGTGCGGGCCGGGACCGTCGCCGCCGTCGTCTACCGCGACCGGGTGCGCTACGCCGTGGTCGGCGACCGGGGACCGCGCGACCTCATCGGCGAGGCTTCCTACGCCACCGCCCGGCAGCTGGGCATCGACCCCGACCCCCGGCACGGCGGCACCGCGTCCGGGGTGACCTACATCCTGTTCAAGGACTCCACCGTCACCCCGATCGAGGACCACCCGGCAGCGGTCCGGGAGGGCGAGCGGCTGGCGCGCGAGTTCGTCGGCTGACGTGCCGCGCGCGAGCGCTCGTGCGGTGAGCGTGACGGCGGGGCGGGGAGGAAGAGCGCCCGCACGAGGACGGGTGCTCGTACGGCGACGGGTGCTCGTACGGTGACGGTGCCCGTACGGTGACGCCCCGCCGCCCCGGTCACACCTTGCGGTAGGTGTACGCGTCCGCCGCCGCCGCCTCCACCGCCGCCAGATCGGCACCGGCCGCGGCCGTCACGACCGCGGCCACCGCGCCCTCGACGAACGGGGCGTCCAGGAGCCGGGTGCCGGGCGGCAGTTCGTCGCCCTCGGCCAGCAGCGCCTTGACCGTGAGGACCGCGCTGCCGAGGTCCGTGAGCACGCCCACCCCGGCCCCCCGGTCCACCGCCACCGCCGCGGCGGTGATCAGCTCGGCGCTGGTGCCGAGCCCGCCGCCCTCGACGCCGCCCGCGGGCGCGACCGGCACCCGCGCGCCGCCGCCCGCGAGCGCCTGCGCCAGCGCGGCGACGGACGCGGCCACCTCGGCGCTGTGCGACACCAGCACGATCCCCACCAGGCCGTCGTCACTCACCGTGGGCCTCCGCGAGGGCCGCGACCAGCAGCGCCGACGAGGTGGCGCCCGGATCCTGGTGGCCGATGCTGCGCTCGCCGAGATAGCTCGCCCGGCCCTTGCGCGCCTGGAGCGGCGTGGTCGCCACCGCGCCCTCCTCGGCCGCCGTACGCGCCGCCGCGAAGGACGTGCCGAGCGCGTCCACCGCCGGAACCAGCGCGTCGATCATCGTCTTGTCGCCCGGCGCGGCCCCGCCCAGCGTCATCACCGCCTCCACGCCGGTGCGCAATGCCTGCGCCAGTTGCTCCTCGCTCACCTCGGGCGCGTCGCCGAGGGCCTTGCCGGTGCGCCGCAGCAGCGTGCCGTACAGCGGGCCCGAGGCGCCGCCCACCTTCGAGATGAGCTGCTTCGCCGACAGCATCAGCACCGCGCCCGGGGTGTCCGGCGCCTCCTGCTCCAGCGCGGCCGACACCGCCGTGAACCCGCGCTGCATGTTGCTGCCGTGGTCGGCGTCCCCGATCGGCGAGTCGAGGGCGGTGAGCCGCTCCGCCTCACGCGCCATGGACGCGGCCGTGACCGTCATCCAGCGGCGGAAGAAATCGGCGTCGAGCACTGGAACTCCTTGCGTGGTAGGTACGTTCACCGGGCGCGGTGCCGCCCGGAGGAGGACGTGTTCCCGTCGGGGGACGGGAGTATGGCGCCGCCAGGGACGGGAGCGCGACGCCGCCCGGGACGGGAATCCGGCGTCGCCCGGGACGGCAGGCGGCGCCGCCCGGACGGAGTGCGGTCCCGTCACCTGCCCCAGCGCAGCCCCGGGGTGCTCACCGGTGCGTCCCACAGCCGCAGCAGTTCCCCGTCGGCCTGGCACAGCGTCACCGAGGCGCCCGCCATGTCCAGCGAGGTGACGTAGTTGCCGACGAGCGTGCGGGCGACGGCGACCCCGCGCCGGCTCAGCACCCGCTGCACCTCCGCGTTGAAGCCGTACAGCTCCAGCAGCGGCGTGGCGCCCATGCCGTTGACCAGGACCAGCACCGGGTTGCGCGGACTCATGTCGTCCAGGATCGCGTGCACCGCGAAGTCGGCGATCTCCCCGGACGTCATCATCGCCCGCCGCTCCCGGCCGGGCTCGCCGTGGATGCCGATGCCCAGCTCCAGCTCACCGGCCGGCAGATCGAAGGTGGGAGTGCCCTTGGCGGGTGTGGTGACGGAGCTGAGCGCGACCCCGAAGCTGCGGGAGTTCTCGTTCACCTGCCGCGCGATCGCCTCCACCCGCTCCAGCGGCTGTCCCTCGTCGGCGGCGGCACCCGCGATCTTCTCCACGAACAGCGTCGCCCCGGTCCCGCGCCGCCCCGCCGTGTACAGGCTGTCCGTGACCGCCACATCGTCGTTGACCAGCACCTTCGCGACCTGGATGCCCTCGTCCTCGGCGAGTTCCGCGGCCATGTCGAAGTTGAGCACGTCGCCGGTGTAGTTCTTCACGATGAACAGCACACCCGCCCCGCTGTCCACCGCGGCCGCGGCCCGCACCATCTGATCGGGCACCGGCGAGGTGAACACCTCCCCCGGACAGGCCGCCGAGAGCATCCCCGGCCCCACGAACCCACCGTGCAACGGCTCATGCCCCGACCCACCCCCGGAAACCAGCCCCACCTTCCCGGCCACGGGCGCGTCCCGCCGCACGATCACCCGGTTCTCGACATCGACGGTCAGCTCGGGATGCGCGGCGGCCATTCCCCGCAGGGCGTCGGCCACCACGGTCTCGGGGACGTTGATGAGCATCCTCATGGGTACCTCCTGGGAAGGATAGCAAACGGGTTGGCTGCCTGCATTTTTGCTGGTCAGCGCGGGCTTGGATCGTTCGTGATCTTGGCGGCCCGTGGCGACCTGAAGCGGGTTCTGGCGGTACAGATGCTGACTCAATGCTGACTTCAGTGACGGTCCATCAGGTAGATCGGATGGTCGGGTGGGCGCCTGCTGGGCTGCTCTTGTCGGCAGTATCGGCCTTGCGGAAGTGAAGGGCACGCGCAAGAGCGCCATCGGCGCGGCGCCCGGGCCCCTAATCAGGATGCATTCGTTTGCGGCTGGGCGCCGCCGTCTATGAGTGCACAGAGACTCACCCGAACCGGATGTGTGGCAAGCGGCTGTCTCCACCGACCGTGACGTACGTCCCCTTAACCCTCAAAGCCGCCCCGGAACACGCCGTCCGCGAGTGCGAGCTACCATGCAACGTCCGCGCCGCTCTCTATCGCTCGCAGCGGCCGAGGCGCGGCACTTCCTCGAAGCTGCGAGGACCGAACGACTGCACGCACATCACGAATTCACCGTCACTCCGGAATCGGCGCATATGATGATCCATCAGGTTTGGTGAGTTGAGCTTCTTCGTACGGCCCGGGTCGATGCCCAGGACCCAGTCCACGACAAGAGCTCTTGGCGGGACGTGCTGTTCGATGGCTTTGCGGCGCTGGTCACTGCCACAGCGCACGGCGTGAGCGGACTGATGGTGCGGTTGGCAGGAGGGAGTGGTGTAGGCGTATGTCCGTCCTGCGGCCGGGGGCGCGGGTGTACGACCGCTTGCAGAATCTTCCGCTGGCCGGGCGCGCCTTGGGGGGGCCTGCTGGCCGTGCGGCGCTTCGTGTGCGTCGACCCGGGTTGCTCCCTGCGTACATTCGTTGAGCAGGTATTGGGGCTGACCAAGCCCGTGCGTGCGGTGCACTGACCGGCTGGGCGGGCTGCTAGGCCGAGTCGCGCTTGAGTTGGCGGGCCGCGCAGGTCTCCGGATGGCTACTGCTGTGGGGTTGACCGGGTCGGATGGGGCTGTTGAACCATGTCCGGGCGATGCCTGACCCGTTGTGCGGCTCCGGAGTATGTTCAGAGTGCGACGCTTTGCGTCATCAGGGAAGGGGTGCATGGGGGGCGCGAAATAATTCAGCCTCCATCCCTCGTTGCGCCAGGGTGATGATCTCTGATAGGGGGCGACGAGGCTGAGGTTGTTCAGTACGAGGGGCGGAGTGACGGAGGTCCTGCCATGTCTGGCGGAGGCTGAGGCGGATGTCCAGGGTCTGGTCGAGGCCCATATGGAGACCATGCTCGGGGTGCGGTTCCTGGCTAGCGAGTACAGCACAGGTCCTGTCCACGGCGGGCGGATCGACTCGCTGGGGCTGGACGAGAACGGGGCGCCGGTGGTCGTCGAGTACAAGCGGGCGACCGACGCGGGGGTGATCCACCAGGGGCTGTACTACCTGTCCTGGCTGGTGGACCACCGTGACGAGTTCCAGCGGCTGGTCCGCGACCGGCTCGGCGCCAGGGCTGCGGCCGGGGTCCTGTGGAGCGGTCCCCGGGTGATCTGCGTGGCCGGTGATTTCACCCGGTACGACGTCCACGCCGTGCGGGAGCACCGCCGGAGTATCGATCTCGTCCGCTACCGGCTCTACGGCGACGGCCACATCGCGCTGGAGACCATCGCCTCCGTCCACGGGCGCGCTGCCGGAGCCCGCCGCCGGACGAACGCTAGCGCGAGCGGCCCGTCGCCCTCCGGGAGCGGGACGGCTGCGGCGGGGATGTCCGACCTGGCCGACGCGCTGGGCGAGGTGCTGCTCGGCCTGGGCGGTGATGTCGCCGCGGTCCAGCGCAAGCAGTACACGGCCTACCGGCGGCTGAGGAACTTCGTCTGCGTTCCGCCGGTGCGGCACGCCAAGATCCTCGCGTATGCCAAGGTCGACCCGAAGGAGGTCGATCTTGTGCCCGGATTCACGCGGGACGTTACGGGCCTGGGCCATCACGGCACCGGTGACCTGGAGGTCCAGTTGCGGTCCGAGCGTGACCTGGAGCGAGCTGCCGACCTGTTCCGCCTGGCCTACGCAGGGGCGTAGCCGCCGCGGATACCGGGTGGCTCTGTGGCTGGTCGCAGGTGTGGTGTGTGTGCGGCGTGGCGGGCGCCTTTCGTTGGCGGGTACGTGTCCGGTGGCGGTGGAGTGGTCAATTGTCCAGCGGTTCTCCGATTCTGCGAACCGGGGAACCGCTGCTTCTGCGCCGGAATCCGGAGAGCGGCTTCGGAGGGTCTGTTGTAGTGCCAGGTTCGTCCTGACTCTGCCCTGAGGTCGGCCTCTGTGTGGGTGTGTGTGGAATGGGATTTTCAGGGCCGAGCGAGTGCGAGGTGGGGTTTCCCCCCGAAAGAGTGGCAGCCAGGCGGAGCGTGAGGGGGATTCTCACACGAGGTGACTTTCCTCCGACCGTGATTGATCGGGTTTGACCGCGTGGTGCCGCTTGCGGCGGCTCATTGATCCCCGTGTGTTTGTTTCCGGTCATTTCTCCCCGGAGTGGCGGGAGTTCCCGGTTCCGTTTTCACGATTGTCATCTCCTGCTGCTGCCGGTGTGAGGGCACTAGCGTGCGATCGGCACGGAAAAGGCCCCGAGTTGGTTTGGCGCTCGCGTCGGGGCCTTCCCTTCGTGCTTTCTCATCCGACGCACCAGGGAGGTACGAAGTTGAAGCAGCACGTTCAGCGGGGGCTGGCCCGCCTTGTTCCGGCGGCGCCCCGGGGGAGCATTCCTCTGCCGGCGCTCCTGCAAACGGCCGTGACGGGCGTCCTTCTGCTCAGTTTCCGGTTCGGGTCGGTACTGGCGGTGGCGGTCGCGGTTGGGGCTGTCGTCTGGCCGGGGGCGCTGAGTCCGGAGGTCCAGATGATGGTGGTGGTCACGGCGTGGGCTGACCGCAGCGCCGTTTCCTTTGTCAGGATCCGCTACGCCTGCTGATCTGCAGGCAGGTGGCAGCTCGTGCCCGGCCGCGAGGTCCCGCAAGCCGGGATGCGGATGGGGGCGCGAGCTGCCTGCGGTGGTGGGCGGCCCCGACTCTTCTTCCGCCCGTGCCGATGGCCCTTCCGCGCTGCACCGTGACCGTGGCTTCGTGTCCGCAGGTGCATCTTCTGAGCCCCGTGGAGTGGAACGACATGCCCAAGCGCCCATATCCTGGCAGGTCGCGCACCAGCCGGGGGCTTCCCGACCTCAGGTCCATACCGGCCGATCTCCCGCTGGCGGAGCCGGCGAGCGACCCCCTTGCCTACGCGGCCTTCTGCAACGAGCACTGGACGGTCTACTGCCGCTTCGGCAGCGCGGTCGTCGGCTCGCCGCGCCGGGGACGCGAACTCGCCCGCGCCGCTCTGCGTGAGGTGGCCGCGCACTGGATGGTCATCCTGGGCAGCGCCTCAGCCGATGCCGCAGCCTGGGACCTCCTGTCACGCACGTGTGCGGCCCGGCGGACGGAGCCGGTGGGCCGGCTGCACCGCGTGCTCGGCCGCAGGGAGGCCGACGCACTGGTCCTGCGCCACAAGGTCGGACTGACGGCTTGGCAGGCGGGACGTGCCATGGGTCTTTCGGAGGCCGATTTCGGGCTGCTCTACAGCCGGGCTCTGCTGGGACTGAATGTCTGAATATGCCATAGTCAAATTCAGACCGGAGTGCGCCGGAGCATCCGGGGTATTGGCCCGCGGCTGATTTGATTCGGCGGTGCGTCGCCCGTTGGTGGCTGCGGGTAGCACAGGGATGAACAACTCTCCTAGCATGGCTCCCACCGTCGGGAGCCCGCGTCACCGCAGGTGGGCGCGGCGTGCGAGCGTGGGGAGTGCCTCATCGTTGACCTCAGCAGGCCAAGTGTTGCCAGAATGTACGACTACCTCCTGGGCGGCACGGACAATTATCAGGTGGACCGGGTTGCTTGCCAGGAATTGCTGGATCTTGCCCCGAGCACACGCGATTTAGCGCTGGCGAACCGCGCTTATCTTGTCCGCGCTGTCAGATATCTCGCCCGCGAGCACGGGGTGCGCCGGTTCCTCGACCACGGCTCGGGCCTGCCGACCCGGCCGAATGTCCACCAGGTCGCGCAGGAGGTCGACCCGTCCAGCGAAGTCGTGTACATCGACAACGATCCGATCGTTCTCGGTCACGGGCGCATGATGCTGGCCGAGGATCCGGAGACGACGGCCGTTCTGGACGCCGACATGCGGAACACCTCCGATATCTTCGAGAGCGCGGAGGTCAGACGGCTGCTGCGTGACTCCCAGCCGGTGGCGGCCCTGTTCGTGAGTGTGCTGCACTGCATCGATGACGACGACGACCCGTGGGCGCTGGTCGACAGGGTCGCCGGCTTGCTGCCGCCGGGGAGTTACGTGGTGATCTCGCAACTGGCGAGCGAAGACCCTGGCGTGCGTGACCAGCTGACCCAGTTCATGCGGGGGGCCACGAACGGACAGTGGGGCCGGGTCCGGTCGATAGAAGCCGTCGAGCGCTACTTCCACGGCCTGGAGGTACTGGAGTCCGACGGTCCGGTGGAGGTGTCGCACTGGCTGCCCGACAGTGACCTCGCACCGCGTCAGAGCAGCACGGAATGGATCGAGTACGGCGCTGTGGCACGCATAAGGTGACTACGGCCCGCCGTCCCCGGTGGCGGAGAGGCCCTCGATGCAGTCCTGGAGGCAGTCCTGGGTCTTCTCCTTCGAGTACGCCTTCGCCCACCACTCCTCGATGGACGCCTGGAACGTCTCCAGGTCGTCGCCGTCGGCGTACAGGGTGCCGCCCCGGTTCATGTCTTCGAGGTAGACCGTGCGCCCGGAGGCGCTGTCGTGCGGCTTGTACAGCGTCATGGCGGGGTGAGCGGGATTCCTGGACCGCAGGGCCGACTCCGGCAGGATGCGGATGTGCACGTGGGGCTTGTTCTCGGAGATGCTGAACAGGTGACGCAACTGTTCACGCATCACGTTCCTGCCGCCGAGTTCCTTCCGCACGGCCTGTTCGGCGATCAGAGCGCTGAACTCCGGGGCGTCGGGCTGGTCGAGGAGGTGCTGGCGGCGCAGGCGCAGCTCCAGCCGCCGTTCGACGGTTGCGAGGTTCTCCGCCCGTTTCTTCGGATCGGGGTGGGTGCCGTAGAAATCGGTCATGACAGCGCGTGCGTAGCCCGCGGTCTGGAGCATTCCGGGGATGAGGATCTGATGGCAGGTCGTGATCACTTTGGAATCGGCGTCGAGGGCGAACAGGGATTCCATGATGGTGCCAGCGACGTCGGAGTAGCTCGTCCACCATCGTGTATCGCACGGCTGCCGCAACAGCATCTCCACTTCCTCACGGATCTCGGGAGGAGCCTGGTAGAAGTCCAGCAGCATGCGAACCCGTTCCGGCTTGGGGATCCGTTTGGGCATTTCGATCCGATGCAGGGTGGCCAGAGACCCCACCTGCGGGATCTCCCGCACGACGTCCTTCAGGAGAAGCCCGGAACGGCTACGCAGATGCCGCAGCACAGCGCCGATGAGCTGTGCCGCGGCTTGCGGCGTCGCCGGGGGCAACTGCCCCTCCTGGCCGACGAGCGCCAGAATGTGCCTGGACATCTGAACTCCTTGCGATCAACGGCGGTCCCGCCGCTCGCCCAGGATTGACCGGCCCCCGCTCCAGGAGCAAGTGCCCCCTACTCCTTTTCAGACACGCAGGTTGCTGAACTCCCCTTTTGACGCCCCTTCCGTGAACGCCTCCCACTCGGCCAGAGTGTAGATGAGGGCCGGTCCGTCCGGGTGCCGCGAGTTGCGGACAGCAAATTCATCCTCGCCGATCCTCGCTACTTCGACGCAGTCGTTCTTCGCGTCACTGGCCGTGGCCTTCTGCCACCGTGCACCGGCGATCCGGCTGGCCGCCACTCCGTTTTCCCACTGGCTCATCCCGTGTCCGCCTTCCCGTCCTGGCCAGCGGTGACGTGTCACCGCCGGTCCGCCTGAGTGGGAGTACACCCGCCTTGTTTTCATCTCGGAGTGAGATTTTCATGCGAGCGTGAGAATGATCTCCACCTTGGGTCACGTTCAAGCCTTTGCGGTGTCCCTCGAAGGGGTGCTCTTGGCCGCCGGGGAGGATTTGTAAGATCAAATGAAGAAGAGTGTGGGGGTGGGGTCTGTGTGGCGGAGAATGGCCGGACATCCACCCGTGGCGAATTGTTGTGGGAGTTGTGAATCGGCTTGAAGCGACAAGGGAGGAGAGGGTTCGCTGCCTGAGCGACCCAACACTCGGTCGGCAGGCGGCCACGTGAGACTGCGCGTCGCCGTTCCGCAGATCGGCGGGGGAGATGTCGCCCTCCTTGTTCCCGCGCCGTGGCACGTCGCTTCTCATCCAGCCGTGAACGAACGCCGCCCGCAGCAACGTCGGATGGAACTCGCTGGTGCGCACGATGCCCGTGCTCAACCACCGCTTTTCCGTGCTCTGTTCACACTCACCTGGTGGGGACGTCAGGGTTCGCCAACATGGTTGGGCGGACCGGTCGGTCATTCAGCGTGTGCGGCCGGCCTGGGGTGCGGGCGGTGCTGGAGGGGTGCCTCCGAGGGCTGCTGTCGCTGCCCGGCCTTCGGCCGGTGGGAGACGGGTTCCGGTCGTGTGGGCGAGGGTCTCGGAGAGGTCCGCGAGCAGTGTGCTGGGGGTGCCCGGGGAGGCGGTGAGGGTCCAGGTGGGGTGGTCGGGGTCGGGGCCGGCCCAGATGGTCCAGGTAGAGAGGTTGTGGTGCGGGCGTTGCGCGGTGAAGGCGTCGAACTGGACTCCCGCGTTTGCGTCGGGGGCGGTCCAGCGGATCCATCGTCCGTTCAGGGTGTGGGTCCATCCGGCGTCGGTGAGGGGCTGTGTTGAGGCGGTGACGATCTCCTCGGTGACCGTGGTGCTGACGGCGGTGTCCCAGACGCGGCCCTCGGCGAGGAGGTCCAGCAGTTCCTTCAGGACAGGGGCGGGGGTGGCGCCGGTCGCGGTGAGGACCCAGATGCGCTCGGAAACGGGGCTCTCGTAGGCGGCCACGATCCATGCGGTCTGGTGGCGGGGGGTGTCGTGGATGCGTTCGATGCGCAGGGTCTGGGACTCGTGGATGGCGTGGGTGGTGTCGTCGTCCCAGGTGCGCCACTTGTCCCAGTCGTCGTGGGTGGTGAGGAACGTGTCGAGGAGGGCGTCGTGGTCGCCGGGGTCGGCCGCGTACACCGGGACGGATTCCGGCTGCGGGGGTTCGCAGTCTGCTCTGGGCGGATGCAGGGCGAGCGTGGTGCGGGCGCGGGCGGTCTCCAGTTCGGTGTCGGTGAGGGGCGCGGAGCCGAGGCGTACGTCGCCGTACAGCTGCTCGAAGAGGCGCAGAGCCTGGGCAGGTGAGTCGAACGTGCTGGTGATCTGCCGCAGATGGTCCTGGCCGCGCAGATGGACGCTCTTGCCGGTGCTCACGTAGGTGCCCACCGCGAGAGTGGCCGGGTTCGCGTCTGTGCTCTGGCCGTGGGCGTGGATGAGGAGGCGGCCGTGGTGGATGTCGTCATGGATCTCCTGCGCTGTGTTGCACAGATCACGCAGGTCGCTTTCGGTGTGGGTGTACCGGTGCATGTGGGCCCAGATCCAGGGCCGGGCGATGGCTTCGCGGAGCCTGGGGGTGATCTCGACGGTGACGCCGTCGGCTGCCAGGTGCCGGGCTGCCCCTGCGGCCAGGTACGGCTCCTGGCCGTCGATGCGGGCCAGGACCAGGACGTTCTCCGCGACCGGGATCCAGTCGGCTGCTTCCAAGCCCGTGTGAGGGATGGGGGTCTGGGTGCCGGTGATGGTGGCGGTGACGGCGCTGGGGTGGTCGGGGTGAGTGTCGAGGACGACGTGGGCGTCCACGGAGGTGGTGGTCATCGGGGGTGCGGTTTCTCCTGCGGGTCGTGTCAGCGGGTGGCTCGGGCGGTTCGGGTGGGTGAAGTCGTCGGCGGGCCGGCGCGGATGGTGGTCGTCGCGGGGCGTGGTCGCTGTGGTGGGGCGGGTGTGGTGGCGTGGTGCCAGCGGGTGCGGATGGCGCCGAGGTCGGCGAGGGCCCGGCGTGCGCCGGTGACGAGCTGGAAGGGAGTGTTGGCCGGGTCGCGGGCGTATGCCTGGATACGGCGGGCGGTGTGGTCGGCGGTGGCCAGGAGTGAGCGCTGGAGGGTGCGTTCGGCCCAGTGCTCCACGCAGAGGGCTGGTTCGGCCAGCAGGCGGAGCACGTCGCCCGGTGTGCTGCCGGCGTCGAGGAGGCCGCGCTGCTGGGCCTCCCACAGGACGGTGACGGGGTCGACGGGCTCGTGGCGGCGGGCGAGGGTGGTCAGGCACTGCCAGAGTCCGGCGTGCGGGGGATGGGTGAAGTCGTCGGCGAGCAGCCACCGGACCGCCTCGATGTCGGCGGGGTGCGCGGTGGCGGTCGCGAGCAGCAGTTGCTCCTCCTCGGTGGCCTCGGTGTGTCCGGTTGAGGGCACCGGTGGTGGAGCGGGGGTGCGGGGCAGGGTGCCGGCCCGGGGCGGGAAGCGTGCCGCGATACCGTCCACGACCGTCGCGAGTTCGTCGGCCTCGGCGAGCACCGTCCGTACGGGCTGGGGGAAGGAGGCGTCGTGGACGGTGTGGACGAGGCGTTCGGCGGCGGCTTCCAGGCGGCGGCGGGCGTGCTCGGCCTCGATCATCCGCGCGTACGCGGGGGTGTGGCGGGGCCAGGGGCAGACGTGTATCAGGGTGTGCAGGTAGGAGGCGGTCAGACCGCGCGCCTGCTCGCGGGCCGTGACCAGGACCTGGTCGAGCCACTTGGCGTTCCTGGCGTGCTCGGCCGGGTCGGGCGGGGGCAGCGTGCTGATCGCGGCGAACAGGGCGCAGTGCGTGGCCCTGGAGAACGAGGCGGCGGTGATCCCGCTCAGGTCGGCGAGGCGGTGCGGATCGAGGAGGAGGGCACCGAGGAGGGCCTGCTCGGCGTGGAACACCGGGCGCGGCGCGGGCGCGGTGTCGGGCTGGTCGTCCTCGTCGGGTTCGGGGGCGGGGGGCATCAGGCTGCCAGGGTGAAGTCGGCGGCGTTCAGGGTGACATCGAGGTGCGGCGCGATGAGGTGACCGGCGAGCAGCGGGGGCACCGCGTTGCCGATCTGTGAGAACTGCTGGCCCTTGTTCCCGGCCCAGGGGTAGTCGGCGGGAAATGTCTGGAGGAGGCCGGCCTCGCGGGCCGTGATCCGGATCGGATCCGGCGCGGCCCGGGCGGCGGTTGCTCCTGTCGGTGGTGAGGCCGGCTCGGCGACCCAGGTGCACTCGTTCGCGCGGCGACCGAAGAACAGCGTGCCCGCCGGCTCCTCAACTGGCCGGACAGTGGCATGGGCCTGGTTGCTGCTGCGCAGGGCCCACCTCCAGGACTCCCGGGCGGCGAGCGCGGGATCCCGGCGGCAGCCGGGCCGAGGACCCGGGGCGTCCGGCCCGCAGCCGGGGGCGGCTGCGGGCAAGTGCGGCGGCCGGGCGCAGCGGTGGCCGCGCGGGGACCATGTGCCGCGGTCGCGGGCGTCGGAGAGGGCTTTGCGGGAGCCGGACGGGAAGGGCTCCGCGCCTCCTCCGGGACCGCCGCCGGCGCAGACGGTCGGCACCGGCCGGTCGGTGGCGCCCCAGCCGAGGGCTTCTGCCATCGACACCCACCGGGCGCGGCCGGCACCGAACAGCGTGTCGGGCTCGGCCGTGCGGGCGTGCGTGGGCGGCGGGGGCCCGGCGGAACGGACCCGGGAAGCGAGGAGAATCGCCCGCCTCCTCGTTTGCGGGACGCCGTAGTCGGCGGCGTTGAGGATCCCGGTCCACACCGAGAAACCCCAGCCACGCAGGACGGCCGCATACTGCCGCCACAGAGGCAGCACATCGGGGACCTCCTCCATCGCCACCCACTCCGGCTCACCCGCCAGGTGCAGGGCGCGCAGGTAGCGCATCGGTTCGGCGGCCAGCAGCGACCGGTCGTCCCGGCAGGCCGCGAGGAGCCGCTCGCGGGTGTCGCGTCCGGCCGCGAGGTCGGCGACCGCCTGGTGCACGAGCGGCTGGTCGAGAAGGCCGAGTCGCTTGCCCGCCATCGACCACGCCTGGCACGGCGGGGAGGCGATCAGCCCCGCCACCCGCCCGGCGAACACCCCCACCGGATAGGCCGCAATGTCGGTCCGGATGGTCACCAGCCCGGCCGCGGCCCGCGTCCGGCACGCCCACTCGTCCCATTCCAGGCCGACTTCCCGCACCTGCCACCGCGACAGGGGGATTCCCCAGCCGCCCGCACCCGCGAACAGATCGAGGACCATTCTCCTCACGCGGTGAGACCGAAGTCGTCCCGTACGGGCTCGGATCCGCGGCAGGCCCAGGGGGAGCAGCCGTCCACCGCACCCTCTTCCAGGTGCGCTGCGTCCAGCCCGTCGATCTCCGGCTGGAGGGCGGCCCATTCGGCGGCGGTGACATGGTCGATCGGTGCCTCGCCGAGCGGGACCCTGGAACGGTGCAGGAATGCCTGTCCGAGGAGCCGGTTCCCGTTCGCGTTCGCGCGGGCATTCCCCTCCCGGATGGCCGCGTCGAATTCCACGACATCCGCCCATTCCTCCGGTGACTCGTCCCGGATGGCACGCCACTGGGCGTTGCCGTGAAATGGGCAGCCGAGGCAGCTCGATTTGGGGGTTTCGGCGAGCCCGATGGATGTCAGGTAGCGGACGCAGTCGGCCCGGGACCAGCCCATGTCTGTGATGAGGGGGTGTCGGTTGTGCATGTATTTGACGTCGGCGTCCTTGGCCCGGTGGAATTCATCGGTGGAGATACCGACCCACTGCTCGACGAACAAACCCCTTGGGATCCGGGCGGGATACGGGTATCCGAGGAGTTCTCGGACCTTTTTCTTGATCGGCTTTACCTTGTATTCCCCTGTGCATTGCCGCCGGGTCATTCCCGGACGGCCGTCCTCGTTGAGGATATGGAGGGGCATGGATGCGAAACGGTGTTCCGGGTCGAGTGCGTCTTGGCGGATGTTCCCGGAGGAGACCCGCAGGATCTCAATTCCGGCGGGCTTCGCTATGTCGCGTTCCAGACGGTCGAGATGGTCGTAAACGGCCTTCGGTTCCCAGCCGGTGTCGGCGAATATCGCGTAGTCGACCTTGGGGAGTGCGCCTTCGGCGGAGAGGGCGAGCAAAGTGCTGGACTGTACTCCTGCGCCGAGGGACAGGGCACGGAATGCGGGGAGGGTGGAAATGCGGAAGTCCTTGTGGTGTGCGGAGGATTCGGGGCAGTACGGCGGGAGCGCCCTGGGCGGAGCCGGTGCTGCGGACGCGGAAGCCGACGGTGACCTGGGGAGTCGGGGCGGTGCCTGGTGCTGTTCTGCGGGATCCCGGTGGTGGATGCGGGGCTGGTCAGCGGGTGGGCCCCTGGCGGGAGGCGGGCGCAGGTGCGGCGCGGGCGTCGGCGCCCGGTGCGGTGCCCGCGGCGTGGAGGGTGGCGCGGCCGGCGGGGGTGAGGAGGAGGGGCTGGCCCGAGTGGATGCTCACGCTGACGTCCCGGGCGATGAGCCCGGCGGCGCTCAGCGCGTCGATGACGGGCATGGTGATCCGGGCTGACGTCCCGGTGGCCATCACGCGGAAGGGACCGCGAAAGCCCCGGTACAGGACCACGTCGTGGCGGTCGATGATCTCCAGGGCGCGGTGGCGGGCGGGGGTGAGCCTGAAGTCCGTTCCGCGCGCGGAGGCGGAGGAAGGAGGCACAGGAAGCGCCCTTCTGGTCTGGTGGGGAGCGGTAGTTCGATGACGGTGCACGGTGCCGGGCCGTACGGGGGCGGCCAGGTCCGGGCAGCGGGCCGGGGCGGGCGCGGGTGGTGCGCCCCGCAGCCGGGACACGGTGCCGTCGTCGGGCGGGAGCGCGCCGGGTCTTTCAGCGGCGTGTGTGGCCGGTGTCGGCCGGTCCCAGGGAGGCGGTGGGAAGGAGAGCGGACCCTGCGGGCCGGACTGTGGAGCTGTGGAGGATGGTGCTGAGGGCGCTGATGCCGAGCGCGGTCAGGTGCGCGCGGTCGCGCAGGGGGCCACCGGGGAAGAGCGGGGGTACCGAGGCGGGTTCGCTGATCAGCAGCCGCTGGTCGTGCAGGCTGTGCAGCGCCTGGGCGTCGACCGGCACGGAGTCGCCGTAGACGCGGTCGCCCTGGCCGACGATGGTGAGGTGCCCCCGGGCGACCATGAGCAGGACGCCGCGCTGGGATCCGTCGACGGCGGCGGCCCTGCCGGGCGCCTGGGTGCGGAATCTGGGGGCGAGATGGACGGCGGACTCGATGATCGCCGGAGACGCGAGCGCGGTCAGTTCCCGGGCCAGGGCCACCATCTGCCCTGCGCCGCGCCGGCGATCGAGGGGGAGGCCCGGCTCATCTTCCGTGGGCAGGGAGTGCTGCGCGGTGCCGAGGTAGCGGGCGGCTCCGCCGGAGAGATAGGCGATCTGACGCAGCCTTACCAGAGTGCTCGGGACCGGTTCGACGGCGGGGAGGCGCTGCTGCTGGATGGCCCTGACGCAGGCGAGCGTCTCGCGCTCCAGGCCGTGCGCGGAGGCGGTGTAGGTGTCGGGGCCGGGGTGGGGGTGGCCGTGGAGGAGGAGATCGATGCGGTCGTTGTGCCGGGTGTGGAGACCGGCGAGCGCCAGCAGCTGCTCGACGGGTGTCGGTGATCGGGGCACGTCCATGTCGAACAGGGGCGCGTGGGGGTCGGGTGCTGTCATCGGCGGGACATTCCGGGTGGTGACCGGGCAGGGGGAAGAACTGGTCAGGGAGTCGCGCCGGGGCCGGTCGTGTCGGGCCCGGAAGGTGCATGGTCCGGCTGTGCGGTCGCCGACAGGGGTCGAGGCACAGCGCCGTGGCTCCTGCCGTGCCGGCCGGTCCCGGCGCGGGGACGTCAGCGGGTGCGGGGCTTGGCCGTGCACCCGGGTGCGGGGACCGGTGCGGGCTCCGGGCCTGGCTTCGGCGGGATGGCGTCGACGGTGGGGAAACCGAGAGCGACGTGGACGGTGATGCCTTCGGTGTACAGATGGCTTTCCAGCCGGACGACGGCGCCGACTCGGTCGCGTTCGCTCAGGCCGGGAGGGAGCGTGAGTATGTCGCCGGTGGTGAGGAAGCCGTGCCGGGTGAGGATGTCACGGCCAGCGCTGGTGCGGGCGGTGGCGGTGACCTGCTCGCCGGCGAAGGTGATGCGGACAGCGGCCTGTTCGGGGCCTGAGCTGGGCTGGCGGGTGGTCCAGGCAAGGTCGGCGAAGTCCAGGGTGTGCGCGAGGAGCCCGTACAGGGCGACGCCCGCCTTCTCGTGCGCCTCGGCCGTGGTCGGGCCGGGCGGGAACAGGTAGAGGGTGCGCCCGTGATGGGAGCGGGCGGTGAACCCGGCCTCGGCCAGTGCCTGCCGGGCGCCGGGGATGGGGGCGTTCAGGGTGACGAAGGTGTGGCCGTCGTCGGTCGAGCCGATGAACACGTCGTGGTGATCGGTGATGGCGATGCGAGGTCCTCGAAGGTCGGCTGGTGGCAGAGGTGCGTCAGCGGCGGCGGCCCGCTACGGGGCCGGGAGACCGGGGGGCATTGGGCGTGGTGGTGGCCGGGCGGTGGAGTGCGGTGCGGGCCTGGGCGAGCGAGCGGCGGGCGTTGCGCAGATGGCGGCGCAGCGTGTCGGTCGCTTCCGACTCGTGGTGGGGCGTGGTGACGTGGGGCGGCTGGGAGAGGACGGCGAGGGGCGCGAGGGCTTGCCCGTAGTGGCCGAGGGCGCGGGTGCCGTGGCTGAGTGCCTCGGCGAGCGGGCCCGCCGCGGCGGTGAGGGTTTCGACGGGCAGTTGGGTGCTGGTGGAGTCCCCTTGGCCGGGGCTCTCGTGGGAGTGGCCGGTATGGAAGTGGCTGTCTGCGGCGAGCCGGGTCACCAGGTGGCTGATCAGCGCGATGTGCCGGACGACGGTGAGTATCCCGCTGGTCGCGAGGGCGACCGGGTGGGTGTCGATGTCCCTGCCGACGGCGTCGATCGCGTCGCGGTGGGTGAGGCTGTCCAGGTCATGAGGTTTGTACACGGAGCGTGGTCCTTGACGGGGGTCGGCGCGGATCGCTTGCAGCCCGGGGACGCGGGCCCGGGTTTCAGCGCAGCGGCCCTCGGGCGCCGGGCGTGGTGGGCGGAGGGCCGGGCTTGTCCGTACTGGTCGTGGCGGAAGAGCGTGTGCCGGCGCCGTGGGCGTGCCGTATGTCGTGTGTTCCGACCGCGGTCTGGGTGACGGAGTGCGGGTCCGGGACGTCGCTCCTGGCGCGCAGGGCCGGTGCGTCGCGGGCCAGGGCGGTGGCGAACGCGGTGACGAGGTGGAGGGGCACACTGTCGAGTTCACCGTCCCAGAAGTGCGAGCCGTGGGGCGTGCTGACGTCGATGAGCCACGTGGTCGCGGCAGGGTCGGCGGTATCGACGCGATGGAGCCGCAGGGTCTGGGAGGGGTGCCAGGCGTAGTCGTCGCGGGTGCGCTGCCATCCTGCGGCGGTCAGTACGGACCAGGGCTCCGCGGGTTGTCGCGGCTGAGGGTCTGCGAGGGCCTGGAGGACCTCGGCAAGGATTTCGGCGGGCAGGTTGCCGCCGAAGGATGCTGTCCACGGGCGGCCCTCGTGGCTGCCGGAGAGGTGCCACCACAGGGCGACGGAGGAGGGCGCGGGCCGTAGGGCGACCGTCGACTCGCCGGTGGGACTGGTGTAGGTGAGGCGGGTCGTGTCCGCCTCACAGTGGCTCGTCCATCCCGCTGCTCGCAGGGTTCTGGTGACCAGGCGTACGTCACCGGGGCCTGCCAGGAAGCGGGGTGTGGTGGCATACAGCGGGCTGTCGGCTCCTGAGTCGTTCATCGCGTGTGACCCGTCCGGCGCCGTGCTGGGGGTGTGAGCGCAGGTGCCGCCTGGGTGGGGATGTTCGGGCCGGTGTGCGTCGTGAGGTCCCGGGCGATGATCGTGGCGAGGTAGTGGCAGCCGGTGGATGCGAGGTCGAGCTGTTCGAGCGCTTGGCTGTGGTGTTCCTCGATGAGGGGCGCCGCGTTCTGGTGCAGGAGGGCGCGGACCGTGTTGTTGTAGGGGGTCCCGTTGAACGCCGTGCCCGGCAGCGGGTTGGCGGCCAGGACGCCGGCGAGTTCGGCGGCGGCGATGGTGGTGCTGTGGACCGTGGAGGTGAGCGCTTTCACGGTGGTACGGCTGCCGGGGAGGGTCGTGTACTGGCTGCCGTCGAGGGCGGCGAGGCGGTCCATCGCCTGCGCGGCCAGGGCGTTGACCGCGATGATCTGCCGGGTGATCTGCCGCCGCAGTTCGCTGCCGGGGGTGAGATCGAGCGAGCGGACGTCGCTGTGGACGTTTTCGAGGGCGTCGGCGAGGCCGTGCAGAAGTATGGTTTCGGCGTTCAGGTCGGTATTGCGCAAGGCGCTCCAGGCGTGGCATTGGCATGAGGGCAGGGGGCGGGGAGCGGTGGCCGGCCTGTCACGGAGGGCCTGGCCGCCTTCGGTCAGGGTGCTTCCCACAGGAACCGGGCGGTGTGGTCGTTGCCGTGGCCGGTGCGGGGGCGGGAGGGGGTGTGCCATCCGGGTCGGGGCGGGCGCCGGGCGGTCAGGCGCCAGCCGGCGCCGCGCAGCGATGCCCCGCTCTCGCCGTCCTGCGTGGACGTGATCAGACGCTGGTATCCGAGGGCCTTGGCGGCCCGCCACGCCGCCCCGTAGAGGGTGGAGTTGGCGTTGCGGGTGCCGTCGGTGGCGGTCCGGGTGACTTCCAGGGTGGTGCCGTCGTCGAGATGGCGGGCGACGGGCCGGCCGACGATCGCGACCGCGCGCAGGACGCCGTTGTCGTCGACTGCTCCGACGGCGAAGATCTGCCCGGCGGGCGGTGGATGGTGGCGGTGCCAGGTGCGGACGAATTCCTTCGCCTCGCGGGAGCGGACCGGCACCAGGTGCAGCCGGGAACTGTTCACGCGTCCTGCCCCGGTACGGGCGGGGAAGGTGCGTGCTTGGCGACGGCGCGGGCGGTGATCGCCTTCGATGCGAGGGCGGAGGCGGCGGCCAGGCGGTCGGCGCCCGGCTCGGTGTACCAGGGGCGCAGGTCGAGCATGGCGGCGCGCATCCCGGTCGCGAAGAGCAGCGCGGTGCCCTTGGGGAGGGCGCGGATGGCGTCGGCGGGCAGGATTCTCTCCTGCCTCATGCTGACGGAGGTCGATCTCCCGGACTCGGAGGTGGAGGTCGAGGTGGTGGGGACGTCGTGGTCGCCGATCAGCCGGGAGAGCTTGTCGGCGAAGTCCGGGTCGTCGATGCCGGAGCCGATGACCTTGATGGTCGCGGCGGACCACATGGCGTCCATGCCCGAATCGCCCCATACCTTCTGGCCCTGGCGGTAGGACTGCAGGATCGTGATGGGGATGATCCCGCGAGATCCGAGGTGGGAGTACAGGTCCGGGAGGTCGCTGATCTTGCAGACGTTGGCGGCTTCGTCGAGGATCGCCAGCATCGGCGGGTCGAGTCTGCCGCCCGCGCGTTCGGCCTGGGCGGTCGCGGCCCGCATCACGGAGTCCGCGCACGCGGCGATCAGCGCGGAGGCTCCGCCGCCGCCGTCCTTCGACAGCAGGAACAGGGTGTCGGTGCCGGTGACGAAATCGGCGGGCCGGAACTCCGGTATCTCCTTCTGGGGGGTGACCCAGGCGGCGATCTCGCTGTTGAGGAGGGCGGCGGCGTACTGGCGGGCGGTCTCGTAGATGCCGTCCCGGGTCTCAGGCGGTCCTTCCACGGTGCCCTTCAACTGTGCGGCGACGGCGGTGAAACCGTGGTCGCGCAGAATGTCGAGCGGGGTGCGGTTGGCGGGGAAGGCGAGCCAGTCCATGACATCGGTGACCGGCCGCTCGTCGAGGGCCGCGGCGAGGAACACCTGCGACAGGATGTTGGATCCGGCCTTGGACCAGAAGTCGCCCTGCTGGGAGGCATCCACACTCGCGGCGAGGAAATGCCCGGCGAGGCGGCCCGCGCCGTCGAGTGATTTCGCCCCGGCGAGGGGGTTCCACCACATCCTCCGCTCCGCGTGGGCGATCTGCTGCGGGTCCATCGTCCACACCCGCCCCGCTGCCGTCCGCGCGTCGAGGGTGGCCGTGTAGGCGTCGCCTGCCGCCTTGTTGGAGGTCAGCAGAACGGGGCCGGGCGCGGCGAGGATGGACGGGATGGCCAGCGAGGTGGTTTTCCCGGAGCGCGGGGCCATGATCGCCACGGCCACGTCCTCGTACCCCATTCGCACCTCGGTGCGTGTCCCTTGGAGGTTGCCGAGGAGGATGCCGGTCTCGGCCGGTGTGATGGTCTTCGCGTCCTTCAGGCTCGGGCGCAGACTGCGGGCCTTGGCGGTGATCGCCTTGGCCAGCAGCGGCTCGATGTCCTTCGCCTTCGCCGTCCCGGTGATCTTCTTGCGGCGTCCGGGGCCGCCTCCTCGGCGGGTCCAGTACAGGGAGCAGATCACGCCGAGGGCGATCAGGAGGGCGGCGGGGATGATCCGTGCCCCGATGAGGAGGGACGTTTCACCGAGGTGGGGCCAGAGGCGGTCGGGGTGGAGGAGGGCGTCTGCGGGCCGGTAGGGCGCCCACGAGCCTCCGCTGACGGTGTGGGTGAGGTTGCCGGTGATCCAGGCCAGGTTGGCGGCCGGTACGGCGACGCCGAACAGGCCGAGGAGCGCTTTGAAAGCGAGGTCGGTGCCGGGACTGCTGGAGACGGAGGGGGAGTTCGGCAAGGTTCGAGGAGTCCGAGGGAAGCGGGAGCGTGGTCAGCGGGTTCGCGGTTGGTTTGGCCGGGCCCGTGGTGAGGGCTGGGCGTTGTGCGGGTTCGGGGCCGTGGCCAGGTGCTGGATGCGGTCTTCCAGCGCGGAGGCGAGATCGGCAGCGGGAACCTCACGGACGGCGATCAGGGCGTGGTGGCGCGTGCTGGGTGAGAGATGGAGCGGGTCCCGGCGCACGGGCGCGGGATCGGCGAGTGCCCGGGTGAAGCCGGTGATCACCGCGGTCGGAGTGGTGCCGGAGAAACTGGCTTCCCACAGGCGGCCCTCGGGGTCGCCGCTGACGGTGGCGGTCACGAACCAGGCGTCGGTGCCGTCGTGGGTGAAGTGATCGACCGTGGTGAAGCCGTCGGGCGACATGAGGCCGTCGTGGTCGCGGCCGGGCAGCTAGCCCTGCTCCAGGAGCGGTTCGTAGGGGTCCGTCTGTGCTGTGGTGCGGGGGTGGGTGAGGGCGTCGGTGGCGCCGGCGATGATCTCGACGGGGGTGCGCCCGCCGAAGCTTGCGTGCCAGGCGGGCTTCCCGGCGTCGGCGGTGTGCTGGAGCGTCCACCACGGGCCGTCGGTGGCGGGCTCCAGCCTCAGGAGTGCCTTCTGGTCGGGGCTGGAGAGGATGACCCGGGGCATCAGGGGGTCGTGGCCGTGGCTCCAGCCTGCGGCCCGGTGGAGCGGGACGATGATCCATCCCGGGTCTCCGCCGTCGGCCAGGGAGCGGGGTGCGATGAGGCACATGTCGACGGTGCTGGCCGGGGTCATCGCCGCACCGGCCGGGACACGGAGGCGGGGGCGGGCTGCGCGGGGACGTGGGTGGCGGGCCGGGGCTGCCCGGGTCCGGCTGCGGCGCGGATGCCGGTGACGGCGGGGGCGTGCAGGGCCCATTCCTCCAGCAGCGGCCAGGCCGCCGCGTTCCGGTCGGTGAGTACGGCCCCGTATGCCTCGCTGCCTGGCCCGGTTCCGGGCGGCAGTGCGCTGAGAGCTTCCTCGGCGGTGGTGGCGACCGTGTCGAGCTGGCTGGTAAGGCCGGTCAGGACGCCGAGCTGCCACCCCCACCGGGGCTGGGCGGTCCGGTCCGGGAGCTGGGGGCGGCGCTGTTCGGCGGAGGCGACGAGCCGTGCCGCGATGCCGGCGAGTGCTTCCCAGGCGTCCCAGGCTTGGGCGTTGCGCTCCTGTTCGGCCTGCTGGTGGGCCTCGTCGTCGTAGGGTTCGCCGCTGGGGTCGGTGTGGGTGTCGATGCGCGTGTCCCACGCGGTCTGGAGCCGGTCCAGAGTGTTCAGGAAGCCGGCGAGCAGCTCGTCCGGACCGGGACCGTGGGTGTGCTGGTGGGTGTACGGGATGGGGGTTTCACCGTGCCTGTCGTCGAGGGGATGAGAGTGCCGGGGAGGGCGGTGGGCTGGGAGTGGGGGCCTGCTCGGGATGGCGGCGGGCGGCCCGGACTCGCGTGCGGATCGAGTCGACGCGGTCGTGGTGGGCCCGGACGTAGTCAGCGGGCACCATGGGGCTCTCGGTGCGCCGGGCCCGGTAATGCCCGAGGGGCTGCTGCCAGTTGCGTCGCAGTGGTGCCGGGGCGGTCAGCGCGCGGGCCAGACCGTGGACCAGATGCGCTGGGCATGCGTTCCGGATCGAGGCCATCCACACGGGAGCCCCTTCGTCCGGACGGGGAACGACTTCGACACGCCAGAAACGGGGGTCTTCGACGTCCTGGCTGTCGGGCCGGTGAGCGATGTGGACCAGCCCGTCCGGGGACCGGGCCTCCGCGTTGCCGTCGGGGTGGACGGTGTGGTCCCAGCCCGCCCCGGACAGCAGGTCCCACACCTCCGGCAGGTCCTTTGCGGGGGCGGGAAGGAGAAGGCCGTCGGTGAAGCCGGCGAGGATCTCCGCCGGGACCGGCCCGAAGGACGCGGACCAGAACGCGCCCGGAGCGTTGCTGCTCACCTGCCAGGTCCTGCTGTTCCAGGTGGCCTGGGGTTCGTGACGGAGCCGGTGGAGGTGGTCGGGGCTGATCATGTCGACGACCGCTGTCAGAGGGTCGGACCGCACCGTCCATCCCGCGGCGGCCAGGGCGTGGGTGACGTGCCGTGCGTCCCCCGGGCCGGCCAGATACCGGGGTGACACGTCGTCGAGGAGGCTGCTCTCGTGGTCGGCGGTGAAAGCCTCCAGTTGCTCCGGCCTCAGCAACGTTGGCCACCGGCACGGTGGGGCCCCGGCGCCGGCGGCGTCCCCGGACCCTGGGCGGGCCGCTCGGTGGCCGTGACCGTGTGCGGCCTGCGGCGAGATACCGCCGGTGCGGGGGAGCCGGCCGGCGCGTTGGCGGGATGGACCATGCTGTTCAGTTCGATCACCGTGTGCCCGCTGATGGCCCAGATCTCCAGCGGATGCCACGCCTCGTCGAAGAATTCGGTGAGGATCAGGTCGGCGGTCTCCAGGTTCGCGCCGGGGCCGGCGAAGTGGCCGCGGAGGCGTTCGACGGTGTCCTCGTGCTCGCGGTCCAGGGCCTCGGCCGCCCGGCCCAGCGCCCGGAGCCTGGCCGCCCACGGTGCGCGCGAGGGGGCGGGGAGCTGGTCGAGCTGTGCCGTCGCGGTGGCGAGGAGCTGCGGGACCTGTACCCGGATGGACAGGAACGCGATCCAGATGAGGCGGTCGCGGCGGTGGGCGGCCCAGCTGTATGCGTCGATGTCGACGGGCTGTCCGTCCTCCTGCTGCTGGGCGGGGTTCTGGTCGAAGGTCTCCACGATGATCTTGGCCTGGCGCAGGAAGAGGCCGAGGAAGTCGAGATGGTCCGGCGAATGGGCTGGCATGTCGGCCTGTCTTTCTGCCGTGGGGCCGAACTCGGCGTTCGGGGGGATCGGCGGCTGCGGTGGCCCTGGGGCCGGCCGGGCCTGGCGGGGTCAGCGGCGGCCGGTGGCGTATCCGGTCGGGATACGGGTGTCGGGTCTGGGGCTGCGGGGGCGGGCGGTGGCCCAGGAGGAGCGGGCCCAGGTGGCGGCGCGGGCGGCGGTGATGCGTGCCTGCTGCCAGGCGCCGAGTTCGGAGGGGCGCAGGGAGACGGAGGTGGTGCGGATGCGGTCGCTGGGCGCGAACATGCCTCGCGGGCGCATCACGGGCTGGGGGTCGGCCAGTGCGGTGGTGAGCGCCTGCACCAGATACAGCGGCGTCGTTGATGACAGTTCCGCGTCCCAGGCCCGTCCGTGTTCGTTGCGGGCCCCGATCCACCAGTGCGCCTGGCCCGGTGAGGACTGGTGGAACTGCACGAAGGCGTTGCGGTCGGGGCTGGTGGCGGTGACGTGCTGTCCGCTGCGGGTGTTCCAGCCCTGGGTGTCCAGCGGGGCCCAGACGTTGGGTGCGTGGGCGGAGGGGGGCTGGGTGAGGGCGTCGGTGAGCCCGGCGATGATCTCGACGGGGGTCCGGATGCCGAACTTCGCTTCCCACGGCGGCTGATGGCCGGCGGATTTCCCGCGGATGGTCCAGCCGCCCGGCTGGCTGAGCGGGTCGAACATGATCCGGACGGACTTCGTCGGGCTGTCGAGGACGATCGGGCCCCTGGTCTTCGAGCGGTTCTTCCAGCCGCAGGCGCGCAGGAACTCGGTGATGTGGCGCAGGTCGCCTCCGCCGGCGAGGTAGCGGGGCTCGATGAGGTAGTGCTGCTGGGGCTGGTCGTGCCATCCGGCCCAGCCCTGGGGATGGTTCACCGGTGCCGCCGTGCGATCAGGGGGGAGGCGGCCGGAGGTGTGGGGGTACTGCCGGGCGGTTTGGGCGTGGCGAGGTCGCGCAGGGTGTCGGTGTGCTCGTCCAGATCCAGGCCGATGTCATGGAGTTCGTTCGCGGCTCGGCCGAGAGCGAGCCACACCTCGGGCGGGAGCAGTCCGTGCTCAGCATGGGATTTGGCGAAGTGGGAGCCGGTGGCCATCAGGGTGGTGAAGCGGCCGAGGATTCCCTCCTCGGGGTCGAGGACCTCGCTGATGATCTGCGCGGCGAGCAAGGGCGGGGCCTGGATGAGGCGCCCGGCCAGTTGGTCGATCTGGCGGGCGATCTCACGGGCACGCTGGACAGGGGCGGGTGTCGGGTCGGTCATGGTCCTCCGGACAGCGGGACACAAGGGGGCGGGGGTCAGAAGTCCTGGCGGCGGCTCGGCCTGCGGACCGGACCCCAGAAGGCCGGGATATGCGGCACGTTGTCCCGCTCGGGACGTTCATAGGAGACGGGGGTGCGCCGGCGGACGGGGGCCGGGCGGGCGGCGGTCCGGCGCAGCAGGGACATGCAGCGGTGCGGCCAGCTGGGACCGGGGAGGCGGGGAATGGGGTCTTCGATGACAGGAGGGAAGGGAGAACGGCGTTGGCCCTCCGGGCCGCGGCCATCCCGGGACCTGGCCCGGGATGGGGAAGGTTCAGGAGGTTCGGCCCCGGGCGGGGGAGGCTGCGGGGGCGCTGTCCGGCCGATGGCGGATTGGGGGCGCGGTGTCATCGGACCCGGGCGGCGGGCCGGGCCTGCTGCGCCGGGGCCATCGCGGTGCTGTCGGGGCTGAAACGGGGTGCCGGGTGCCGCAGGGCGAGGCTGGTGCCGAGCATGGCGAGCCGCGCTCCGACGGTGCGGATGGTCCTGGCCTGAAGGGCGCTGTCGTCTCCGGCGAGGACCAGCGTCCCACCGGCGGGGGACGGTGTGAAGCCGTGCTCGGTGAGGATCTCCCGCACCGGCGTCGACGGGGCGTGGGCATGGAGGTCGGTGCCGGACCAGGTCAGCGTCAGCGACTCCTCCAGCCCCAGCCGGATCGACTGGGACAGGACCAGGTCGAGGGCCGCCTGGTAGCGGGGCAGCAGCCCGGCCTGGACCATCTGGGCGGCGGCTTCCGGGTCGGCGGGAACGGCGATACCGTCGGGCTCGCGCACACCCCCGAACGCCTCCGGCGGCAGAGCCGGGGCGATGGCGGCGACGAGGAAATCGTCCTCGTGGCCCGGCCTGCCGGTGAGGTAGAGGCGGGTGCCGCTGCCGTGGGTGAGGATCGCGTCATGGTGCAGCGCCTTGGTGGCGATGGCGTCGGCGACGATGTTCATGTCCCACACCGCAGCGGCGCGGGCCATCTGCTCCGCACGGTTGGCGTGCCGGCGGTAGTCCACGCTCCAGCGGCCGGACAGCTCACCGGCCAGAACGGCGGCGAACCCCTCCACATCGTGGTCTTGCTCGTGGTCGTGCATGGGCTCCTCGGGGAGAAACGAAAGGGGGGGACAGAAGGCTTCGGCGGCAGGAGAGACGGGCTTCGGCTGGGGGCAGCAGGGCAGGCCCTCCGCCGCCGGAGGGTCCGCGGCAACGCCGAGGTCCTGGTGGAAGCCGGCCGTGGCGATGACGACTCCGGCGAGAGCGAGGACGTCGTCGTATGCGGCGGTCACCTCCGCAAGGACCTCGGCGACCTCGTCGCTGGTGGTCGAGGCACGGATGCCGGCGGACAGGCCAGCCGGTTCCCGTGTGCACTCACGCCATGCCTGATCGGGTCTCGACACGGCCGTCCGAGCGCCTGCGCCAGCCGCCCGGCCGCCACAAGAGTGGGCTCTCACTCACGAAGGCGATCACCGCTGTCCGCGCCGGTCGTGGGTGTGGATGAGCTGGTTCAGGGCGGTGAGGATGTACCAGCCGCAGTCCACCGGGCTCCTGGCGCCGCGGGTCCGGGGCCGGATGTGGTCTTTGAGTGCCCGTTGGTGGTTGAGGCAGTCCCGGCACCGCCGGGAGAGGTGGATCATGTAGCGGGGATGGGCGGTGACGTAGGTCTGGGTGCCTCCGTTGGGGTTCCTCAGCCGCCAGCCGTCCTCGTCGGTCGGTGTGTGCCAGGACGGGGTGACGACCGTCATCGCCTCGCCCCACAGGTCCCCGTCGGCGATGCCCTTGACGATGATCACCTGGTCGCCCGGTCGGAAATGGGCGTGTGTGATGTCCCGATCGGGAGTCAGGGTGTCGGCCGGTATGTACGGCGGGCGGGAGGATGGGGGCACGGCGGGAGTCCTTCCACAGGGCGCGGGGTGGCGGTGGGGAGGATTCAAGGGTCCGGAGATTCCCCGGTTTGGCGAACCGGGCATCGCCGGGTACAAGCGGTCGGTCAGCGGTAGGGGTTCTCGGTTGCACGGTCGGATCCTGTGGCGGCGTCGAGGAGTTCGGGCAGGTCGGTGCCGTCCGAGCCGCGCTGGTCGATCCACCAGCCTGCTCTGGTGATGGTGCGGGCCTTCTCTTCCAGAACCGACCAGTCCGCCTCGTCCAAGGCGCCCTCGATCACCAGAGCGGTGTGTGCCGTGGTCACGAGCTGGTGGCGGCACCGCTCACCCCAGCCCAGGGCCTTCTTTGGGCCTTCGAGCGCAGGCATGTCGAAACGTGCCGCCCACTCCGCGGCGGCAGCATGTTCGGCCGCGCGGCGGTCGGCCAGCCACTCCTCGCGGCTCGCCGTATCGCCGGTGCGGGCTGTACGCCAGCAGTCGGTGCAGTCCCGGCCCGCGAGCCAGCGGGCGAAGGCGGCACGCCGGTCGGCCGGACGGCCGGAGAGATCGTGTGTCCATTCGTGTCCACAGCTGTGGACAACGTCCCATCGGGTGCGGACCCCCGGGGAATTCCGTTTGATGGGCGTTACGTTCGAGGTCGGGCTGCTGGTCCGGGGCTTCAAATCGAGTGCCTTTCGTTGGCGGTTGGGGTGGTGGCCTGCGTCGTTGCGGGGGGTCGTGCATCAGATGCGCGATTCATGCGGCGGACGGAGGTGGTCTGGAGTGCTTGGCGGTGGTCTCGGGGACGCTTCCGCCTTCTGCGTCGTCTCAGCGTGTCCTGCGGATGGCGTCTGTGGCCGCCGCGGCGATGGCGACGGGAGCGTTGGAGGGCTGGGGCAGGTGCAGCAAGGTGGTCCCCGGCAAGTGGCGGGACTCCGCGGTGAGGGTGAGCTGGAGTACGGCGCAGCCGGCGGTCGTGAGCTGCTTGACGCGGGTGACGGCTTGAGCGGTTTCGTCGCGGCTGTACCGGGCGTCGGTGACGATCACGAGGAGGCGGCCGGCGCCGGGGCGGCTGAGTTCGAGGCCGTGGTCGAGTGCGTCGATGGCGTCGCCGAGGTTGTGGTGGCGGCCCTTGGCGTCGAACGTCTTCACGCGCTCTGGTGCTCGGTGGGTGGGCCGGGTCAATGCGGTCAGGTGCATGTCATAGGCGATGGTGGCGGTGAGGGAGTCGGGGTCGGTCAGGGCTGCTGCGCGTGCCACGATCCAGGCAGCGGACGCGACGGGCGCGCAGGCGGCACGCATGGAGCCGGAGACGTCGACGGCGATACCCACACGCAGCGGTGGGGTGGGGGAGTTCCGGCGGCGGGTGTGGGTGAACGGTTGGGCGGTGGGGACCGACCCGGCCGCGCGCTGAGCGTCGCGGGCGAGGGCAGCGCGCATGTTGAGGCGGCCGGGCGGGGTGGGGCTGGTGGTCCGCTCCTCGGTCCGCTCGCGGTAGGCGGCGGCACGCAGGGCGCGGCTCAGGCGTGCGGCGGCACTCTGCTCGGCGGCGGTGGGCCTGCGGGTGCCAGTGACCGGATTGCCGTGGGGCGCCGGTGTGCCGTCGGGGGTGACGGTGGTGCCACGGGCGTTGAAGACCGACTTGGCGGTGGCGGCGGCTCGGCGTCGCTGGCCGGCCCGCTGGGCGCGGTCCTGAGCCTGCGCCTTGGACTGCGAGGCCAAGGCGTCGGTCGCTGCGGCCTGTGCCGCGAGGTCGGCGGCGTCGGTGGCTGCCGTGCTGTCCATGACGACCCCCACGGCGCCGGACAGCAGATCGGTGAGGTTCTCCGGCACGGGCAGGGCGGGGGCCGCGGTGTCCAGAGCGTCGCACCATTTCTGGGCGTGCGCGAGCATGGTCGTGGCGTCGTGGTCGGCGCACTGGTGGGCTGCGGTCCAGATGCGGGTGAGTGTGGCCAGCAGGTTTTTGCCCAGCACCTTTTCGCACAGATCGGCGACGGCCCGGGTCTCGCCGGCGTCCAGGATACCGGCGTCACGGCGGCCGAGGACCAGGGCCGCCACGGCGGCGGCGTGCTCGATGCCCTGGAGGGTGGGGTGGGCGATGTCGGGCATGACCAGGGTTCGGGCACTGGTGCGCAGGTACGTGCGGTCTGTGGGCCGCGTGATCAGGTGTGCGCCTTCGACGCGGCTCTCCTCCAGCAGGAGCGCGGCCTCGACGACACGGGGGTTCGCTCCGGCAGGCTGTGTCCAGACGGAGTGGGCCGCGTGCGCGGCCTCGTGGACGAACACTCCCCAGGCGGCGGGATACCGCTCCTCGTCGCCCACGATCCGCGGATGGATCTCGTGGGGCTGGAGCGGGGCGAACAGGCCGGCGTCGAACTCGACCTCGCCCAGAGTGGGGAAGAACGCGGCCGGTGCGCCGCTGCGCGTGCCGGGGCGGCAGGTGACGAGGAGGTCCTGGCGGCCGGAGAGGTCGACCAGCCGGTCGCCGAGTTCGGCTCCCACGCGCAGCCACGCGTTGGGGGAGGAACGGGGTTGCGCGGGCGGGGCGCCGTCGTCGTCCCATCGCGCGAGGTCGGCGTCGTCGTCCCGGGTGGTGGCCGGGGACTGGACGTGGTGGTGGGTGCTCATCGCGAGCGGCCCCGGTGCGCGGAGCCAGTGTTGCCCGGGGGCTGCCGGACGGCCGAGGCGGGGAGCTGCTTGCCGAGGGTGAGGGGCGCGACCTCCTTGACGCCGGCAGCCTTGATGACGGCAGTGGCGACGGCGTCGCGATCCTCCACAGGAGCGATGCCGACCAGGTTCGCGAGCGCGGCTTTGGTGCCGAGGACGGCCTCGGTCTTCTGGTAGCTGAGCAGTTCCCGCAGTTGGGGGGCCCAGCCCAGCTCGCCGAGTTCGACTTGGCGGGCGAGGTGCCGGGCGACCCGGACCACCCGGGCATCGATCCTCAAGGCCAGGGCGAGGTCATAGTCCGTGCCGATCTGGATCTGCACGCTGAACCGGCTCGCGAGCGCCTCCGTCAACACCGCGCCGTGGACGCCGGGATTGTGGCCCGCCACCACGTAGAAGCCCGGCTCGGCTTTGATGGTCTCGCCCTTGTGGGCCTTGACCTGGATCTGCCTGCGCCCGTCCATCGCGGGATACAGCGCCGCCAGGACCTTCGGTGAGATCAAGGTGGCATCGTCGATCAGCAGGGCGCGGCCCTCGGTCATCGCGGTGACCAGCGGACCGTACTGGAAGACGTAGGCTCCCGCGTCGTCCTGTGTGTACTCGCCGATCAAGTCGCCGACCGTGGTGTCGCCGTCGCCGGCGACGGTGAGCAGGTCCGGGAACGCCGCCTCCACCAGCGATGTCTTGCCGGTGCCCGGAGGGCCGTAGAGCAGCACCGGCACGTCGGCGTCGCGCAGGCGGTTCAACGCCTCGACGTCGGGCAGATCGGCCAGCTCCCGGGGATGGTAGAGCTGGCCCCCCGCGCGGCGGATCGGACCGGTCTGCCCGGGCGTGGCTGCTGCGGGAACGGTCGTGCGGGCCGTGGCCGCCTGGGCGCGGGGAGAGTGGGTGCCCGGTGGGCTGATCACAGCGGTCTGCGCGGCTGCGGCGGTTTTCGCGTTTGCGCGGAACTCCGGTTGTCCGGTTCCGCCTTGGTCGGCCTCGCCGCGTCGCACCAGGGTGAGGGCGGCGTTGCGGACGGCGCCGTGGGAGTGGCCCAGCTGCCTGGCCATGTCCCCAATGGTGAGCGTGTTTGCCGGCCGGTCGGCCAGCAGCCGGGCCACCTTGGCCCGCAGTTCGCCGCCCTTGGTGCGCGCTGGACTGGTAGGCGCTCCGGGTGTGGTCAAAGCGAGGCCCCTTCAACAGGTGCGGGTGCGGTCGGGGTTGGCGATGAGCTGGAGAGGCCGGCCGTTCTCGGAGCGGATCACGGACTGTGCCGACATCGGCGACCGGGCCGACCGGGGCGTACCGTCGGCGCTCACCGGCCGACCGAGGGCTCGGTCCAGGTGCAGGGGATGGTCGGCGACGAACAGTTCGCCGGCTGCCGAGCAGGCCCGTGCGTCCGCTCCGTACCGGGTTCCGTCGCTCGGCAGGCGCAGCCTGGCGTCTTTTCGAAGCCGGACTGGAGCAGGATCCGCCGGGCGGCGGCGTTGTAGCCGGTGGTGGTGATCTCGCCGGTGATGGTGTGCCGGATCGTCATGAACGGCTCTTCTGGTGCTTCGGGCAAGGCGGATCTCCTATCGGTGGTGGCGGGAAAGCGGTGGGGTGTTGGGCGAAGGCGAGGCGGGCCCGGAGCTTCCAGCACATCAACGGTGCGTGGCTGGACCACCAACGATGGGCACTGACTGCCGACATGCTCCAGGGCGGGCCTCACCGCCCCGCAGCTACCTGACTCGCCTTTCCGCACGTTCTGATAGCCGGGCGTACCAACTACGGCCATAGGTTGTACTCCCTGGTAACTGATTCTGTGGGTGGGGTGTTCACCGCTCCTGTGTGGGCGGCGGAGCGAGGGACGGGACTCAGTCGTGGTGGGTGGGCCGGTATCCGGGCCGGCCGGGGGCTGACGGGATCGTCGCGTCGCCGGGGACGAGGGCGCGCAGGTAGCGGCGGAACAGGAACGCTGCCAGGCGCGGCGGTCGTTCGCCGGTGATCGGGGGCGGGGTTCGGAGGTGTGCGAGAGGCAGGGCGCTCTCCTCGGATGCAGGTGGCGGGAAGCGTGAGCGACGGGTCAGCGGGTTCGGGAAGGATGATGGTGGGGGCGGGCCGGCGGCAGCGGACGTGGGGTGCGGCGCCGATCGCGGGCTTCGGCGATCCGTGCTTCGAGGTCCGCCCGCTCCTGGTCGGTGGTGTACGGGGTCCGGGTGAGCCGGGTGTGGCGCTCGCACCCGTACATGGGCACGCCGATGGCCATGCGGGGCAGCGGGTTGTCGTCCGCGAGGCGGCGGGTGAACGCGGTGACCACGGCGGGCGGGGTGCGGGGGCTGAACGAGGCAGTCCACCAGGTGAAATCGCCGACCGCGCACACGGCGTACCAGGGGCTGGGCCCGGGTTCTCCGGTGATGCGGACCAGGCCGTCCGGTGACACGGCGGTCGCTGCGGACGCGGCGGGATCCGTGGCCCATCCCGCCGCGTGCAGCGGGCCGAGAACCGCAGGCGCACGGCGCGGTCCGGGCTCCTGCATGGCGACGACGAGATCGGTGATGTACTCGACGGGGATGTGTGCCCCGAGCACGGCCGACCAGTGCCGGCCGCCGGCCGGGGCGGCGTGCAGGCTCCACTTCCACGTTCGGCGGTCCAGGCTCACCTGAAGGCTGCCGTCGGGGCCGGCCAGGACCGTGTGGGTGTCGACCGTAGAGATGTCCTTCCACCCATGGCCGCGATGCAGCAACTCGGTCAGGTGCTGCCAGTCGCCGCCGCCGGCGATGTAGCCCGGTGCTGCCAGGACGTAGGGGATGGTCGGGTGGGGCAAGACACTCCTTGCAGGCGAGGTATCGGGAGAGAGGCAGTGGACGGGCTTCGGGAGCCGGCCAGGGCGGCCCTGCGGCGTGCCCGGTCAAGAGCGCGGGGCGAGCGGTTGGTTCTCAGGGGTCTTGGGGTGTGCGTTCGCCGGTCCCGGGTGCGCTGGCAACCGGCCAGGAGGGCGGCGGCATGCTGAGGGCGTGCGGGAGGTGTCCGGCGGGTGTGCTCGGTGGCGCGGCGGCCGTCCGGGCGTAGCGGACAAATGGTTCTCCGCCGGCCAGCCAGATCTCGGTCAGGGGATGTATCCGTGCCTTCTGCGAGCGGATGGCCCGAGCCTTGGCCGCCGTTGTGCGCAGGGCGTGTTCCGGTCCGGGGCGTATCGAGGCGGCGGTGTTCGGCGACAGATTCTTCGCTCAGGTCCGCGGTGTTCCGGATCCGTTCGACCACGGCGGTGTACTTGCGGCCAGTGCCCGTAATGGTGATTCGGGTGGGAAGTCCGCCGCCACTTCCGTGAGTCGGCTAAAGAAGGGGGATGACGGAACATGACGACCCGTGGCTGATTGACGCGATTTGGCGGGCGGTTGACCTGAAGCGGGCCTACCTGATCCCGGACCGTGTTCAGGTTGCGGCATGTCTTGCGGGCTTGGACAGCAGCCGGCTGGAGCGGGTCCTGACGTGGCTGGTTCTTGATCACGACATACTTTTCTGTGATTTGGGAGAGCCGTCCATGTCGGTGCGGGAGCTTGATTCGGTGGCGGCCCTGGCGCCACTGGAGACCGAGCTGGCGATGATGACGGCCGTACGCCGGGTCGCCGCGAAGGAGACGGGGCTCACCGGAGCGGTGGAGGGCCTGGCGCTGCTGGATCGTGTCCACGCCATCGCGATCTGCACCGCGGTCATGCTGCTGGAAGCACGTGGCCGCACCGCGGCCCTGGTGTGGCTCGATGGTGAAACCGTGCGGTATGAGCAGATGGGCTACCCCAGGCCGTACACGAACACTTGATCGCAAAGGCCCCTTCCTGGCTCCGGATCAGCGGCACGCGGGGACGGTCAGCGGCTCCACATGCGCTGCCAAGGCCCTGCCTGCGGCCGGAGGTACGGGCGGTGGCGGGTGCGTCGGGGCTGCCCAGGGCCGTGTGGGTGCCGGCCGTAGAGACGTCCTTCCATCCGTGGCCGCGATGCAGCAACCGGTCAGGCGCCAGCGGCTGTCGCCGCTGGCGATGTAGCCGGGTGTTGCCAGGACGTAAGGGACGGTCGGCCGGGACGAGCAGTTCTCGTGCGGCGAGATGCCGGGGAGGAGACGGGGGCGGCTTCGGGGCTGGTGGCGCTACGGCGTCGCGGGGCTCGCGGTCACCGGTGTCGGGCGCTGGAGGTGGCGGGAGCCGTGGGCGGGATGCGTGGAGGCTGCGATGGCGTGAGAGCTACGTGCCCGGTGGGGGGCAGGTGCCGCGGTGCAGGGATGCGGTGCGGGGGCAGAACTGCCTCGGCTTCGGCCATGTCGTCCCGGACCGTGGTGAGTTCAGCGGTGAGGTGGCCGACCTGGGCGGACAGCATCCGCAGCCGGACGGCCATCTCGGCGCCCGTCCGGGTCTCCATCGCCGTCGCCCACGCGGCGCACATGTCGAGAAGGTTTGCGAGGTGGGTGAGGTGTCCGGTCGGATACGGCGGCTGGCCGGTGAGGTGTGAGAGCACTCCGGCGACCGCCGGGCTGTTCGGGGCGTCGAGCACGTCCTGGGTCAGCGCGACGAGGAAGGGCACCGTCGGTCCGGGGATTGGTCGCGCGCCGGTGCGGGTGGGGTGCAGAACACCGGGTGGAACGGGGGGAGGGAGTTCGAACCAGGCCGCTTCGCGGCTGTCGTAGTGGCCGATCACCCGCACCGCCGGGCTGTCGATGTCCCCGGCGAGCGCAAGCACGACCTCATCGTCCTGGTCCTGGCCCGTTTCGCCGGGTGCGATGGCGGTGGCGACGGTGATCAGCTGACCGGTCCGCTCGTACCAGGACTCCTGCGGAATCAGCAGGCCCCGGGCACGCGCCGTGCGCGCGTGATCCGTCCACATCTCTTCCTGCGGCCCCAGCGAGGGCAGCGGACGCGGGGGCGGATCGGCCTGGAGGGCGAGATCGCGTACGAGCACGGCCCGCTCGCCCCAGGTCCGCAGGAACGGCCAGAGGCGGGCATCGAGTTCTGCCTCGTCTGCGGGCCCTGCGTCGACACTGTTCTGTGCCTGTTCAGCGGCGTGTTCGAGGTCGTCGAGCACGAGGCGCCATCCTGCGTGGTGGCGGGCTGCGGGCATGGAGTCGACGCCCCGGCGCGCGGCGGCGAGGAGCGTTGCGGTGTAGGGGAGGAGCAGGTCTTGCGCGGCGACGGAGAGAGCGGTGTCGCGGGCTGTGCCGGCGGCGGGCGATTCCTTGGCTGACTGAGGTGGGCCGCGGTGTTGGTGGAGGGCGGTGTCCCAGCGCGCGGCCACGACCTTGTACCAGGTGGCGTACGAGGCCAGAGAGTCCAGGGCCGTGGTCACATCGGGTGGGGTGCGGCTGTCGATTGCTGGTCCGTGGGGGTTGGGTTTGCCGGGCACGGTGGGCTGATCAGGTCACCGGCCCCGTGCTGCGGAAGGCGTCGTGGCGGCTGTGGGAACGGGCGTGGCCGGGTATGCCGGGCCGGGGTCTGGGGCTGTGCGGAGTTGGGGCGGGCGGGCGGTGGCTGCCTGGGCGAGGCGGGTGCGGTGTGAGTGGTCGGGCCGGTCGTGCCGGGTGGGCGCGGGTTCGGGGGCTGGGTCGAGGGTGTAGTCGGCCTGGACGGTGAAGCCTTGGGTGCGCAGGTCGTGGACCGTCTGGCGGGCACGCCGGACCGGATCCTGTTCGGGGTTGGTGAGCCGGTACAGGCCGGGCTGTTCGGGTACTGGCTCGAACTGGAGCCGTACGAGGTACCAGTCGGCGATGTGGATGGGCACGCCGGGGTGGAAGGCGGCGGCGATCTGGTGGTCGGGGTGGGTGCCGATGTGGAAGTGGGGCAGGAGGGATGTTCCTCGGTCAGTGGCGGCGGTGCGGGGCGGCGGCCGGGGGCAGAGCGGGGACGGCGGCGGAGGGGAGGCTCGTGGGGGTGCCGGGTGCGGCGTGGGCGCGGTTCAGCAGGGTGTCGCCGTGGACGAGCCAGGTCTCGATCACCGGCCGGATGCGGGCATCACGCACCGCCTTCGCCTCACGGTGGCCGTCTGACCGGTGGGCCTGCTGTGTGTGGGAGGCAGCGGGGCCGAGCAGGCTGCGCCAGGTGTCCACGATCTCGGCGCCTGTGGTGAGGGCGGCGCTGAGTTGGGCGAAGGCGGCAGCGTCCGGTGCTGTGAGTCCGGTGCGTTGGCAGTGCCGGAGGAGCGGTGGAGCGTGTGCCACGACGGTGAGGAACTCGTACCAGGCGGTCTCCGCGAACAGTTCCTGCTTCGGTCCGGAGCCGGAGGGGTCGAGGCGCTGGAGTTCGATGTGTTCGCAACGGATTCGGTCGAGGGCTTCGGCGACGGCCACCGTATGCCGGGCGTGGAGGGCCTGGTGGTAGGCGGGCAGGTAGCGGTCGGTGATGGCGTCGGCTGCCTGGTGGGGGTCCTGGGGCAGGACGATGCCGGTGGGCGCGTGCGGGTCACGTGCGTTGTCGGTGAAGCCGTCGGATGCGAAAGCCCCGATGACGTATCCGTGGGGGTGGCCGGGGCGCTCGATGAGCAGCAGTTCGACGCCGGCGGCGGTGTTGGCGAGGGTGGCTGCGTAGGGCACGTTCCCGTCATGGACCGCTTCGGCGAGTTCGCCGGAGTCCCACACCCAGGGCACCAGGTCGCCCCGCCACACCGGGTGGCTGTAGATCTCCACGGTCGGGATCCATGGTCCGGGCAGGTGGTGGGCGATGGTGTCGGCGATGTCCCCGAGGAAGGGGCGGCTGCTCATGGCGACGGTGGCCCGGTGGCGGCGGGCGAAGTGGATAAGAGCGGAGACGGCCCGTTCGGCACTCGCCCGGTCGGCGAAGAGCCGGGTGTGGACGCCGGACTCCGTTTTGGTCCATCCGGCAGCGGCCAGCGCGGTGTGGGCCCATTTGTACTGCTCGCCGGTGGCGATGGCGGTGATCTCCCGGTCGCCTCGCCGCGACAGGGTGATCCGGGCCGGCGGTGAGGAAAGGGAGCCGGAAGTCACGGTCTCCTCTTTCTTTGCCGTGCTCTGGGGCTGCGGGCGGTGCCCGGTGGGCTGGGAGGGACGCCGGGGGTGCGTGCGGGCTGGGTGGTGGTGAGGGGGCGGGCGGTCATGAGGGGGGCGAAGGCGGGGTGGAGGGCGATGCCGGCGGGGCGGACGACCGGTTCGGGGGACAGGGTCTGTTCCAGGACGGAGGCGACGACGAACGTGGGGACGGCGTGAGTGAAGGAGACTGCCCACAGGGGTCCGGCGGGGTGAGCCGCGAGGAGGTGCCAGGCGACGTCGGGGTCTTCCTGGAGCGGCGGTCCGAGGGAGTCCTGCGGCCGGTTCAGGATGGCGGCGAGTCCGTCGTGGGAGTGGAGGCCGGCCAGTCCCCAGTTGTCCAGGACTTCCCACCGGTCACCGGTGAAGGGCAGGGCGATCATCCCTTCGGGTTCGGCCGCGATGTCGTACACGAGGTGGTCCGGATCGTGCTCCAGCGCGGTGGTGATCGTCGTGGTGAGCGCGGAGAGGAGTTCGACAGGTACGTTGCCCGCGATGTCGGCCCGCCACCGGGCGGGTGCGCCGGGGCCGGTGTGGGCGGTGATGACCAGGTGGGGTCTCCATCCTTCGGCGGCGTGGTCATGGCGCAGGATGATCCGTCCGCACGGGCTTGTCACGGTCGCCGTCTGGTTGTCCGTGGTGAGGGCCCAGGTGTGGCTGTCGGCGAGTGCCGCCAGGTGGGCGTGGTGGTCGGAGAGGGGGCTGGCGGCCAGGTAGCGGGGGCTCACCTCGAACAGGGGGTCAGGCACAGGCTTTCCAAGGTGGTGGGAGCGGGGCCGGTCATCGCCGGGCGGCTCGATGGGACGGGAGTGTGGAGCCGGTGGTGTCCGTGGCGCTGGTGGTGAGCCGCGGTACGGGGGGCGGGGTGATGACCGGGGCGGGCTGTCCGGGAGTCCAGCGGGCGGGGGAGTCGCTGATCCGGGACAGCGGGTGTGTGTCCCAGCCGACGAGCGGCCCTCGGTTGTGCTCGGTGGCGGCGATGACCTCGATGCCCTCCGGGTGCAGGACGTATCCCCACGTTGCCCCGAGGGATTCACCCGAGGTCACGGCTATGCGCGGGGGCGGTGATCCGTCGGGGGTGATGAGGTCGTCGAGGTCGGTGCTGGGGTACTCGATGCCTGCTGTCAGGGCTGCGCGCAGATTGTCGGGGGTGCGGTCGAGGAGGTCGGTGCCCAGGGTGTCCCAGCCGATGGGGACGGTGCTGACCAGGTGCCGGGTCATGGCGTCAAGGTCGCCGGCGAACCGCCACCGGTTCGCGGCCAGGAGCAGGGGGAGATGGCGGGAGGGGTATCCGTCGTGGTGGCAGTAGATGCCTTCGAAGCCCCCGTCGGGCGTGGGGCGGGCGATGAAGGAACGGGTGGACAGGGGTCCTCCGGAAGGTGGTGGGCTGAACTCAGCGCCGGGCAGGGCCGCCAGGCGGCTGGGGACCGGGCGGCGGCGGGGGTGCCGCGCGGGGAGCGGACGGGCGCTGCCTGGTCGCGTCGGTGCTCGGTGTCGGGTCGTACTCGGCGCGCAGGAGCATGAGGTCGGCTTCGCCGGCCACGGCCAGCACACCCAGGAGACTGCTCGCGGCACCCTGCAGCAGCCGTGGAGGTGATCCGCGTTGCGCCCCGCGCAGGCCGTCCTTCCACCGGGCGGCGGCGACGAGGTGCTCCGAGACCTCGGTGAGGAATGGCTCGACCGCGTCCAGGACGGCGGTCAGGGCGGCGCTGAACTCGGCCGGGTTGTCGGCCGCTTCCAGCGCCCGGCGGCAAAGGGCGAGGTCGGGGACAGGGAACGGTTCGTCCGGCAGCGGGTGGCGGCTGCGGAAGTCCTCGCTGTCGTGCCTGGCCCAGCGGTATAGGTCGTTGCTGGTGGCTCTGCCGTAGCGGGCGGCGTCTATCTGCTCGCTGGTGCGGCCGACGTTGTCGTACAGCTCGAAATCAGGGTTCACAGGGTCCGTGGAGAGGTCGGGGAGAGCGGGTCGGCGGCGCGGGTGCTCGTGCCGGCCGGGGACGGGTCCGGGGCGCGCGGCCTCTTGAGGGGGTCAGCGGGTGTGCCTGGGAGGGGACGAGGTCGAGCCGGGTCGGGGTGGGAGCGGGGTGCACGGCGGCCGGGGTGCCGGTGACGGTTGCAGGGCCCGCATCCGGTTCTCGGTGTCATGCAGTGTGTCCTTGAGTTCGCGGATCTGGGCTGCGGCGTCGGCGAGGTCGTACGACAGGTCGAAGCCGTCGTCCTCTTCGGCTTCCTTGGCCTTTTCGCCGGCTGCTTCGAAGAACTCGCCGAGCTGTGCCAGCAGACCGTCGGTGGGTTCCAGGATCTGGTGCAGCAGGGTGGCGGCGTCCGCGTGCGACTCGGCTCCGTTGAGCCGGTCGGTCAGATCGCGCAGCGCGTCGCCGTAGACGTAGACGGGGCGACGCGCTGGTGTGTCGGGGGCCTTAGGGGCTGGGGACGGGGGCGTCGGCTGGGCTGGGTGTGGCAGCAGGCCGAGCTGGGCGAGGCGGTGTTCGATCACCTCGATCAGGGGTGTGGCGCTGCCGCCGTTGCGGGCTTCGGGACGACGGCGAGCGCCGGTGTCGGCGGAGGGGGCCGAGTCGTAGAGGACCTCGAAGCGCGTCGGGTCGTCGGGGTGCTCGCGGGTGGCGATCCAGCCCTCGGGATCTCCGGGCAGGCGGTCGGAGGGCGGCTCCTGCGGCGGACCGATGATCAGGTGGCTGTTGTCAGGGAGTGCGACGCGCACGATGTAGGCGCTGAGGCCGAATTCGATGTCGCATGGCAGTCCGAGCGCCCGCAGCGGCGTGGTGATGTGCGCGTGGCGACGCCACAGTTCCTGCCACCACGGCATGTTCACGTCGCGATGGTCAGGAAAGGGCGCGAGCGGAGTCGCACGGGCGTCCACGGCGTTCGTCTCGTCAGTGGTCACGGCTTCTCCTCCGGGACGCCGGCCGGTGGGGCGGAGGCGTTCGGCGAGCGAGGTCGTGTTCCAGCTGGGCTTCACGGTCGGCCGTCTGCGCCATGAGATTGTCGTGCTCGGCCTGACACTTCTGGTGCTCGATCCGGTCGGCGTCGCTGAATTGATCGGGGCGGTTCAGAGCGTTCCTTGGGGATATGGGTGGATCGGGCTCCGGGCTGGCGCGGTCAGTGGTGGCGACCGCGCGGCGTGGGTGGGGGTGGCGTCGGCGGGCCTTCCTGACGGGTGAGTGTCGTGAGGAAGCGCTGGAAGCCGAGGTGGTCGTCGAGTTCCCTGGCCGCGTCACGCAGGGATTCCGAGGTGCGCCGCAGGAGGGCCCGGGCGGAGGCGTGGTCCACGACCATGCGGTTCGCGAGGTTGTCCCGGTCGGCCGGGTCGACAGACCGGGGCAGAGCCAGTGCATTCTCCGCGGTCTCGGCGAAGCGCGGTACGGCACGGCTCGACATGGTCGCCGCGGTGCTGAGATGAGTCAGGACGGAGTCGCCGACGGGGGTGGTGTGGTGGGGGCTCCGGGCGAAATCAGCGGTGAGCCGCAGGATCTCGCTGGCGAGGTGCTGTGCATCAGTGGCGTGCTGGAGCAGTACGGCATAGGAAGGCGCGACCGGTACGTGCCCGTTCTCGTCCAGCAGTTCCCACCGCAGGGCGGCGTTGAGCGCTTTGTCCTTCATCGCGTCGACTGTGCCGATGAGCTGGAGCACCTCGTTGCTCGGTATCAGGTCGCGTTGGAAGTCGGGCGTCATGGGCATCTTGGTCCTCAGTGCATGCGGGCGTCGGTGTCGAACAGGGCCAGTTCGCGGCTGTGCAGGAGGTGCTGCACGATGAAGCTCCGGCCTGCGACTTTCCACAGGCCGCGCCCTCGGTTGAGGTGTGCGATGGCGTCCATCTCGACGGAGGTCAGGCCGAGCAGGGAGGCCGCCGCGTGGAGCTGGTCGGTCTCCTGGCGGTAGATGATCCGGGTGCTGCAGTCGGCGAGGAGTCCCTCGGCCAGGGCGCGGCCCTGCGATCCGGCATCGCCGGCGGTGAGCAGGTCGCTGAGCCGGTGGATCACCATGAGGTTGGCGATGCCGAGACCTCTGGAGAGCTTCCACTGGGCCTGCATCCGCTGGAGCAGGCCGACGTGCCGCATCAGGCGCCACGCCTCGTCGTACACGATCCAGCGCCGGCCGCCGTTCGGGTCGGAGAGGGCGGATTCCATCCAGGCGCTCGCGCAGGTCATCGCGAGGACGAGGGCGGTGTCGTCGCCGCTGCCGCCGAGGCGGGACAGGTCGATGGTGAGCATCGGTGCGTTCGGGTCGAAGCTCACGGTGGAGGGTGCGTCGAACATGCCGGCCAGGTCACCGTGGATCAGGCGCCGCATGGCGTGGGCCAGGTCGCGGGCGGCGTCGCCGAGCTGGCCCGACATCATCCCGGCGGCCTCGTCGAGCACGCTTGGGTTGTTGAGGGTGGCGGCGACGTCGCCGAGGAGCGGGGTGCGGTGCATCTCGGCGGCGTGAGTGACGACGGCGTCGAGGGCGACGTCCAGGGCGGTGTGCTCCATGGGCATCAGGTCCCGGCCCAGTACGGTGCGGGCGAGGGAGCCGAGCAGGAGCAGTCGTCGTTTGCGGATCTCGCCGACCCAGTCGGCCTCGGACACGCTCTCAGGACGCGGCGCTGCGTCCAGGGGGTTCAGGCGGCCCGGCAGTCCGGGACCGAGGGCGACGGACCGGCCGCCGAGGGCTTCTGCCACAGCTGTCCACTCGCCCTTCGGGTCACACGGTACGTAGACGCGGTATCCGAAGGCGACCGAGCGCAGCGCGAAGGACTTGGCGAGCGCCGACTTGCCCTGCCCGATCACCCCGGCGAGCAGCAGGTTGGGGTTGGTGAAGCCCTCGATCTTGCCGTAGAGGCTGAACGGGTCGAAGCTGAAGCCGGCCTCGGCGTGGACGTCGCGGCCGATGTAGATGCCCTCGGCACCGAGCCCGCCCTCCGCGAGGAACGGATACGCGCCGGAGGCGACGGCGGTGGTCATACGGTGCGCGGGCAGCTTGAGCCGTGAGCCGCGTGCGGAGGCCGGTCCGGGTCGTCCGGCGGGCCCGTACAGCGGGGCGGGCAGCGGCTGTTCGGCCGGTTCGGTGCCGTCGCTGTGGGCGGTCGCGGCGGTGCGGGCCTGGGCGGTGGCTTCGGCGAGCTGTCTGCGGGCCTGTTTGCGGGCGGTGCGGTCGCTGCCGTGGGGGGTGAACAGGGGGCTCGCGGTGGCGTGGCGGGTTTGTCGGGCGGGCCGGTGGGGCATCGTCGGTGTTCCGTTTCGGCGGTGCTGTCCGCTCATGGGGTGTGGGTGGTGTGGCCGTGGAGCGGGGTGTGGTCGGCGGGGGTGGTCTTGAGGCGGACTGCGTGGCCGGTGGCGAGGTGGCGGTGGCAGATCGTCAGGACCGGTGGCCCGTCGGGCAGCCGGGTGGGGTCGCAGCCGGCGGGGCCCGTGTCGCCGGGGAGGGTGTGGAAGGCGTCGTGGAGGGCTGCGGTGGCCTGCCAGATGCGGGTGTGCGCGGCGGCGAGGTGTCGGCCTGCGGCCGGGTGCGGTGGCCTGGTCTGCCCGGCGAGCTGGTCGAGGAGCCGGTGCAGGGCGGTGAGGTGGGCGTGGAGGGTGTCGAGGTGTGCGCGGTCGGCCGGCCGGCCGGTGGCGGTGCGGCTGTGGTGGCGCAGGCCGGCGGTCGCGGCGCGCAGGTAGGGCAGGGAGTCGGGGGGCGGGCTCTGCTCGGTGGCGGCTGGTGGGGTCACAGGGTGATGCGGGCCAGGGGGAGGGCGGCGGTGGTGAGGGCGTCGGGCTGCTGGTAGTCGAGGCGGCGCAGGTCGACCTGGGCGGATCCGGCGGCGGTCTCGACCTGTGCGCAGGCGGCGTCGAGGAGGGCGTCGGTCTCGGCGGACACGGTGAGCAGTCCGGTCAGGTCGACGTCCGCGTGCCCGGCGATGAGCTGCCTTTCGCGTGTTCTGGCGTCGGCGTACTCGATGCTGTCGGCCTCGGAGTCGACCTGACCGCGGCGCCGGCGCTCGCCGGCATCCGCGACGATGCTGGCTTTGGTGCGCTGGACATCGCGCAGGGCGGCGTCGAGTTGCTGGGGCACGTAGATGAGGGAGAGGGTGCGGCGGACTCCGGCGGAGAACAGCAGCCCGTGCAGAAAGCCCGGACTGGTCTCGGTGCGGGGCCAGTTCTCGATCCAGTAGGTGGCGTGCCGGGCGGTGTCGGTGATCACCCGGTCGTGGTGCTCGACCTGGACGACGGGGCCTGCGGCGGCGGGGTCGGTCTCGGCCCGCCCGGACGTCGACCACTGCTGGAGCCGGGGTGCGGCCTTGGGGTCGTAGGCGGTGCGGATCACGGCGGCGATCTCGGTGGCGGTGAGCCAGCCGGTCACCGTGAGTCCGGCGGAGCGGACGGCCTGGGTGACGGAGGCCGTGGTCTGCTCCAGCACCGTGAACGCCCCGGGCAGGCCGCCGCCGGCCTGGCTGATGAGGCGTCTGGCGGCGTGCAGGTCGAGGGAGATCGCGAGGTATGCCTCATGGGGGGCGGCGGCCGGTCCGGCGGCGGCGACGAGGTCTGCGTACACCTGCCCGGCGACGGGGGTTCCGGGCTGGCCGTGGTGGGTCCAGTGGCGGGTGAGGGTGTCGCCGGAGTCGGGAACGGTGCGTTCCAGGACCTGGATCGCCGCGATGTTCCCGGTGCGGGAGATACTGGCCAGCGCGCGTCCCCAGCCGCTCACGTGCGCGTGCTGGGTGGCGGGATCGAGCAGGGCGAAGGCGCGTGAGGAGACGCGGGCGACGGCGGTGAGGGTGCGGCGGTGCGGGTCATGGACGGCCGCCGCCTGGGAGCCGTGGGGGGTGACCAGGCGCAGGGAGGCACTGGTGCCGGGCAGGTGGAGGGTGCCGTCCCGGCGGGGGCGGGTGACCGGGCGTGCCAGCCACAGCATCTGTCCGGTGCGGCGGCGCTGGGCGTGGCGCACGACGATGGGTGCCCAGTCGATCAGGGGGCGTCCACGGCGGCGGACCAGGACGAGGACGGCGCAGGCTACCCACAGCGGGGCACCGAGCACGGCGCCGGTCAGGCCGGTGGACACCACGGTGACCATCAGCAGCGCGAGCGCGGCGGACGTGAGCAGGAGCTGGGGCAGGGACAGGCCGAGGAGGATTCCGCGCCGGGAGCGGTGCGGGAACTTGACCGTGAGAGAAGCGGTGGTGTCAGACAAGAGAAGGAAGACCGTTCCGGAAGCGCGGGCTGGGGGGCCGGTCGGGACACCATCCGTGTGATGGTGTCCCAACCGGCGAAGGGGGCAGTCGTCAGGTGCCGGCGGGCGGCGGCCCCGCCGGACCGGCGGGCGAGGGATCGGCGCCGGTGTCAGGGCGGGCAATATCGCCCGGCGCGGGCGGGGCGCCCTGCGGCGGCGGTGGGGCGGAGCCGGTCAGGGGCGCTGAGGACCAGCCAGTGTCCGGGTCCGGACCAGGGCCGGACGCACCGCCACCGGGCTGCGGGCCGCCGGAGCCTGCCGTACTGTCGTGGCCGCCTTCGGTGGCGGCCCCCACCGACTTCTCCAGACCCTGGACCGCAGTGCCGGGGACGCCGCCGGTTCCACCGCTGCTGCCGTTCTGTCCGCCCTGTCCGTCTCCACCGCCGGTGTCGCTGCCGGCACCCATGGAGACGGTAGCGATATCGCCGGGGAACTGGCCCGGGGCGAAATCGGGTCCCTGCGGTGCGGCTGCGGCGCCTGCCGCACCGGCCGCGCCTCCGGTTGCGCCGGTCGCGGCTGCCGCTGCGCCCTTGCGGGCGGCGCTTTCCGCGTGCTGGCGGGCGACGTGTGCGCCGGCGCCTCCGGCACGGTGGATGTCCTCACCGTTGGTGCCTTCGGCGGCCCAGTGCACGAACTTGAACGTCGCGTAGGGGCTGAGCAACACCAGGCACATGATGACGACCCCGGCCATCACGTCGGCCAGGGCGGCGATGCCGTCCTCGGCCTCGGTCCGCCCCAGGGCGGCGGCGCCGAGGAGGAAGATCACCGTCATCAGAAACTTCGAGACGACGAGGGTGGCGGTGGCCTCGATCCAGCCCCGGCGCCAGCGCCGGGTGGCCTCCCAGCCCCCGCCGGCCGCAGCGAAAACGGCCAGCGTGACCAGGACGAGGATGCCCACCTTGCGGACCATCATGACGCACCAGTACAGAACCGCGCCGATGGCGGCTCCGAGCCCTGCGAGGGCCATCACCAGCCAGCCCAGCGGGGCGAGGGCGGGGATCTGGGCCACATTGACCATGCGCCGCACGGACTCCTCGACCGAGGTGTTCGCGGCCTGGAACAACCCATCGGACAGTGCGTCGACGACTTCGATGGCGACGGTGGTCCCGGCGATGGCGACGAAAGCGAAGAGCACGCCGGACGCGGTGCCGGTGAACGCCTGGGCCAGGGCCCGGCCGTCGCGTTTCATCGCGGCCCGCACCAGCTGGGCGCAGAACGTGGCGACCAGCATGACCAGGCCGATCGGCAGCAGGATTGCGTAGTTGTCGCGGAACCAGCCCGCGTTCAGGTCCACCGCGGTGGTCGCGTCGACGACGTCGGCGGCGAGGTCGGCCGAGGCGGCGGCGAGTTCACCGGCGCTCTTGGCGATCCAGTTGCCGATGCCCTCGGTGATTGCCGCGCCGGGGTCGGCGGCGAAGTCGATCGCGTCCGCGGCCTCACACACCGCTCCGGCGACGGGAAGGGAACAGAATTCCACTGGACCCGGGCCTCCTTTCTGATCAGGTCAGTGGGTCAGGGAGCGATGCTGGGCGCGACCGACAGAAGCCCGCAGCTGGTGGAGGGGCGGCACTGGACGGCGAGAGTGACCGCACGGTCCTCCGCGCCGCCCCCGCCGTCCGTCCACCGGATCGTCTGCTTGCCGGTGACGGTGACGGCGTAGATGTACGCCTCGGTCAGCGCGGCCGGGTCCTCGGTCAGCGCCTGCGTGAACGCCGACGGAAAGCGGGCGTCGGTGACCGTGGCACTGGCGTACTGGGCGTTGTCCCGCATCCTCGACCACAGCACCGGGTCCGGGACCTGCGACTGGATCGCGCTCCAGTCCGTGTACTCGGTCTCCGGGGACATCCAGGCGCGCATGCCGGCGAGTTGCTGGTCCCGGCTGGTGGACCGGGTGTCGTAGGTCCACAGCATCGCGGCGGCCTTCTCGGCGTAGGCGAGGGGATCGCCGAGCTGCGGCGGCTTTGCCACCGAGCCCGTCCCCGGTGGCAGGTCCGGGCCCGGGAGGTCCTCAGGGGCCGGGGCGCTGCTGGCCGGCGCGGGCGGTGCGTCCGTGAGGTGCTCGTCATCGTGGGCGGTGACCCAGGCGACGAGGCCGGCGAGCGCGACCAGCAGGGTGATCACGGCGGTGACGGCGGCGATCCGCCGGCCGGTGGGCCAGTGAGCGGTGCGGCGGTGGAGCGCAGAGGTGAAGGAGCGTTTCATCAGCTGACCTGGGTCCCCAGCGCGCTGAAGAATTCGACGATGCCGTTGGCGGCACCGAGACCGAGCGCGGCCCCTGCGCTCACCAGGGCGCCCTTCTTGCCGTTGGCCTCGGCCTGGTGGCCGCCGCTGTGGTGGCCCCAGGCCCACACACCGAGGGAGACGGCCAGCGCGCCGACGACGGCGATGATGCCGAACAGGTTGATGCTGCTGACGACGTCGCGCAGGACGTCGAGACCGGGAAGGCCGCCGTCCGCGGGGGTGATGCCCGGGTCGAAGGCGAGGGAGGTGTGATCGGTGGGGATGGCGGAACTCCTTGCGTGCACAGGCCGGTGACCTGCTGGAATGCGGGGAAGCGGGGAAGCGGGGAGGGGGCGGAGGGCCGGAAGAGGGAGGGGTGTCAGAGGACGCGGCGCACGGCCAGGACCGTCCAGTCCGAAACGGACTCGATCCGGACCACGGCCCCGGTGCGGGGCGCGTTGATCACGAGCCCGGAGCCCATGTAGAGGCCGACGTGCTCGGGCACGGCGGCGGTCCCGCCGGAGAAGATGAGGTCACCGGGCTCCAGGGCCGTCGTGGAGACCGCCTTGCCCTCGTCGATCTGGGTGTAGGTCGTGCGGGTCAGGGTGTGGCCGGCGGCGGCGTACGACTGCTGTGTCAGGGAGCTGCAGTCGCAGCGGCCCATCGGGTCCGGGCCGTGCGGGTCCGTGCAGGTCCCGCCCCACTGGTAGGGGGTGCCCAGTTGCCCCATCGCCCACCGGATCGCGGTCTTGGCCCGCGGGTCGGCGTCCTCGGGGATCTCGTAGCCGCTGGGGACGGTGCCGTCGGGGATCGGGCCGAACACGGCCCCGTCCTGGCCGGGTACACACCCAGTGCCGGGGGCGTCGGGGCTCTCCTCGTCCGGGACGGTGTCGCCCTCGGGCAGCACGGCTGCGATCGCTTTCTGAAGGGCCCTCGACAGCGGCTCCCACTGCGCGTACGCGTCGGGGAATGCGGATCGCTGGACTGCCTGGGCGGCCTGGGTGATCGTCATGGACTCCCACCCCGGCACCTTCAGCAGACCCTCGTAGAACTTCGTGGAGGCGTAGACGGGGTCGCGGATCTGCTCAGGGGTGCCCCAGCCCATGCTCGGGCGCTGCTGGAACAGCCCCAGGCTGTCTCTGTCGCCGTAGTTGAGGTTGCGGAGCCGGGACTCCTGCAGCGCGGTGGCGAGAGCGACGATCTGGCCCCGCTCGGGCACGTTCATGGAGATGCCCGTGGCGACGATGGTCCTGGCGTGCGGGATCTGCTCGTCGGGCAGGTCCAGGCCCTTGATGCGCAGGTCGGTGTCGGCGTCCTCGCCGCCCAGGATCGCGGCGACCTGCTCGGCCACCGCCGCCGTGTCGACATCCGAGCCGGGAATGCATGAGGCGTTGAGGGCGGCGCCGCTGCCGGCCGCGGCGGTGACGGCGAGACCGGCGATCAGGAGAGGGAAGAGGCACAGGACACCGATGGCGGCGGCTGCGGCCTTCACCCGGTGCGGCCTCCCGCACGGCGGCCGGCGGCCGGTGGCCGGGAAGCCAGTGGTTCAGGGCAGGGGTGTGTCACGGGTGGTCCTTCGAGGTGAGGTCCCGGCATCGCCGTGTCAGCTGAGCGGTGGAAGGGGCGGCGGGCCGGGGTGGGCGATGTCGGGGCCCGGGGCGTGGGGTGCGAGTTGCCGCTCGCAGCCCTCGCGGGGCAAAGACGGGGATCAGGTGTATGGGGAAACGGGAACTCCAGGGCAGGAGACAAGAAAGGGTGGAGGGCGGGCAGCGGCGGTGTTCGCCGGCCCGGTTCCAAAACAGTAGACGGCGATCCCCGGTTGGAGAAATAGTTCGCGGCCCGCAGTGCCGTGAGAGATGCGGAACCGGCTGTGACAGCGGTCAACCGGGGATCGTGCCCTAGAGTTGTTCAGACCCCTCGCACACCCGCCCCCATGGGCCCGCAGCTTCACGCTGCTGCTTGTGGGCTGTTTGGCGGACCCGGGGTGAGTCTCCACCATTTCCCGACCCGAATCCGGGGTACCCCTTTGCCCTTTTCTCTTCATCAGGGCGATGCCCTGACCGTCCTGGCCGCTCTGCCGGACGACTGTGTCGACTCCGTGATCACCGACCCGCCCTATAACAGCGGCGGGCGGACCGCGAAGGAACGCACCAGCCGCACCGCCCGCCAGAAGTACACCTCCGCTGACGCCGGGCACAGCCTGCCGGACTTCACCGGCGAGAACATGGACCAGCGCAGCTACGGTTTCTGGCTGACGCAGATCATGACCGAGGCACACCGCCTCACCAAGACCGGCGGCACCGCGCTGCTGTTCACCGACTGGCGCCAGCTCCCCGTCACCACGGACGCGATCCAGGCGGCGGGCTGGCTGTGGCGCGGCGTGCTGGCCTGGCACAAGCCCCAGGCCAGACCCCAGAAGGGCCGCTTCACCCAGAACTGCGAGTTCGTCGTCTGGGCGTCCAACGGCCCGATCGACGCGGCCCGGAACCCTGTCTATCTGCCGGGTTTGTACTCGGCGTCGCAGCCGTCGGGCAAGGACCGCAAGCACATCACGCAAAAGCCGGTGCAGGTGATGCGTGAGCTGGTGCAGATCTGCCCGCCCGGCGGGACCGTGCTCGACTTCTGTGCAGGTTCCGGCTCCACCGGAGTGGCGGCACTGCTGGAGGGCCGCGACTTCATCGGCGTCGAGAAGACCAGCCACTACACCGAGATCGCCGCCGGACGGCTCACCGAAACCCTGCAGCAGACCCACACCCAGGACGACTTCGCGCTGACCGCCTGACCGTTCCTGAAGGCGCGGTACGGGCCGGATCGCGCCATCCCGCATCCGGTCCGCGCCGCGCACGACGGTCTTTGTAGCAGTCGATTCCCGGCTGGTGAAATCGGGGATTCTCCGGATCGTTGACCGCAGCCCTGCCCCACTGAATTGCGGCGTCGAGGAGACCCATTTCGTGTCCGAACCCATAGACCCCCTGGATCAGACAGATCCTGTGGACCAGACAGGTCCCTCGGAGGAGACGGACCCCTGGGATCAGGGGGAATTGGAGCCGATCAAAATCCCGGATTCCGGCCTGGAGAGCATCGAGGCGAGCGTCCGCAAACTCCTGGACCGCACGGCGGAGCAGGCGAAGCACCTCGACAGCCTCGCCACCTCACCCGGCGCCGGGCCCGCTGGCGGTCCGTCGCCGTTCGCCGGGTTCGGACTGCCCGCCGGATTCCCGCCCATGCCCGCCATGCCGCCGCTTCCGCCCCCGCCGCCGGATCCCAAGCCGATCCTGGAACTGGACGGCGAAGCCTTTGAGGACGAGGTGGACGCCCTGACGGACTGGGTCGACGGTTTCCTCATGCCCGCCTACGGGGCGGAGGTCACCACCGCCTCCCCGTGGTGCGAGCAGTGGCAGGAGCACCAGGACGTCACCTCCTGGCTGCACGCCCTGTGGATGGCCTACCAGCAGCACAAGGACCCCGAAGCGGGCCTGAGCGGCCCGTTCGTGTGGCACAGGGACTTCCTCACCCACGCCATGGCCGCGATCCGGGCCCCCGGCGGGCCTCTGTCGGCCTGCATGACCGATCCCGAACGGCCCTCGCACCGCCTGCTGCCCGGCCCGAAACCCTCCGCCCGTGCCCAGCGGCCGGCCACCGCGGAACCCGCCGGGCCGGTGGCGGCCGGGTCGTGACCGGGGCACCGGCCGCGTCAGGGCTCAGCCTCGATCCCCGGGTGGTCACCGACCTTCTCGCCGCACCCGACGCCGTACGCGATCTGGCGCTCACCCGGCTCGGCGAGGTGACCGCCGTGGCGGAGCCGGGCGGCGGCACCCTCACGGGCGAGCTGGCCGGTTTCCGTGAACTGCCCCTCGGCGAGAGCGTCGGGTGGAGCCTCGTCTACGCCCGGCGCCCGGCCCCGCCCGCCTCTGCGCATCGCACCGAGGTCCATGTGGTGGCCGCCCGGCCCGCAGCCTCCCTGTACGACACCGTCCGTGCCCGGCTCGGCCTCACCCGCCCCGTCAGCGCCCTGACCCACGCGGCCCGGACCAGCTCCCCCCAACTGCCCACCGCCACAGCCCTCACCGGCCGCGCCGTGCCTTCCGCGCGGCCCGGTCTTCCCCCCTCCGTACCCCTGACCCCTCTGACCGTGAAGGGACCTTCGCGTTGACGACCCCATTCCAGTTCCCCACCGCTCTCGATCACCTCGCCGCCGAACTTCTGCAGACCGAGCTGCCTGCGGAGCTTCCGTGCCACGGGGCGGTCCTCGACGCCTTCCTCGACGTCCTGCGCCTCGACGAACAGCTTCTCGACCCGGACATCCCCGCGCTGGACGAGCCCCGCAGCCCTAAGGAGCAGATCGAGCGGTTCACCGGCCTCCTAGCCGAACGGCTCGCCGCCGGCCTGGAACTGGTGGTCCTGCTGTCCGCCGGCTCCTGCGCCTGCAACGGCACCGACGACAGTGACAGCGACGGCCACAGCGGCGGCGCTCCGGACAACGGCGAGGACGGTCCGGAGTTTCTGTCCTGCCCCGGCGACCGCCCGCAGCCGCCCGGCATCGTCCATACGGTGCTGGGGATCTTCGCCGAACTCGGCGACCCCGACGCCCTCGCCTCCGTGGACCTGGTGGCCGCGCTGCGTACCCTGCCCGGCACCGCCGAGGGACGCTGGCGCTACGCCGATCTGACCCCGGCCCGCCTGGCCCATCTGCTCGCCCCGTACGAGGTCCAGTCCCGCGACATCACGCTGCCCGACGGGCGCCGCCGCAAGGCGTACCGCCGCGCCGCCCTGCTGGCCGCGGCCCACCGCTGACGTGACCGGCCTGAAGCAGACCGGCACCGTCCCGGCACTCACCAGGATCGATGAGCGGATCGAAGCGGTCGCCGGAAGCGTCGATGACCTGTGGGAGCTGCGCGACGAGGGCGTCCTCGACGAGCCGCTCGCCGCCCTCGTGGATGCCCACCGGGCCCTGGCCGAGGCCGAGACGGGCCTCACCTTCCACCGTGTGCTGCTGCACCGGCTGACGAGTGGTGAGTACCCGGTTGATGCGGTCCTGCTGGACCGCATCAACCGCACCGTCGACCAGCTGGGCAGCGAGACGGTTCGGCGGGACGACCTCCAGGCGAAGGCACTCGCAGTCCTGGAGCGCGCCGAAGCCGCCCAGCGCACGGCTGCCCCGCCGGCGGACGGGGCCGGGTTGTCCTCGCGGGATCATGCCGCGCTGCTGGCGATCGCCCGGGGCGCAAGGCTCCGCCAACACCTCGTCACGCAGCGGGTGTCGGTGGTCACCTCCTCCGGTACCCGTATCGGCCCCGACATCCTGCGGCGGCTGGAGGACGCCGGGCTCGTCATCCGTGACACCAGCCACCCCCTCCATGCCGGGCAGCCCGTCACCCTCACCGCCGCCGGACGCACCGCCCTGGCCGCCGCGCACCGCCCGCCACCCCCGGCCACCGCGCCGGCTCAGCGGGCGGGCGCCTGGCCCGTGACGCCCTCGCGCATCCCCTGACCCGGCCGGTCCGTCCGCCGCGCACGGACCTCCCTGCCACTGCCCCTGTCCCCCGAACCCTTCTGTGAGCCGCAACACCCATGCCCCATCCCGTCAATTTCCGCCTCGATGGCTACGAGGCGGCCGTCGAGGACGCCGACAGCGACGTGACCGGCACCGCCGTCGACCTCACCAGCCTCGCCGAGCACCACACCGACGACGACCGGCACAGCTACTACGTCCTCTATGACGAGTCCGCCACCTGGGGCCATCCCGACATGTCCCACATCGTCGCCGTACACATCCGGCGCGACCACGCAGTGCGCCGCTACCGGGTCGAGGAGGAGCGGGTGCCGCTGGCGGTGATGGCACAGTCCTGGCTGATCGCCCGTGGCTGTCCCCGGACGGCCATCGGCCTGCCCCTGGGCACCGGGCTCCCGGCGTCCGACGACGCCACCCGCGCCCTGGAGGACAGGCTCATTGGGGAGGCTGACCGCTTCGACGTCCTCGACGAGAGCACCGACGAGTCCTGCGACTCGTGGGAGATCACCGTGCTGCTGCACGCGGTCGACGAGCACGACCCCGTCCCGTTCCGGATTCTGCTGGAGCACGGCGACTACGACAGCCGCACGCGCACCTTGCGCGAGGGAGCCTTCGCCACGTTCGAGGAGGCCAGCGCCTGGTTGGAGGAGCACAGGGACGGGGACAGCCCCGTACTGCCGCCCCCGCCGGACATCGCACCGGCTCCGGACCGCAGCGCCGGCCCCGGAGTCCCGGCACCCCGTTCGTCGTCTCCCGGATCGCGCCCGATCGCGCCCCTGCCCGTGCCTGGTCCCGGTGCGGGAGCGCCCCGGCACCGGTAGCGCGGGCGAAAGGTAGCAGCGGATCCCCGGTTATCGAAATCGGGGAATTTCCAGACCATTGAACCACCCGAACAAAATTCCGCCGGGCGGGATCTCGCATGCCATGCCCGTCCTCTATGACCGGAGGTCATTTCCTCATGCCCGCAAGGCATGTCACCGCCATGGCGATCACCGGAGTGCTCGCCCTGCCGCTGCTTTCCGCCCCGCCGGCCGCAGCGGCTTCTCCCGGCGCGGTGACGACAGCGGCCTCGCAGTCCTGCAACCGGCCCGGACCGTGGGTGATCGGCGCGAAGGCGGTCACCATCTGGGCCAAGGCCACCACCAAGTCCACGGCCCTCGGAATCCTCTACCAGGGCCACAAGTTCACGGTCCACAAGACCAGCGGGAACTGGCACCAGATCACCGACAGGACGACCGGCGTCAAGGGCTGGGTGAGCGGTACATACGTCTACCGCGACGTCCGCATGTGCCTCAACTGAACTATCCCCAAAAGGATTTCCCCCTGCCCATTTCTTCCCGTGATTCAGGAGAGGGAGTTGTCGTGCCCGACGATGCCGATGACGTGATACGCGTCCTCACCGAGCTGACCGAAGAGCGTTTCGGCATGAGCCTGTCTGCGCTGCGCCGTGCGGTCGCCGCCGCCCCGCACGCCAGTACGCAGGCGGTGGAGGTCGTGCGCTGGCACGGCCTCCTGGCCACCGCCCAGAGCGCGTTGGAGCGGGCGGAGGACGCGCTCGTCACTGCCCTCACTCCGGTGCCCGAGGGCCCGGTGGGGGACCGGGTGCTGAGTCTGGCCCACGGGGTCGACGAGGCGCTTCGGATCCGTGACGGCCGTGCGTTTGTCCTCACCCGGCTCCTCGCCCCCGACGTCCCCGGCGCGCCCGGTCCCGCAGCCCGGCCCGCCGCTGCGCAGGCCCGCCATCGGGGGAGCCCTGCCGCGCCACACCCTGTCGTGGGCCTGCCCACCCCGCCCTCGGCAGCGGCAGGCCGGGGGGTGACCCGGTGAGCGTGCCCTCCCGCCCCAGCAGCCAGGACCCCGTCATCGCCGAGGCGTTCGGTGCCCCGCTCCACCAGCTCCACGCCACCGCCGCCAGCCCCGGCGCATCCGCCGCCCTGGTGCGGGCCCTGGAGCTGCGGTCGTTCCTCGCTGTGACGGAGGAGCAGGTGGCCCGGGTGCGGGACCGTGCCCACGCCGCGACAGCACCCGACCGCGACCAGGACGACCTGTCCGCGGATGCTCTGCGCTTCGACGCCGAATGGCTCAAGGCCGCCCTCGAGGCCCGCGCCGGCTACCGCACCGCGCTGGACAGCCTGCTGCGCTCGATGCCCCCATCCGAAGCAACGGCCGAGAAGGTCCAGTTCCATCAGCCCCGGATCACGACAGTCCTGCCGCCCGCAGCCCCGCCGCCCGTCCCGGGCGGGGCCGCGGCCGGCCGGCCGTGAGGCGGGCGCCGCTTGCCCGACCAGACCGCCTCGGCCATCGGCACCCGCATCGAGGACCTGTACGGCCGGCCGCTCGCCGAACTGCGGGCCCACGCCGCAGCCACCCCGCCCGGCATGCTGTCCGCGCTCCTCGACGGCCTGTCCGACCTCCAGTTCACGGAGCGGCGGATCGGCTTCGAGCGTGACCGGCTGCGCCAACTCGCCGACCCCGAGCGCACGATCGGCCGGGTGGACGCCGGGCACGTCCTGGACTGCGCCCGACGTCTCGCCGAGGCGGTCGCGGGCCGCGACGCCCTCGCGCAGACCCTGACCGCGGTCCTCGGCGGCCTCCAGCGCATCCCCGAGCCTGAAGCACCCCCGCCCGCACCGGCACCCGACCCGATACCGGAACCGCCGCGTGTGCCCGCCGCGCCCACGCGCTGACCCACCCGCCCCTCCTCTGTCTTCGTCGTTCCTTCGTTCCTGGAGCACATCGCCTTGGCCCGTACCGATCTGGCTCGCGTCACCGAGTCGCTGTCCATGCTCACCCCCCGCTGGACCGTCCGGCTTCTGCTCGTCCTCGCCGACCGGCCCCTGCGCTACACCGAGATCAAGCAGCAGATGCCGTGGCTGGCCGACGGCCAGCTCCACCCCAAGCTCAGCCACATGACCGCCACGGGTCTGCTGGAACGCACCCAGCACGGTGCCCGTCACGTCACCTACGGCCTGACCGGGCGGGGCACCGACCTGATCCAGGTGGTGAAGGTGATCACCACCTGGGCGGACACCCACCTGGAGAAGGACGACACCGCGCCAGGCCCGCGCCAGCCGGCGGCAGCTGATCCGGCGCGGGACATCGAGGACACGCTCGTCCTGATCGCTCCCCGGCACGCGACACCGATCCTGTGGACGCTGAAGGCCCGCACCGCCGCCACCGCCAAGGCCGTGGCGGCGGAGGCGATGCCCGGCTACGGGCTCAGCGCCGCCTACCCCCGCCTGCGGCAGCTCGTCGACGACGGCCTCGTCGCCGCCGGCGACACCGGCTCCTACCGGCTCACGGCCTCGGCACTCGCCCTGGCCCCCGTCTACGCGGCCGTCTCCGTGTGGGCTGCCGGACGCCCCCTCGCCGAAGCCGCCGCCCACCCGCTGTGGGGACAGCCCCTCGCCCCGTCACGGCAGCCAGGGACGTGGGCCAGCACCCAGACCCGGCTCCCGACCCCAGCCCTGACCACCGCCATATGGCGGCCGGGTGACCTCTTCTCCCACCAACCCCCCACGCCAGCCCCCGCACTCGGCACTACGGCGGGAGGCCCGCAGCGATGACCACCACCAGTACAGCCGGCCGCGGCGAGGCCGCGCGGATCACCGAGACCCTCGCGCAGCCGGCCCTGATCCGGCTGGTCACCGAGATCGACGACCACGGCCCCGTCCCGCACGCACTCGCCCGCACCTTCCCGGACCTGCCCCGGCACGAACTCCGCCATGTCCGCGACACCGCACGCGCCCTCGGTCTCATCGACACCGGCCACCACACTGGACAGCCCGCCTACCTGCTGACCGACCGCGGCACCGCCCTGGCCGACCTGTACGAGGCAGCCGCATGCTGGGCCCGGGCCCACGACCAGCCCACCCGCCACTGCCTGTTCACCACCCGCGTCCAGACCGTCTTCCACCACGCCGCCCGCGCCCTGCGCGGCGACGACACGGCACCCCAGCCACCAGCGGACCTCCTCGTCACCCTGCTCCAGTGGATCAGCACGAGCCCGGACCCGTCCGAGGCCCCCGAAAGCGAGGCGACGTGACCTCACCCCCCGGGGCCGCGGCCCTGCCCGACCACTACGAGGGTGACGTGTACGTCAGCCCGCGGCATCTCGCCGGAGCGACCGGCATGGGGGACCCGGGTCTTCAGCCCGCCCTGGACGCGGGCTGGGAAACGAGCGGCGACGACCTGGGCAACGCCTACATCTCGGCCCCCGACCACCGAATCCGGATCGGGTTCCTGCCCGAGGGCGACGACGACGCCCTCTGGAAGATCGCCGCCTACGAGCGCGCGTTCGCCGCACCACGGTGGGCCGCCGCCTTCAGCGACACCTGTCCCGAAGAGTTCGTGAGCGCCTTCATCACCGAACTCGTCCCCCTCCACGAGACGGACGGGAACGCGTTCCTGCAGAGCGGCATCGGATACCGCCGCGATGCCAGTCCTGCCCTCATGCCTCTCCTGGACGCCGGGTGGACGGTGGACGAACAGGACCGGCTCCTGGAGGTCCGCTCGCCCGACGGACTGGCCGGAGCCTGGTACGACCGCCGCACCCTCGACCACGACCGCGAGCTGGTGACCAACTACACCCGTTGGGGCATGTGGGGCGGGGCATCGTACGGGCGCTGGTACGCCGTCTTCTCCTCCCACACTCCCACCCGGCTCATCGCCGCGACCGCCGCGGCCCTCGCCGACCCCGCCCCCGTCGTGCGCTGGACCGGCGCACTCTCCAGGAACACCCTTCGGCACGCGACGATCACCCGGGTTCGCCCCCCGGCCCCCACACCCCTGGACCTGGCCCGTGCCCACCGGCCCTCACCGGCCCTGCGGACGGTCGCCGTGCCCCGTTGGAGCACCAGCACCCCCTCCGCCCGCCTTCCGAGCTTCTCCCGCCCCGCAGCCCGACGCTGACCTTGCATCACCACGCCCTGGAGTTCATAGTGCCCCTGCACGCCGCGCAGTTCTTCAGCGAAGTCCTTCCTCACCGGTTCGACGGAACGGTGGTCGGCAACGCGTTCTACGCCGAAGCCCCCGACCGAGGACTCCGGCTCCGGATCGAGTTCTACGAAACGATCCAGGCGGACGTCTACGGCGGCCTGCGGCTGTCGCTCATCCACCCCGAGCGGGGGAAGCGCGACGTCGTGACGCTGTCCTTTGCCGACCACGGCACGTTCAGCGCACGCGACCAGCGCACCGGGACCCGGCCCGGCTTCAGCGGCTACGCGACGATCCGCGACTACTCCCGCGACACGGAGCACCGGCCATGGGCAGGCGGGGACTTCACCACGCTCGCCGACGCCGTCCACCGCTACGCCCGCCTCTGGGGAATCCCCACCCCGCAGCCCATCAGCCCCACGCTCCGACGCTCCACCACACCGGCGTCCGCCCCGTCCCGACCCCGGGCAGCCGCCCGCACACCTCGATAACCCCCTCCGACACACCAGATCCGGCACCCGCGCAGTCCCCACACCCGGCTGGCGGCACGCGGGCTGCCCAGCACAAGAAGGGTCCTGACTCCCTGTGACACCGGATGAAACCGTCCTCGACACGGAAGTGCGGATCGCGCCCCGGTACCTCGCGGGCCCCGCCGGCACTGATGTGCGGGCGGCCTGGCCCTTTCCTTTCGAGTCCGGCTGGCGGCTGCACCAGGACACCGAGGGTGATGCCGTCGCGGCAAGCCCGGACCTGAACCTGCGGGCCGGATACCGGCCGGAGTTCTCCGACTTCTACGGCCGCGGGGGCGGGAGCTGGCGGCTCGACCTCCACGACTATCCCTTCGATCCTCCCCTGTGGAGCGTCCACCTCGGCGGAGCCGTCCCCACCGAAATCCTTCACGACGTCAACGCCGAGGTCCTCTCCCTCTACCTGGACGCCCTCCATAGCGATGACATCCGTGCCGTCGCGGACGGCACATCGCCGGTGACCGGGTATCTGCCGCTGCTGACCGCAGGATGGAGCCAGGAGATCAACCCCGACGGCCACCAGTTCTTCAACAGTCCTGACCTGCTCGCCTCCCTCCGCCACCAGTACAAGCGGGGAGGCCGCTCAGACGACGCCCTCTGGTCCCTGACCGTCCGCATCCCCGGCCAGGAAGCCCTCTGGCGTGCCACCTTCACGCGGCGCGTCCCCATCGAGGTGGTCACGGCGCTGACCAGCGCACTGGTGGATCCTCAGCCGCTGACCCGCCGGAGCGGGGACCTGCCCTTCCACGTGCGGGAGCACTTCAACCGGAGCGGACAGCCGGTCCGCACCGCCCCCGCACCCTCCGCGCTTCCTCCACCGTCCCCGGCAGCTCCGGCCACACACCGTACCCGCTGACCCCTCCCGGCCCATCTGCGCGAGAAGCATCCCCTTCACGCACACGACTCGCCCCGGCGTCCCGCCACACCTCGTCTGGACGCCGCAACCGCCCGGCTGGGCCATCTGACCCTCCGCCCATGAGGGGCACAGCCGCCCTTCCCCGCCCTGGACATACCCATGACCGAACCGGACGAGGTCCACGCCAGACCCCGCCACCGCACGCATGCGACCACCCCAGCAGATCCAGGGCTCCCGCCCGCCCGACCCGCCGGACCGGCCACACCTTCACCGCGCACAGCGGCCACAGGCTTCGCCACCCGCACGATGGGCGATGCCGACGGGCCCGACGCCACGTTCCCCGACACCGGGTATGCCAACCCCTCGTCCGGCAGTGACGCTGAACCCGAGCAGTCCGGGTGAGGGCGGCCCAGGGCCGGCACGCCCTGCGCCCCTCCCTGCTGCGAGGCGTCTACCTGCCCCGCGCCGCCGACGGCGCCGCGTTCGCGATGACCACCTACGGCATCCCCCTCCTCGTCGTCGCGACCACCCGGTCGGTCACCCTGGCCGGGCTCGCGTTCGCGCTGGAATGGCTGCCGCGCCTCGCGGCGTTCCCCGTGGCCGGCTCCCTCGTCCACCGCCACGGCATCGCCCGCGTCTTCCGCATCGCGTGCGCCGTCCGGGCACTGGCCGTGCTGACCGCCGTGCTGCTGCTGTCCGTTCCGGACACCGGGGTGCTGGCGGTGGTGACGGTGATGGCGCTCGCGCCGGTGGCCGGGTTCCTCACCGAGTGCAGCTACATCGCGGCGGAGACCGCGGGCGCAGCGGCTAGCCGGTGGGCCGGAGCACGGGCGCACCGGGTGCAGTCGGTCCTGCTGGGTATCGACCAGAGCGCCATGCTGGCCGGCCCCCTGGTCTGCGGTCTGCTGCTGGAGTCCGGCGGACCCGTCGCCATGCTCACCGTCCTCTCCGCGTTCTCCCTGACCGCCGCCGTTCTCGTCCCGCGCCCTCCGGCCGCAGCCCGGCAACCGGCCAAGGCCAACGACAAGGCCCGGGGCGGGGTACGGGAAGGGTGGCGCACACTGTGCTCACTTCCCGCACTGGCCTGGCTGGTCGGAGGGCTGGTCGTCTCCAACCTTTCCGTCGCCCTGCTCCAGGCGGCCATGCCGGTCATCGTCGTCACCGAACTGGGCCGCTCCAGCGCCGACGCGGGCCTCGTCTGGTCCGCCGCCGCCCTCACCTCCCTGCTCGCGATCACTCTCGCGCGCCGGGCGATCGACCGGTGGGGGCTGTGGCCCGTCGGCGCCACCGCCGCGACCATCGCCACCGCAGCAACCCTCGCCGTGTCCCAGACCAGCACCTACCACGGGTACCTCGCACTGATCGCCGTCCTGATGGCCGGCGAGGGCGGCCTCACCGTGGTGCTGCGCACACTGCGCTCCCACCTCATCCCGGCCGACGCCTTCGCCGGCACCCTCAGCCTGACCATCCTCCTGCTGCTGATCCCCTTCCCCCTCGCCGGGCTGCTCGTCGCAGCCCTGCCGGCCGGCCGGCTCGGCCATGCGATCACCGCCTGCGCCGTCCTCCAGGCCCTCGGCCTGGCCGCCGCGTTCGCCCGCCTGCGGACCGCTCCCGCCCTGCGCCCGGCACCCGCCGTCTGACCCGGCACCAGAACCCGCCCCGACCTCCCCCGTTCGTCCTCCTTGGAGCGCCTGTTTTGTCCTCTCGTCCCGTCGTCCTGGTCGTCGCTGCCGATACGGAGGCCGAGGGCTACCGCGGCTACTGCCTCGAGTCCGTGGCCGCCGCCTACGACATCGCCCTGATCACCACCGAAGAGCCCTCGTGGGAGGTCCCCCACATCCGGGACTGCGTGGTCGTCCCCGACCTGGCCGATCAGGCGGCGCTGAACGCGGCGGGTGTGCTGCTCGCCGAACGCCACCGGCCGGCCGGGGTGTTCACCTGGACCGAGTGGTACCTCGTCCCGGTCGCCCGCCTCGCCCGCCGCCTCGGCCTGCCCACCACCAGCCCCGAAGCCTTGCGGGGCTGCCGCAACAAGGCCACGGCACGGACCCTGTACGCCCGTCACGGCGTGCCCTCGGCCGCCGCCGTGGGCGTACGCAGCCTCCAGGAAGCCGTGGTGGCGGCCGGCCAGATCGGCTATCCGGTCGTGGTCAAGCCCGCCGAGCGCGCCGGGAGCCTCGGCGTGATCCGCGCCGACACACCCGAACAGCTCGCGGGCGCCCACCGGTTCGCGGCCGAGGCGACCGGGCAGGGCGGGGACGCGAGCGCCGTGCTGGTCGAGGAGTACCTCGACGGGCCCGAGGTGTCCGTCGAGTGCGTCACCCACCGCGGCACGACCACCGCCGTCGCCGTCACCCGCAAGACCGTCGGCGACCCGCCGTACTTCCAGGAAGTGGCCCACTGCGTCGACGCGGCCGACCCGCTGCTCGCTGTGGTCGCCCCGGCGGCACGGGCCGCGATCCGTGCCCTGGGCATCACCGACAGCGTCAGCCACGTCGAGATGCGCCTGGTCGACGGCCGAACCCGGCTGATCGAGGTCAACGCCCGCCTCGCCGGCGACATGATCGGCCACCTGGTCCGCCTCGCCACCGGCATCGACCTGCCCAGGGCAGCGGCCGACATCGCCTGCGACCGCACACCCGACCTCACCCCGACCCGCTCCTCGGCCGCCGCGATCCACCTCATCCACCCGCCCACCAGCGGCACCCTGCACCACGCCGGACCCGACGGGCCCCGCCCGCAATGGGTGGACCGCATCCACTTCCAGCACCGCCCCGGCGACCAGCTGGTGCTGCCCGCCGACGGCGGCGACCTGTACACCGCCCGCATCGGCTACGTGATCACCACCGGCCCCACCGCCCGCATCGCCCATGCCCGCGCCTCCGAGTCTGTCCGGGGCCTCAACATCGACGTCACGCCCGGCACGGCGGACGAGCCCGTGGCGGGCGGTCGCGCGGCATGAGGGAACCTGTCCTGGTGTCCGGCGCCGCGCGGCGCAGCCGCACTCTGCTGACCGGCTACTTCCTCGGCCTCGGCGTGGTGATGGCCCTCTGGGGCGCCCGCATGCCCGCGGTTCAGGACGCCGCCGGTCTCAGCACCGGAGATCTGTCCCTCGTCCTGCTGGCAGCCGCCTTCGGCATGGTCACCGGACTGCGGGCGGGCGGCCGGCTCGCACGGCCCGAACGACTCCCCGCCCTCCTCACCCTCGGCGGCATCGGCCTGGCCGCGACCCTCGCCGCCCTGGGACAGTGCCGCACCCTGCCCGAACTCCTCGTGACAGCAGTCGTCTTCGGCCTCGCCCACGGTGTCCTGGACATCGCCGTCAACACGGCAGCGGTGCGCTGCCAGAATGCCACCGGCCGGCCCATCATGGCCTCCCTGCACGCCGCCTACTCCATCGGAGCCCTCGGCGGCGCGACCCTGGCCGCCGTCACCGCCCACATTCCGCACGACCGGTTGTTCCTCGCCACGGGCATGGTCCTGGCCGGATGCGCGGGAACGGCCGTACGACGCACACGGGCCCTGACCGGCACCGACCAGGCGACCGCGCCCGGCAGCGGCGACCACCTCAGGCGTGCTGCTGCTCTGCCGCAGGGAAGGATGTGGCTGCTGGGCGCGCTGGCCGCCGCCACGCTCCTTGGTGAGGGGGCCGCTGCCGACTGGGCCGCCGTCCACCTGCACCACCTCGACGCGACCACCGCGGTCAGTGCCATGGCATTCGCCCTCTACAGCGGGGCCATGGCCCTGGGACGCCTTGCCGGAGACCGGCTCACCACCGCCTTCGGCGCCCCCGCCCTGGTCCGGGCCGGAGCAGCGCTCGCCGCGACGGGACTGACTGCGGGCACCCTCACACAGAGCATCCCGGTCGCCCTGACCGGGTGGACCCTCTTCGGCCTCGGCCTGGCCACCACTGTCCCTTCCCTGATCACCGCCGCCGGACACGGCGGTGCGCAGGCCATGGCCACCGTCTCCGTCACCGGCTACCTCGGCCTCATGGCGGGCCCCGCCTTCATCGGAGCCCTCGCCACCCTTACCACCTTGACCACCGCGCTACTGCTACCCGCCCTGCTCGCCGCGGCCGTCGCTACTTTCGCCCACCGCGCCCTGGAGAACACCAACCCTTGACCTCCACCCCCACCCCCACGAACACCCGCCCGGATGCCGTCATTCTGGACTACAACGGCGTCATCGGACGGCAGCCCACCCTCGCCCAGTGGCTCCGCCTCGCCCGCACCGCGTCCTGGCCCGAGGACGATCTCCACGGCTTCCAGCAGGCGTTCTGGAACGCCCGCGAACCCTACGACGAGGGTCGGCTCAGCAATCTCGCGTACTGGACGCAGGTCCTCAGCCACCACCCCGGCCCACGGCTGCTGCGCGACCTGCTCGCCGCCGACACCGCCATGTGGACCACCACCGACGACCACGTCACCGCCATCCTGGGCCGCGCCCACCGGGACGGGCTGCGCATGGCCCTGCTGTCGAACGCACCCGCACACCTCAGCGACGTCCTCGACACCCAGCCCTGGCGTCGTCTGCTGACCCACGCCCTCTACTCTGCCCGCCTCCAGGTGTGCAAACCCGACCCCGCCGCCTACCGCCACGCTTTCGCCGCCCTCGGTGATCCGGACCCGCGCCGGGTCCTGTTCGTCGACGACCGGGACGACAACTGCCACGCCGCACGCGCCCTCGGTCTGCGCGCACTCCACTACACCGGCCGGCCGTACGACCTCGACGCGGCCATACCGCCCACCTGCCGCGGGCACGCATCCCGCGTCCGAGGGATGGGGGGAGATGGGCTGTGACGGGCGTGGAGGACTTCTTCGTCAGGGTGGAGAGTCGGCGCCACCCGTGGCCCGCCGGCCGGGATGACCTGCACTGGCACATCCTGCACGACACCGCTGCGGTGGAAGAGCGGATGGTCCGGCCGTACCGTGAGCTGACCGACCGCCCGGGACTCGCGCCGGTTCCTGCCCGCTGGGTCCACACCACGGTCATGCACGGCGGTCCTGCTGACCTGTACACCGATGAGGAGATCACCACGATCATCGAGCGGGTGTCCGAGGCGTCGGCGGCGATCACATCCTTTGACCTGACCTATGACCGGCCCACGGCCGGAACGGTCGCGGTCGAATGCCTTGCGCGGCCCGGCATTTCCGCTCGGCGCCTGTGGGAGCTGATCACCCGGATCGACGCCGACACCACCGGCAGACGCTTCGCGCGCATACCCGCCGAGAACTATTACCCCCATGTATCTCTGGCCTATGGCATCGGCGGGCCCGCGCGGGCCGACCGTCGTGCGATGAAGGCGTGGCTGTCCGATCACGCGGGAGACCCGTGCACTCTGCCTGCTACCCATCTGTCCCTCGTTGCCCAGCGCCACGACCGGCGACACATCACCTGGAGCCCGATCGCGGTCATACCCCTGACCGCCGGGCAGGCCGAACCGGCGCGGCCACGGGCACACAGCCACGGAAGTTGAGAGGTCGTCGAACGTGGTGAGGCGGAGGGCGTACGAGAGCCGTGTGTCCCGCTGACGACAACGGGGCGCGCTGGCGGCCGAGGGCGCCCCTGTGATCAACCTCGCCGCGGTCGTCTTCGCATGCCGGCATCCTGACAACCCCTGCTACCGGAAGGTGGCAGGGGTTTCGTCGTGTCCGGCCGCAGGCGAGATCCTCGATGGGTTCCCGGCTGGTGGACTGTCCCTTGAAGTCGCCGTCCCACTGCTGGTGGGCGTTGCCCGTCTCACTGAGCGCCTGGCCGGGTTGATGGTGCAGCAGGTGGTGGTGGCTGTGAGACACCGGCCATCGGGTACCGTCCGGGTGGCGCGAAGGCGAAGACGTCTGAGTTCGGTGCCAAGCGCCTCGATTGGATGTGCAGGGTCTCGCGACTCGTGTACCGCAGCGACATTGTGACCCGGTGGCTTCGTTCCGAGTCACCCGCGGTGACAAGCCAATCAGTCTCACGAACGCGTCCGAATCCGCGGCCCGGCGCCCGGCCCGAGCGTTGACACTCCCCGCGCCGGGGCAGGCTCAAGGGCTGCCATCGAGATGTGAGCGAGCCGCTTGAACGAAGTCTGTACGCACTTCGTGGAAATGGAGCCACCGGCCGTGCGGGAAGCACTTCAGGGCCTCGCTCAGCGACAGCTGTTGACCAAAGGTGAACAGGAGAGCTCCGATATCAAAGGCGGATAGTAGGCCCAAGGTGATGATCTGACGGCCGAGCTGCTGCCCGTACTCCGTGCGGCCTGGATCGTGGGAGTCCTTTGCCCGCAGCTCGCGTAGGGAACGGAGAATCGCCTCGATCGGCCGTTCCTGATCAGAGAGAACCTCACGAAGCTCATGCGCGCCGGCTTCTTCGAGTACTCCCATTGATCGCGAAGCAGTGAGTGCCTGTTCCAACTCCAAGATCGTGTTGAATATAGCGCCCTGTAGGGCACAGCCCTTGGAGACGATATGCTCGGGCCCTTCAAGCTCGATCTTGCGATACACGTCTGACGCGCCCACGGAGCGCGGATAGGTCGCTTCGAGAGCCAGCTCGGCCTCTGGCAGATTTTCATCGGCGAGGTGCTCTGCCACGACTCCGGCAGAAAGCCTGAACTCATCCACGGCGCCGAGATATTCGACCCACACGTCGCGCCGCACGGTCCGACGCCACTGTGCGTTCTGGTCTCGGCCTTGCGCCCTGATTGCTTCGATGGCTGCAGTCGCCTGCTCTTGCGTACTGCGCGCTTGCCAGCGGGCGCCGAATAGGCCAAGCACCACGCCTGCCACCGCGATCAGCGCCGCGAGTACGGCGGCTACGCCTTGGTCCATTCCGACATCGTTGCATGCAGAGGATCACGCCGAAGGGCGGACCGGTTGGGCTCAGATCAGTGGCCCACCGGCCGCCGAGTGGCCATGAGGCATGAGATTTGCCCACGAAGGGGAAGGCAGTTCGCTTGGGGCAGACAAGAAAGGTCCCGGAAAGACTGGAAGAAACCTCAGGAGCATGTCAAGGTAGACGACTTCCTCGGAAACCCACAGGTCAGAAGGGTTTGTCTTGACCGCTGACATCACCCAGCCGGGATTCTCCACGACCGTTGAGGCCCTGCGGCTGCGTACCTGGCAGCTCGGCCCGGGCCAACCGATGTCCGTGATCGACCTTTTCTCCGAAACCGACTTCAAGGTCGTCGTCGACGACCGTGCCGACGTACATATCAACTCCCGTGACGGGAGCTTCTACCTGGGCTGGTTCCCGGACGGCCGCCCCGGCACCGACGGCGAGGGATGGAAAATAGCCGTCACCGGCACCGCCGGAGTCCCCGGCTACGACGTGTCCTTCGACACCCAGACGCCGGCGCAGATCGTCGCAGCCTCCGTGGCCGTGATCCTGGCCACCTCCCGTCCGCGCTGAGTGCCTGCTCCGAAGCCGCCCCGGCCGGTGAGACTGTCTGAGCCCGCTTCATCCCGGCGCGTAGCCAGCTTCGCATTTCACCCCTGTTCACAAGGAGGAGGACCTCGGTGAACCCGCAGAACCCGGACGTCCCCGAGATGACGGTCGGCGACCTGATCGACCATCTGTCCACGCTTGACCGCACCGCGCCGGCCCGGCTCGCGGTGAATCCCTTCTTTCCCATGGCCCACACGATCGCCGGTGTCGTCGAGTCGCGTGACGAGAAGGGCCGGCCGGTGGTGTTCCTCGCCGACTCCGGCGAGCAGCTCGGGCATCTCCCCCCGGAGGTCGCGGTCCGGCTCGCCTGGCAGGAGCCGACCGTCGCCCCCGCGCGCCCACGGCGCAGGTCCGCCCGGCCCGGCCCCGGGCAGTAACTTCCCCGACGAGCACGCCGGAGGCGCCCCTGCACCCGTACCACTTCCCCGATCCCTCCCGCCACGGTCCCTCGGGCCCGGCGATTTCCTGGGTCACCCCGCGGCACCTGGCCGGGGACGACGGCATCCTCGCCGAGCAGATCGGCACGACCCTCGCCTGTGCCGGGTGGAGGATGTGGCCCACCAGCCGCAGCACCCTGCTGTATATGAGCCCCGACGAGCTGTGCGGAGCCGAATGGGTCCGCGCCGCCCACCCGTTCGAACTGGGCGGCCTGCCCGTCGCGTGGCAGGTCACGGCCCGCGCCGATACGGCGAGCGCCCTTCGGGAGTGGAACGCCTATCTCACCGAAGGCGTCCCGCACGAGGCCCTCGCCGATTTCCTCCTCGCCCTGGACGCCCGTACCGAACCCGCCACCGGATACGCCGGACCCCAGGCGGTCCTCGACGCGCTGCTCGCCCAGGGCTGGCTGCTCGACATCGACCATCCCGACACCACCGCCACTGCCCCGGACCTCGCCGCCTGCGTCTCTCTGGAGAGCGTCCCGGAGCATGTGTTCGATGCTGACCCGCGCCCCGGCCTGTCGGGCTGGCAGGCGTGGGCGGACCCGTCCCCGGGGGCGGGCCTGCTGTGGTGCGCGACCTTCAGCGCCAGCGTCCCCCACGACCTCGTCGCGGCCTTCGTGTCCTCCCTGGCCTCGCCGGTGCCTGTACCGCGCCGCACCCTGCCCCCTATCTCCCGCCACCGTCTCACCGTCATCCCGCCCGCCTGACCAGCCCTAGCGACTCGATGGCCTGTCGCCGCCGCGTGCCACCGGGGCGGCGTCGTCCTGCCCTGCTCCTTGTTCCCGACCTTGAGGAGGTCCGCTTGCCCCTGCCGCTGATTCGCCTGTCCACCAGCCCGGTCAACGGCACCGCCCACCACGGCGTCCTCGCCAATGCCCGGGCGATCACGGCATGTTCGGCCTCCTCGCCCGATCTGCTGCCGGTCGGGGAGAACACCGCCCACACGCTGTGCTCCGGCTGCACCCGGGCGCTGCTGGTCCTGATGACGCAGCCGGATGCCGTCGGGGAGCCGGAGGTCCGGCCATCGAACGGCACCGGGTCCGGGTCCGGCGGGGCCGCCCACCGGCCGGTGCCCGGACACCTCCTCGGCTACTGCGGCAAACCCCTCGACCCCAACCGCCCGGCCCCGACAGGGCGTCTGTGCTCGTCCTGCGCCCGGCTCGGCGACGCACTGGACCGCCTGCGGCAGCATGCGGGCGGACTGCTGCTTCCCGCCACCGAGCCGTGTCACGGCGACGACACCCTCCTGTGGGCGCCCAGTGGGCGGGACAACCTGCTGGTCGGGCACCGGCGCAACAGCACCACCGGCAAGGGCTTCTGCGAACGCCGCCTGTCCGGACCGAACCCCGGCGCCCCGAACGAATGCGCCCCGTGCCGACGGCACTGGAAAGAGGCCCAGCGGGTCCGCCAAGGACACACCCTGCCGCTGATGCGGGACGAGGCACGCCGCTTGCCGGCCGACAGCCTCAGTCCTTTCGGCGACCGGGCCAGCCGGCTGAAACCCGGCGACGTCTACACCCTTTCCGGCTGCCCCGAGATCCATCACGTCGTCGCCGTCACGGACCGGGCAGGGGAGAGTCACACCGACCTCCTCGTCCACCTTCCCGCCGAGGACCGGGTCACAGACCTTCGCATACAGCGCAATCGGCTGGTCACCATCCGGCGTCCGCCCCGCAAGAGGAGGGCCCGCCGCCGGGCGGGCTGAAGCCCTGATACCGCCGTTCGCCCGGCGGGCCCGTAGCGGCCCGCCGGGCTCGCCCCACCTCTGGGGCCTCCGTCAGGAGGCGGACATGGGTCGGCCCCCGCAGAAGACTTGAGATCTGCGGGGGCCGACCCATGTCTGTGCTCAGTTCGAGGTGGCCGCTTTGGCGAGTGCCTTCTCGATGTGGGTGTCGACGAGTCCCGGGGAGCCGGAGACGACGACGAGGACCGTCCCGGCGCGGATGGCGGTCTGCTTGAGGAGGGTGTCGCGTCCTGCGGCGGTGAAGGTCAGCAGGTGGGACCACTGTTCGTCGCCGAGGGCCGTGGCGGGGAGCTTGTGTGTGGTGACCTTGACGGGTGTGCTGCCGATGACGACCTGGTAGAGGGGGCAGGAGGCCATGGCGGCGAAGATCTGCCCGGTTCCTTCCGCCAGCCGGGCCGGGGTGTCGCTGTACAGCTCCACGGACAGTTCCCCGCCGCTGTCCCCGGTATGAGTGAAGGCGGCTGTCGCCCGGTTCGGGAAGGCGAGCGGGCCGCCGGCCCCGGCCTGGCCGCCGAGGTGTTCGAGCGCGGGACACCCGATCACCGTCACATCGTCCCGCTCGGCTGCTGCCTGCTCCGGCTTCAGGGTGTAGCCCCGGCCGAGGTCGCTCTCACCGAGAAGCCGGTCGCGCAGTTGCTCCGAGGAAAGCACCGAGGCAGGTGGTGTACCGACCGTGCTGGTGTGCGGTGTCGCGGTGGCGGGGAGGGGACCGGTCCCGGCGGGGGACAGCGCGTCGGCGGCGAAGAAGGACAGGGCGAGGACGGCGAGGGCGGTCACGGCGAGGGCGGTGGGGGCGGAGCGACGGGGCAAGAGTCTCCCTGGTGTTGGTGTCGGTCGGGCTCGATGGTGCGGTGCAGGTCCGGGGGTGTCGGGCCGGTGGGTGGGGATGTCAGTGGCCGAGGAAGCGGATTCCGTCCTCGTAACTGGCGTGGTGGTGCTGCATGGGGCCGCTGTGCCGGTTGAACCAGGCGGCGTCCAGCCGGGTTTCGTGGGTTTCGTGTCCGGCGCGGCAGCGGACCCACACGGTGCCGTGCTGGCTGAGGACGATCCAGTCGCGGTAGGTGCCGCACTGCCGGCAGGTGAGGACTTCACCGTCCGCGACGAGGGGGCCGGGCCAGGGCATCATCATCCCGGCCGTCCGCTGGGAAGGGGCGATGAGGTCCGGCGGGAGGAAGTCGTCCACCACCGGGACCGGCTCTGCGGCGGACGGCTCGGTGGCCGGGACCGGCGGTTCCGGCTCGCATGCTTCCAGGGGGTCCGGCAAGCCGTGGAAGTATTCCCACCTCTCCCGGATGGCCTGGTCCTGTTCCCGCCACTTCCGCTCTTCGCGCTTTCGCCTGAACATCCGTTCCCCTTCCCTCGTCTTCCTCTGCGGGATCACAGAGCGTGCCCCACACACGCGCCGAGTTTCAACTCTGAAATCCGTGTACTCATCTGGCCTTGCCCCGCTGGTCAGGGCGGTTGCCGACTGCGCGGGCGGGCTGCCGTGCTGTGGGTGTGGCCGGGGTACCTGCCGGTGGCTGGGCGGTGGCGTCGGCGGGCAGGCCGGCCGTCCGGCGCAGCCGCCACACGAGGACGTCGGTGACCGAGTCGGCCGTGTCCAGCTCCCGTCGGGCCGCGGCGTGGGCGAGCAGGGTGGCGGGGTCGTGGCCGGCGGCCTGGGCGTCGGCGAGGGTCGCGGCCAGTGCGGGCCAGCCCGCCTCGGCGAGGACCCGTTCGGCCAGTTCCGGTACCGCGGCCCGCACGAGCGCCACCTGTCGGCGCTGGATCGGCAGGGGCAGGTGGCGGCCCCGGGCGTGGAGGACGCCCAGCGGATACCCGGCCGCCTCCTGGTAGGCGGCCCGCAGATGCCCGGCGGCCTCGCGGGCGGCTGCGGCCTGCTGCGCGTGGTCCTTGCGGGCGTGCCAGTGCGCGGCTGCGGTGACCAGGAAGAACGTCATGTCGATCAGCATGGCCGCGGTCGCCCCGTCCTCACCCCGGCCCAGCGCCGGGCCACCGCGGACGAGGTCCCGGGCGGCCTGCCGCAGAGCCCGGTCGTGGCCCTGGGCGGCCCGGACGTGGGAGCGGGTGGCCCGCTCGAACAGGAAGGCCGCCTCCCGCAGTTGTCGGCGCGTGTGGGCGGCGCTGGTCTTGGCGAGCGCGTCGAGGACCTCCCCGGTGGCGGCGACCTGCGCCGCCACCGCCGTATCCTCGCCCTGGTCGATGACCAGTACCGCCTGCCACACCGCTGAAGCCGCACGCCGACGCGCCACCGCAGGAGCGCCGGACATCGGCAGGGCACCGCCGAGTGGCTGTTCCTCACCGGTCTCCGTGGTGGTGTCGGCCGGGGTGGACCAGCGTTTGCGCAGCCGGGGCAGGCTGAGGTCGGGGGCGAGTTTGGAGCCCGAGTAGTAGACCGGTTCTCCTTGGCCGTTGCGGTCGTCGGGCAGGGCGACGGTGTAGCCGAGGAGGTCGCCGGAGGGGGCGGTGCGGCGGCGTACGAGGAGGCCGGAGGCGGCGAGCCGGTCGAAGAACTCCGCCTCGCCCGTGCTGCCGGCCATGGCACGGCGGACGGTCTCGCGCAGTTCCTCCCTCGGTGTGCGCTCCCTCTTCTCGCGTGCGGCTTTGTGATGTTCGGCGCTGGTCGGCCGCCGGGCGGCGGTCCCGTCACCCGGGTTGAGCCGGCGCAGGCCGTAGTCGGCCTCGATCTTGCGGGCCTCGGCCTGGGCGCGCTTGCCGTCCTTGCGCAGCCTCGCCCGGCGTCCGTCCTCGCGGACGACGGTGGCGATGATGTGGATGTGGTCGTCCGCGTGGCGGACGGCGGCCCACCGGCATCCGGCGTCGTCACCGGACGGGGCGATACCGGTGGCCGCGACCATCCGCGCGGCGATCTCGCCCCACTGCCCGTCCGTGAGGACCGGGTCCTCCGGTGCCGCCCGCACCGACAGGTGCCAGACGTGCTCGGCGGGCCGGGCACTTCTGGGGAGGGCTTCGACGGGCTGGTCGAGGAGCCGCTGGAGGTCGGCGTACGTCGCCTTCGGGTCGCGGCCGGGATCGGGGGCGAGGCTGTCCCAGGCCGCCACCAGATGAGGGTCGGTGTGCTCCTCGTGCGTGCCCGGCCCGTACAGGTAGTACAGGAGGCCGATGGTGCGCTTGCCCCTCGCGTGGACGCGGGGGATCATCCGCGGTCCGTGTCCTGGGCGAGGTAGCGGTGGGTGAAGTCGTCCACCCGCCGGGCCGCCCGCCGCACCGCGTCGAGCACCGCGCCCGTGTACGGAACGTCCGCGCCGGAGTTGGTGGCCCTGGCGACCTGGTTGAGGTTGTTGCCGATCTGGCCGAGATGTCGGCGCAGCGCGAACAGTTCGTGTGCCATGGCGCGTTCGTCGGCGATCTCGGCGGCGGTGCGGTCGAGATCACGGGCGGCTCTGAGGGCGGCGTGGGCGAGGAACGACGCGACGCTCATACGGCAGGCCGCGGCAGCGCGGACGAGGAGCTGGTACTCGTCGTCGTTCATACGGCAGCTCGGCTGACGCACACGTTTGTGCTCGTCACGCAGACGCTCACGCTGCTGGACAGCGGGCGTTTTGGACGGGGCGGCGTGCGCACACTGCTCGGAGTGACAGGCGTGCTGCTTCTCCTGTTCGGGATGCGGGCCGCCCTCGGCCGCATCCCCTCGGACCGGCGCCCCCCGGTGCCGGTCCGCCCCCGCCACCCCTGGGGCGGGGGACGCGAGAGCATTGCTCCCGACGGGAGCAATGCTCTCGCACCAACTTGCTTGTCCTCGGGTGGAATTGGTGTCCGGCGAACCCTCGTGGGAGGTGGCCGGGACAGGCGGATTCGTCATCGGATCCGGCCCCGGCGGGTACGGGCGTGCGCCTGGAACTGGGCGGCGAGGAGCAGCACATCTTCGGGCGCGTCGAGGACGCGGACGGGTGCGGTGGGGGTGTGCTGGACGAGCCACTGCCCGGTCGGGACGAGGACGGCGGCGTGCAGGAGCCCGTGGCGGACCAGGGTCTCGGCCCAGGCGCCGGCTTCGGCGGCACTCGCGGGCGCCGTGCGGTGGTTTCGGGCGGGAACGGGAACCTCCGGGGATGCGTGGGCGGTATCCCGGCACACGGCCGGGGCCGGGGCGGTGGGAAGGGAGCAGCGTGACCGGGCTTGGTGTCGTCCGGTGGCTGGGGGAGTCATCCGCATTCCCGGCAGCGGTCGAAGTGGAGGTTCAGGGCGCGGGCCATGGCGTACTTGGCGCCGACGGCCCGCTTCGCGCTGGCTCTGCCCGTCGGGCGGTCGGGGTGGCGGGCGGCGTGGCTGAGCAGGATCTGGATGTGGCGCTCGTGTCCGGTCTTGATGCGGGTGAAGCGGTGGCAGGTCTTCACGGGCTATCGGGTCCTTCGCTGGGAGCGGGGCAGGTGGGCGAGGGCCGGGTCCTGGTAGAGGCGGGTCTGCAGGTCGGCGAAGCGTTCGTTGCTGATCTGGATGTCCTGGGCGCGCAGGTAGGGGCGGATCGTGCGGCGGGTCATGCGCCCCTCTTTCAGGGCGGCATCGCGGGCGATCTCGACGAGCCGTTCCATCGGCACCAGTTCGTCCTCGCCCTGGTCCGCACCCCTGGTCCGCAGGTGGTCCTGGACCACGGCGGTGCGGTCCGGCGCGCGGTGGTGGTCCGCTGCGGTGGCGGTCTGGTCCGCGGCGGTTTGGTCCTGGTCCGCGAGTGGTTGGTCCGCCGGCGGTTCGGCGGTCTGGTCCGCACCGTGGTTCGTGGTGGTCCGCCGGTCGGCGGGGCCGTTCACCGGCCGGTCCGCGCTGTCACCTTCGGGCGGACCGTCGGCGGTGAGCGGAGTGGTCCGGTGATGGTCCGCAGTCTGGTCCGGTGTGTGACCTGCGGTGATGCTGGTCCGCAGGGTGATGTCCGCGTGGTCCGCAGGCGGTTGGTCCGCAGAGTCGCTCTGGTCCGGGACGGTGGTCCGCGACTGGTCCGGGGCGTTGGCCGTGTGGTCCGCGCCTGCCTGGTCCTGGTCCGTGGGCGGTTGGTCCGCGGTTCTGGTCCGCTGCGGACCGGGGGCCGGGAGGTGGTCCGCCGTGGTGGTGCCGGTCTGGTCCGCGGCTGCGGACCGGGCTTCCGGTCCGGCGGTGTGGTCCGGGCCTTCGGTGAGGTTGGTCCGCTGGTCCGGCGCAGGGGTTCCGGTCACCGCGACGGGCGTCGCAACCGGCGCGGCGTCTGCTGCTGCAGTCGGGGTGTGGTGGTTGGGCTGGGTGACGACGAGCTGGTGGATCTGCCGCATCAGGACACCGAAGGCGATCAGTGCCACGGTGGGCGGGACGGCGGCGACCACGTAGTTGAGGAGGGGCACGGTGCTGTCCTGGCCGGTGCTGGTGACCCCGGCGATGTTGAGGGCGATCGACCCGAAGGAGCCTCCGGTGGTCAGGGAGATGGCCCACCAGTCGACCTCCTTGCGGAACGAGGCGCGCAGCATGAGCAGTTCGCCGGCGATGATCGCGGCGTCCAGGGAGGCGGGCCAGGCCCACTGCCGGGTGGGGGAGTGCCCGAGACCGTGCTGTCCGGCGACCTCCGCGAGATGCGCGTAGGACAGCCAGAACGCTCCTGCGGTGAGGGCGGTGATCACCACCCCCGACGCCGCGAGGACGTACCGGTCGGCCCGCTGCCGGTTCAACGGCGGCCTCCTGCCGCTGTGATGGTCAGGCCGGGCGGGACAAGGGGCAGGGTGCGAGTGTCGCGGACGGGCGTGAGTGGCACGGTGGACGGGGCGGGGCGGGTGATCATGCTGCCTTCCCGAGCGCGGTGATCAGGTCCTGGGTGTGGATGTGGCAGGAGACCGGGGAGAACTCCTCGGCTGAGTCGCCCTCGGCGTCCGCCCCGGACTCGTCGTCGCCCTTGCTGTCCTCGCCTGCGGTGTCCTGGGCCGGGGTGCCGTTGTCGTGCTGGTCCTGGTTGGGGGTGCCGTACAGGTCCCAGTACCGGTCGCGGTCGGTGACGGCGTGCGCGGCTTCGCGCATGAGGTCGCGGGCGTAGTCGAGGTCGAGGCGCAGGGTGTGGGCGAGGCGGTGGGCGCTCCAGCCCCGCACGTAGGCGTGGCGGGTGAGGGCTTCGCGTTCGGCCTTGGAGAGGTGGACGTCGCGGCCGAGGAACGCGGCGCGGATGCGGTCGTAGTCGAGGCGTTCGCTGATCTTCGTGTGCCAGTGGCTGCGTTGCTTTTCGGTCAGGCCGCCCCAGATGCCTTCTTTGGTGCCGTGGTCGAGGGCGGAGTTGAAGCAGTCCTTCTTGACGGGGCATCCGGCGCACAGGGCTTTGGCCTGGGTGATGGCTTTGTGGTTGCGGGGTGTGGGGAAGAACAGCCGGTCGGCCTCGGCGGGGGGCAGGCCGCGGCAGGCGCTGCGGGCGTGCCAGCTGTGGTCGGTGATGCCCCGCAGCACGGGGGTGGGGGTGGTGTTGGTGGTGATGTAGTGCACGGGAGGACTCCGGGTACGCCTCGCCAGGCCCGGTGGCGGGCCTGCCGCGAGGGGCAGGGCGTGGGGGCCTGGGCAGGACAGGGTGCGGGCGCGTATGCCGCGCGGGGACGGGTCAGCGGCGCTGGAAGCGGCGGTCGGGGCCGTTGATCTCGATGGCGGTGCACATGCCGGACAGGCGGGACAGGATCCGGTCGCCGAGCCGGTCGCGCAGCACCGGCTGGCGCGAGTCCGTGCCGTGTTCGCGGATAGGCGCGAGGTTGCTGGTGATCAGCGTGGGGAAACGGTTCTGCGCTCGCCAGTTGAGGAGCCTGAAGGTGATCTCCTCGGTCCATTCGCTGGATTTGGCGGCGCCGAGGTCGTCCAGGAGCAGGACCGGGACCTGCATGAACCGGCGCAGCGTGTCCTCGGGGTCGGTCCCGGTGCGCGAGCGCAGCGTGCCGTAGAGGTCGGCGGCGGTGGTCGCAGTCCAGGGCACCGCGCACCCGGCGGCGGTCAGCGACCGGATCGCGCCGAACGCCTCGTGGGTCTTCCCGCTCCCGGTCGGACCCCACAGCAGCAGTGACGGGCCGCGGGTGATCACCCGGCGTCCGGCCGTGCCGTAGTGCGGCTGGAGACTGTCCGCGTACGGGGCGGTGGACGCTCCGGCGATGGCCTCCACCCAGGCGGCGACGTCCGGGTGCGAGGCGACCGCCGCCCGGTAGTCGTAGGGGATCCGCTTCTGCGCGGCTTCCAGTGCCGGGACCGGTTCCGGCGCGGTGGGCGGGAGCGGGGTGCTGGGGTCGATGCCCCGTTCGGCGAGCCGGGCCTCCAGCCGGGCCCGCAGCCGTTCCCCGACCGCGGGCTGCGGGCCGGACAGTGGGGCGGGTGCCGGGCTCACAGGCTGCCTCCGAAGGTCGTCGGAGCGGGCTGCGCGGTGTTGAAGTACGGCTGGTAGGAGGCACCTGCGCCGGCCCATGGGCCCCCGCCGGAGGCGCCCGATACCCCGGCACCGGCCGGGGCGGGAGCTGCGGGGGTGTTGACGATCTCGTTGACCAGGCTGGGCAGGACGCTGGGGTGCAGCCCCCGGGCCCGCAGCCGTTCCATGGCGGCACGGATGTGGACCGGCTCGAAGCCCTCGTCCAGCAGGGCCCTGGCCTTGCGGCCGAGCAGGCCCAGGACATCACCCGGCGGACGGCGCGGGCAGCCGCTCGCGTACTCGGCCACCAGTTCCTTCGCCGAGACCCCGCCCGGAGCACGGCCAGGTGCGGGCGCCTCACGCCCCGTAAGGAAAGATCCAGGATCCACGATCCTAGATCCAGGCGGTGAACCCTCACTGAGGTCTCCGTGAGACCTGCCCTGACCTGTGACTTCTCCGTCCTGCGGCAGACCGTCCCCGGATTGCGGCGGGGGAGGCGGAATCCGGCCGCCGGGGGAGTCCTCCGGGCCTGCGGGCCGGTCGCTGTCCGCGGCGGGGGCAGCCGCGCCGGCGTGCGGTGCCTGCGCAGGAGCCGGGCCGACCCCGGTGGTGGAAGCCGTGGGGCACGGTCCCCTGGTGCACCGGCCGCAGTTGCGGCGCGCGTGGTGCCCGGCGCAGCGCGGCAGCCGGGACTCGGACGGCCGGTTGATCTTCTGGTGCCGTTCCCAGGTCACGATGTGGAGATACGTCCGGCCGTCGCACCCGGTGTAGCGGCAGAGCAGCCCGGCGTTCGCCAGCTCGTCCAGGTCGCGGGCGACGTGCGCGGGCGTGTGCTCGGGACGCAGGGCCCACAGCCGTCCGGCGATGATCGCCGGATGATCGCGGTGGCGTCCCTCGTCGTCCGCCTGGGTCAGCAGCCCGACGAAGGTGAGCATCGCGGTCACCGACACCGACGCCAGATCCTCGGACTCGAACGCTTCCGGCTTGATGGTGCGGATCCGGGCCATCAGACACCACCCCCTGCGGGGGGCGTCACGGGGCGGGCTGCCGCGCCGGCCGGGGATCCCGGCCTTTCGCGCAGGGCAGGCGGCATGTCAGACTCTCCTCTGAGGTATTGCCGCACCGGGTGTCCTTGTGGAAGGGGCCGGTGGGCAGTGGGCGACTCGGGCCCTTGCCGGGGCACGAGACGTGAAATTCAGGACGGTCGGCGTCTGAGAGGTGCGAACTCTCAGACGCCGCCGTCGTTTCCGGCTGGACTGCTCGATGGGGACGTCGTGGCCAACAGGGCCTCCTCACCATGTGGTCCGCGCGTCCGGCGGTTCCGGGCGCGCGACCAGCAAGTTAGGCACACGCCCCGGCCGAAGTCCATACATGGCTCTAGACCGCTGTACACCTCTGAAACTTCACAACGGCGCAGGTCACAAGGCAGATCACTGCTGCTCGGAGAAACACGACTGCCCCGGTTGGCCGCCACGCGCGAAGCGGGCGCGGCCCGGTACGCACAGCAGGATGCCCGCGGGCATATGAGTGAGGAGGGTGGCGCTCATGGGGGTCTCCGGAATCGGTGGGGGGCGCCGCCACCCGGTGTCGCCCTTGCGGGCTGGGCGCGGCGGAGGTGATGTTTCGCCGTCCGTGGTCCCGCGTACGGGCACAGTGAACGGGCCAGCCGGGGCAGGTTGCGACCAGCACCCCGCCCAGCGAGAATGACGCTATGGCACTTCCGGCCATCGTTCAAGGGGCTAAAGTGACCGGCTGAGTCCCTGACCTGCACCTGGAGCCCGTTGTATGCCAGTTCGCTACTTTGACGGCGGTCGTGTCCGTACGGAGAGGGTCATCGCCCGGCTCACCCAGACCGGTCTGGCGGAGCGGGTCGGGGTCCTGCGTACGGCCGTGGCCGGCTGGGAACGGGGAGCGACCCGCCCCGGCGGCGAGAAGCTGCCGGTCATCGCCCAGGCGCTCGGCCGGCCGCTGGACGAACTCTTTCCGCGCGAGGGAGGGCCCGACCTGGCGGACCTGCGCTGCGACGCGGGATACGCCCAGTACCGGATCGGCGACGTCGTTCCCCGCAGCGTCGGGCCGGTGGGTGAGGCGGAGCGCGGTGTCCGCCGCCTCGACGACGCCCTCGTGGCGGTGCTGGCCGCAGCGTACGGAGTGAGCGTGTCCGCGCTGCGCAGGGCACAGGAGCGCTCCTTCGGGCATGAGGTGCCCGAACCGGACCAGCCCGCGGGTCCCGGCGTCCCGGGCTCTGCCCCCGTGCTGCCGGCCACTCTCGCGGGCAAGATCGGCTATCTCCTGGAGCGTCTGCCCGCACCCCTCTCGGACGCTGACATCGCCGCACGCGCTGACGCAGCCGGCGGCCCCGCAGTTCTGACCGCGGACCTCGTCGCGGACCTGCGCACCGGGCGGGTGGAGGACGCCTCCGACGAGGTGCTCCGGGCACTCGCGGATGCCCTTGGTACCACGCCCCTGATCTTCAGCACCGGCGACTCCCATGTCGAGCAGGTGATCGCGGAGACCATCGAGCTGACGAACAGGGTCGCCGCCATCGCGGCCCGGGGTGGCGGGGAGGAAGGGCTCTCCGACGAGCTGCTGAGTTTCATCAACAGGGAAGTGTCCAGGGCTCAGGCGGAAGCGCGGGCCTCACACAATCCCACCGCCACCGAGTAGACGCGCCGTACGCGTCCGCCTTTCATCATCTCTTTGCCCAAAAACTGACGGCCCGGCAGTAATTCCGCTCACCATGCCGGCCGATGCGTTCTCCCCTTCGAGTCCATTCGGGTTGAGAACGCGCTTCAGTGCGGATGCAGCGGCGACCGGGCCGCATTTCAATCGGTCAGCCTCGCACGGCAGATGCGATGGGATGTGCCCAACTGCCTGGAAAATATTGCCGGGTGAGGTCTCTCTAGGCCGGGAAGATGGACATCAGACGGCAGGAGGGGAAGTCCATCGGTATCAGGGCCACGAGGCGGACACTGAATTCCTTCCCGCCCTGCCGCGGCAGATAGAGGCGGCGGGGACGGGTGGACGACGGGTGGGTCACGCTCGGCAGGTCGGGGGAGTCCCACAGCCGCCGGGCGGTCGGGTCGGCGCGGACCGTGCCGATGACCTCCTGCAGACGGCCGTCATCCCGGTACTGCTCGGCGTGCAGCCGGAGCTGGGCGATCATGGGCAGCGCCCACTCCTCCTCCCAGCCGATCAGCTGCGTCCTGGCCTCGGGCCAGGTCAGCGCCCACTCCATCACATTGAGGCCGTATCCCATCCAGGGGAAGATCTCACTCATTCTGGCGTTGTGCACCAGGATGTCCCACCGGTGGTCGCTGAGGTACGCGGGGCAGTTGTCGCTGCGTTCGACGAGTTCGCGGATCGCGTCCGGCAGCAGGACGGTCAGCGGGCTGACGGGGGCTTCGGCCGGGTCGTGCCCCCGCGTGAGACGGTAGACGATCTGCCACTCCTCGCGGCTGAGGCCCAGGGTGCGACGCACCGCGTGCAGGAACGTGTCGCTGTAGGCAGCCGTCCTGCCGGACTCCAGCGCGCTGTACCAGCGCCGGCTCACACCCGCCAGCTGCGCCGCCTCCTCCTGGGTGAGCCCGGGTGCCGGTCTGCTGCCGAAAGCCGCCGTGAATCCCGGGATGTCTGAAGTGTCGCGGCGTGCGCGGGCTTGCCGCAGAATGCGGGAGATGATCGGCGCTTCCACGGCTGCACGCTTCATAACTTTCAGCTAACGCTCGAACTGTGGCCCGCATCACATTCCCGCCGTGCCTCTGACTGGCCGCGCAATATCACTCACACGGTCAATTCTTGCTCCGCTTCGGCAGAGTTGGCACCCGGCAGGGATCGTTGTGCGCAGGCTGTGAATGGACCTGACCAGTGTAATGGGAACTGCCAGTTCCCATTCGCCGCAACGTCGTACACGGCAGGCCCTCGGGGTCTCAAGAAGTCGCCCTAAAGTCACCGACGCGGCGATAGCGATTCCTTTCCTGAACCGGTTTCGCGGGACCGGAAAAGATCGTCGAGCCGCACTCGGTGATGATCACCGGGCGCAATTGGGGAACGGTCACGCCGTCGCCACTGCGTCCGGGAAATCCTGTGGAGGGGAGCGAAATGCGACGCCTGCCGTTGCGCGGCCGGGACCGGCGTCCAGCTACCGGCGACCGCACGCCACCGGCCGACGGGACCGTCTCCGGACGCACCCTGCGCCGGGAGTGCGAGCGGCTGCTGGCGCAGATGCCGCTGCCCACGCCCTTCACCCTGGACGGCCTGATCGCCGCCATCGAATCCGAGCGCGGCCGGCACATCGATCTCGTGCCGATCCCGGACCGGCTGCTCGCCACCACCGACGTGTTCGGCCTCTGGCTCCGCCTGGATGCCGCACCGATCGACATGATCTTCTACGTGCAGGGGGCGACCGGCTTCCACCGCCAGCAGATCATCCTGCACGAACTGGCCCACCTGTGGTGCGACGACGCGGCCGACACCGATGCCGCGCAACTCGCCGCGCTCCTGCCCGGCGTTCCGCCCGACTTCCTCGAAAGCCTCGCCGGCAAGGGCCAGGTCATGGCCCGGCACCGCTACGACTCCCCGGTCGAACGGCGTGCCGAGATGCTCGCCGGGCTGCTCCAGCACCAAGCGTACGCCATCGACCACATCGAGGACGCCACCCTCAGGACCCTCGACGAGGACCTGACCCGGCTCAACCCCCGCACCCCAACCCCCCGGAAGCCCCGTGCCCGTCACTGACCTGTTCATCTCGCTGATCGCATTCCTGCTGCTGTTCCAGGCCGCAGCCCGCCTCCCGGCCATGCTGCGCGGTCGGCACCGACGACGCTCACTGTCCGGCGCCTTCCTCGCCCTCGACGTGGCCTGGTGGCTGCGCACCGACTCCGGCCGGTCCTTCATCGACCCGCTCGGCGTCAACGACCTGCCCACCCTCCTCAAGCACATCCTGACCATCGTCGGCATCTGCCTGATGCTGAAATACGTCACCGACGTCTACCGCGACGAGGACGCCACCGCCCGCCACATCAGGATCACCACGCTGGTGCAGCGGACAGCCGCCCGCGCCTCACTCGTCACCGTGCTGTGCCTCGTCGCCGTGTTCTTCCTGGCCCTGGACCGCACCAAGACCTTCGCCGACAGCCCGTACTTCGCCGGACGCCACGCCGACGAACCCGCACTGGCCCTCTACCTAGGCCCCTTCAACGCCTACGTCGGAGCTGCCGCCGCAGTCTGCGCCTACCAGTGGCGCCGCGCGGCCCGCCTCGCCCACCGCACCACCCTGCGCGCGGGACTGACCATGATGGCCACCGGCATGGGCATCCTCGTCATCTACGCCGCACTGCGCACCCTGTACGTCGTCTCCCTCACCCTCTACACACCCCTCGCGGAACTGGGCACCCTCCAGGAACAGATCACCGACACCCTCCTGTACGCCGGATGCGCGCTGTGGCTGCTCGGCTCCATCACCCCCGCCACCCGCGTCCTCACCACCCGGATCCGCACCATCAGCGCCGTCCTCCACCTCCACCATCTCTGGCGCGACCTGGTCCTGGCCGTCGACGGCATCGCCCTCCGCCCGCCCAGCACGCTCCTGGACGGACACCGCACAGCCGCCCCCCTCAACACGCTGCGGGACATCTGCTCACGCGGCGACACCCCGCAGATCCGGCTCGGCCGATACGTCACCGAGATCCGCGACGCCACCCACGAACTGCGCCGCCGGGCCCCCGCAGACCTCCTCCACCGAGCCCGCCGGGCTGCCGAAGCAGAAGGCCACACGGGCCGGCAGCTCGACGCCGTCACCGAGGCGTACTGGCTGAAGACCGCCCTCACAGCGGCCGGCGCCCCGCCCGGAATACCCGCCGCCTACACCACGGCACCAGGAGACGACTTCCCCTCCGAGGTCGCCCAGCTGCAGCGCGTCGCCCACGCCTACCGCCGGGCCGCCCCGCACCTCGGCGCCACGCCGGACCCCCAGCCCTTCGCCCCCTCCCGCTAGAGAGCCGAACATGAACCGACTCACCGCCTCCGCCGCCGCCCTCCTCTTCAACCCCCAGGGCGAGGTCCTGATCGTCAACCCGACCTACAAGGACTACTGGAACCTGCCCGGAGGGCACATCGACATCGAACGCGGCGAAACCCCGTACGACGCGACCGTGCGCGAGGTACGCGAAGAGCTGGGCATCGCCCCGCCCATCGGCAAACTCCTCGTCCACGCCTGGATCAACAACCCGGGCACAGGGGCACAGATCCTGTACGTCTTCGACGGCGGCACCCTTGGACCCGACGACCTCAGGGCGATCACTCTGCAGAAGGGTGAACTCAGCGACTACCGATTCCACAGCCCTACAGAGGAGTCCGAGGGCCTCGTCCCGCCGTATCTCATGCACACGTGGGAACAGGCCCTCCTGGCACACCGCGACAACCGGATCATCTACGTGTCTGCCGGCAGATAAGTCGGCGCGTTGGGCGGCCAGCTGAGCCAGAGGGCTATTACGGATGGCTCGCCGATTCCGGCGGTGGAACCCGTCAGCACGTCTGGTGTCCGGATGGTCGTTGGTTCGATTGCCTGGCACCCGGGCTCGATGGTCTGCCGCTCGGCGGGCCTGCGTCGGTGACCTCGGGCGTGGTCTGGTCTGCGAATACGATGTTCCGTTCTGTGCGGAAGAGTTCGGCGCAGTTCCAGCCGGGCGGGAAGCGCTCGACGATGCGGTGGTGGACGTGCTGGCGGTGGGCGATCTGGGTCGTCCGGCGGTAGAGGTCCATGTCGAGTTGCTGCTGGGAGGTGAAGCAGCGGAGTGCCTGGGCTTTGGTGTCGAGGAGTTCCGGGGTGCCGACGAAGATCTCTGTGGGTTCGAAGCCGGTGCTGTAGGGGGAGCGGAAATAGCGCAGGTTGTCGGCTTCTCGCAGGGCGACGGCGGTGACCTCGTTTGCCGTCACACTGTGGTCGAGGTGCTGGTCCTGGGGAAAGTGGGTGTAGACCGTGTCCGGTCGGGTCTCGCGGAACACGGTGAAGAGGTCCGTGTTGATCTGGCCGCGGTGGTCGGTGAACCGGGTGTCGGGAATCTCGGAGAAGGAGTACTCGGCGATCCCGAGGACGGCGCCGGCGGCCAGGCACTCCTTGCGGCGGGGGGCCTGCTGGGCCGGACCGGGTGATCCGGTGGTCAGGCAGTGCACGCGGACGTGGGCGCCGCGCCGGGCGTGGTCGCGGATGCGCATTCCCATGGCGATCTCGGCGTCGTCCGGGTGGGCCACTACTACGAGCACGACGTTCGTCACGAGTACTCCTGTATCTGGCGGGGGATGAGGACGACGGCGCTGCGCAGGACACGTCCGTCGAGGCCCTGCCAGCGGAACGGTCCGCCGGGGATGGTGGGCCAGGCGAGATAGTGCATGCTTCCGGCGACGCGGGCGATGCCCGAGCTGAGGTAGGCGATCTTGGATGAGGCGCCGCCGTCGAGGTGATACATCCGCGCGGGGTCGAGGCCGGAGGTTTCGCAGATGCGGGCGGTCTCGCGGGGGGTGACGCCCAGGAACCGGGTGGCGTGCCGCGTGCCGTCGAGGACCAGGAGCACCAGGTCCTGTTCGCGGTGACCGATGAGGGTGCGGGCGCGGCGTGTGTCGAGGAACGGGGAGGTGCCCAGGTAGCCGTCGTCCCAGGCACGGGTGCGTCCGGCTGCGGCGTCCTGCGCGCTCGGTCCGAGTGAGAGTGCGGAGGAGAATCCCCGGGTGCTGTGGCCGCCGATGGTGGTGATCTGCACGGGAGCCCTGCTCTCCAGAGCGTCGCCTGCTGCTGGGTTGCGGTGGGTTCGCAGAACGATGTTCCCGGTGAACAGGTCTGCGCCGCCCCCGGGGTGGACGGTGGTGACGCGGTGGTGTCCGCCGGGATCCGGGACGAGGGTGAGATCGGTGACGTCTGGGGTGAGGGGGGTTGTGTTCGTGGCCGGGGCGACGCTGCGGAGGAAGCCGGTGCGGGGGTGATCGCGGTAGCGGACATGGCAGTTGGCGGCCCCGTACACGGTGAGCGGGTCGCTGTGCGCGGCGGTGGGGGTCTTGGAGCCGGCCCAGTGGTGGGGGCGCCCGGCCAGGGTGAGGGTGCCGGTGGCTTCCACGGTGGTGATGAGGGGCTGCCCGTCGCGGATGAGGAGGGCGGGTTTGGCGGTGGTGGGCAGGCTGACGATCTTCCCCTCCCGTATGCAGAGGTCGAGGCAGGGCTCTGCGGGCCGGTAGCGGGGGTCGTCGGAGATGAAGGAGAACGATCCGCTGACCGCCGCCACCGCGCCCGCGCTGGTGGTCGTGGTGATCAGATTGCGCAGGTGGAATCCTTCCGGTGCGGACACCGCCTCGGTGCGCAGGAGGCGGGTGTCCGCTTGGAGGGTGTGGGTGTTGGTGAAGGAGCCGTTGCCGAGGTCGACGCTCCGGCTCTCCAGGTGCAGTCCGGGGGCGAGCGCGCGCCTGGTTTCGGGCAGTCGTACGGCGAAGGCGTCCTGGTCGCGGGCGAGGGATTCGATGTCGTGGACGCGGTAGCCGTGTTCGCGCAGTTCGGCGAGGTCCGCTTGGTCGGCGCGGCTGGGTGGCCGGCCGGTGTGGGAGGTCATACGGTCGTCCTTGCTGTGCGGGCGGCCTGAACGAGGTCGTGAGTGGTGAACGTGCCGGCGTCCAGCAGGCCGAGGACTCGGGCGCGGTAGCGGCCGACTGACCGCGGAGGCTGGTTCAGCGGGTAGGGCACCAGGCGGTTGGCCAGCCGGTAGAGGACCACTCCGGCGGTGACGGTGGCGGCCAGATGCTGCTCCGTGCATGTGAGGGTGGTGGTGCCGAGGTAGCCCGCGTTGAGGGCCTGCACGAGGCCGGGCAGGCGGCGGGGGCGGTTGAGGTGGTGGATGAGGAGGTGCGCGGTGAAGTAGGCGAGGTCGAACAGGGGCCAGCCGCGGTGGACGTTGTCGAGGTCGCACAGTGTGGTGTGGAGGGCGGTGAGGGCGAGGTTCTTGGGGGCGAGGTCGCCGAGGACGAGTTGCTGTCCCCTCTGGGCCGGCATCTGCTCGCAGGCCCGGTCGAGGGCGGGGTGCCCGGCCGCGCGGAGACAGAAGTCGAAGGTGTGTTCCCTGAACCAGGTGTCTCCCTGGGACCGTATCTGCGTACCGATGTGCCGGGTGGCGTGGTGGACGGTGCGCAGGGTTCGGCCCAGGCGGGTCATCTCCGCGACGGTGGCAGGCCGCCGGCTGAGGCGCTCCTGGTAGTTGCGCCCGCCGGGGAAGACGTCGGTGAGGACCAGGGCGTGGGCATCGCGGTGGAACGCGAGAACCGTCGGGAAGACACCGGGAACTGCGTTCGTGTACACGCCGAGTGCCCGGTGTTCGTCCGCGATGAGGGCGGGTTCGGTGCGCAGCTGCGGGATCCGGGCGAACCGCTCGCGCCGGATCTTGACGATCACGCTGGCGTGAGTGCCGCGGAGGCGGAAGACGTGGGCGACGTTGCCCCCGGTCAGCCGCCGCACGGTGCGCAGGGGCCCGGTGTGGCGGCGGCATCCGCCGAGGACCTCCCCGAGGGCGGGGCCCAGGAGTGCGGGCAGGGACGGCGGTTGCCGGCCGGGCGCGGTCACCGCAGGGCTCCGGCCGGGCGGGGTGCCGGGGCGGGGATGGTACGGAAGTCCAGGACGGCGGGCTGCGGGGAGCCGTTCCACTGCCGGGCCATGGACAGGTACGAGCCGGCCATCAGGGTGGCGGCCCGGCGGTGGGTGGTCAGCTCGGACGCCATCTGGTCGCGGGCGAGGCGCCCGCCGAGGTAGTCAAGGAACTCCTCGACCGCGCGGCGCCGGGCGGATGGCTGTGTCGGGGCCGTGATGCCTGAGCTGCCGGCACTGGTGGTGAGGGCTTGGTGGTCGAGGCGGGTGTAGGGCTGCCAGCCTTGCCGGACGCGGTGGTTGCGCAGGACGTGCACCTCGACGTGTCCCTGTCCGTCCGCGCTGGTGTGGTCGAGGGCCTGGAAGGAGTGGAAGTGCAGGGCCTGGAAGGGACCTTGCTGGATGATGTGAGTCTCCTGGCGTACCCGGCCGTTGCCGGTGTAGAGGCTGCCCGCGGGGGTGAGGTGCGCGCGCCGGGAGTACCCGTTGTGGACCAGGTTGATGCTGCCGAGCGTCATCGTGCGTCCGTGGCTGGTGAAGGCGAGTGAAAGGAACGCGTCCACCTCCCCGAACGTGCTGGTAGCGGCTTCGAGTTGTTGCTGGGTGTAGGGGTTGCGGGCGGCGAAGCCGGGCAGGAGCCGTTCGTGGTCGGCGACGCCGAGCTGGGCGAGGGTGTCGGCGGGCCGGGTGATGCGGGCGTGGACGCTGACCGAGTCGAGTTCTTTGCCCGGCCGCTCCCCGGCCTCCACCAGCCAGGGCACCAGGTCGAAGAAGTGGTAGCCGGAGTGCGCGCATTTGCCGTACCCGCGGTCGTAGCCGTGGTAGGAGAGGTCGGCGAGTTCGTCCGGCAGCCGCCACTGCCCGTCGCTGTGGAAGGACTGGATGGAGGTGACCGGGCAGTTCGTGGCGTGCGCGACCTCGGCGATCAGCTGCCGCATCCGCGTGAACGCCGGATGGTAGCGGCGCTGGCACTGCACGCTCACCATCAGACGCGGATACCGCTCGCGGGCAGCCGCATACAGGTTCAGGAGGGCGTCGGCGTCGTCCAGGACGGCGCCCGCTCGCGCCGGGTCGGTGGACACGCCGGGCTGGACGCTCAGCGGCTTGTCCAGCAGCACGCTCAGGCCCCGCTCCAGCGCCCACCGCACATAGACCAGGTGGTGGGAGGGCTCGGTCGAGACCACGACGGCGCCGATACGCCGCTGCTCCACCACCGTGTCCAGGGTGCGGCGCACCGGCTCGGGCAGGGTGCGGCAGTCCGCGTCGAAGCGTTCGACGAGGGTGACGGGCAGGGAGCGGGGACCGTCGTCGGCCTGGTAGGGCACGATCGCGTCGGCCACCCCCACCAGGTCGACACCGCACACGGTGCCGACCAGGCCCGCCGCCTGTCCGGCGGCCAGCGCCGGCAGATGGCTGCGGCGGGCGTGCGGGCCGACGCCTATCACCAGGAAGTTCGTCATGTCAGCTCTCTCGTCCCTCAGTGGTCTGTCAGCGTGTGTTGGGTGAGGCCGGGTCGGTGGGCCGGTCACGGCGGTCCGTGCCGAGCAGGCCCCGCCGTGAGAGTTCGGGCAGGACTCCTTCGCCGACCGTGTACGCCTCCTCCAGGTGCGGGAACCCGGACAGGATCACCTCGTCGATCCCGATACCCGCGTACTCGGCGATGCGGTCGGCGACCTCGGTGTGAGTGCCGACCAGGGCCGTGGCGGCGCCGCCGCGCAGCAGCCCCACCCCGGCCCACACGTTCGGGTGGACCTCCAGGTCCTCGGCCCGGCCCGATTCCCGGAACCGCCGGAGCAGTGCGCTCATGCGGGCCTGGCCTGTCGACTCACTCGCCGCCAGCAGGCTCTGGACGCGCTCCACCTGGTCCCGGCCGACACCGGCGATCAACTGTCCGGCCGCTTCCCATGCCTGCGCCGTCGTGTCCCGGGCCACCGTGTGGAACCGGATCCCGAACCGCACCGTCCGTCCTTCCCGGTGGGCGAGGTCACGGATCCAGCCGATCTTCCGGGCGACCTGGCCGGGTGGCTCGCCCCAGGTGAGGTAGGTGTCCGCGTGCCGGGCCGCGATCATCCCCGCCTCATGGGAGGAGCCCCCGAAGCAGACCGCGGGGGCGGGGTCCGGCGGGGCCGCCACCGTCGCCGCGCGCACGTCGTAGTGCTCGCCCCGGAACGTGAACGGTTCCCCACTCCACGCACCGCGCAGCACGGTGAGCCATTCGCCGGTGCGTGCGTAGCGCTCCGCCTTGCCGAGGTGGTCACCGAAGCGGGCCTGTTCGTCCTTGTCGCCGCCGGTGACCACGTTCAGCAGGAGACGGCCGCCGGACTGGCGCTGGAAGGTGGCCGCCATCTGCGCGGCCAGGGTCGGCGCCAGCGCGTCGGGGCGCAGCGCGACCATGAACTTCAGCCGCTCGGTTTCGCGGGCCAGGGCCGCGCAGGTCAGCCACGCGTCCTCGCACCACGTCCCGGCCGGAGTGAGGACCGCGTCGAACCCGGCCGCTTCGGCCGCCCGTGCGACCTGCGCGAGGTAGCCGATCGTCGGCGCCCGGTGGCGGTCCGCCGTGCATCCCGCTCGCAGGCCGGGGACGCCGGCGGGGCCGTGTGTGCCGTGCAGGCCCGTCACCAGGGAGCGGCCGTCGCTGATCGTGGGCAGGAACCAGTGCACCTTCATACCAGCACTCCAGAGGAAGAGGACGGGACAGGCGGGCGGATGGACAGGTATGGGGGAGCGGAGCGTCAGTCGGTGGCGAAGTCGCCGTTGGCGCGGGCTGCGAGCCTGCTGTGGACGGCGGCATCCAGGTTTATGACTCCGGTGGCGCGGGCACGGCGGGCCCGCTCGCGCCCGCTCTCGCCGGGCAGCCGCCACGCCCCGCCGTCCCGGGCAGCCGCGGCCCGCAGCTCCCGGACCAGCCGGGCGGTGCTCTCCTCGCCGCCGGGCGCGAGGCCGCCCATGGACGGGTCGAATGCCAGGAAGGTGTAGCCGGTGCGCCAGGTGGAGTCCACCTCGGCCCCCATCGGGAACTGAAAGAGGGCGCCGGTCAGGATCTGCACGAGCAGAGACACCGCGAACCCGCGGTGTCCGCCGAACACCACCGCTGCCGCCGCGGCGTCCGCGTCCTGGGTGAACCCCCCGTGGCCGTCCACGAAGCAGTCCGGCGGCAGAGGGCTGCCGCTGCGCCGGGCCTCCCACAGTGTCCCCATCGGCGCGAGCGTCGTGGACATGTCGACCGACAGAGGCTCACCGCCGGTGGGAACGGCGAAAGCCAGCGGGTTGACCCCCAGGACGGGAGTCCGCCCGCCCGGCGCCACGGCCTCGGCGCGGGAGGTGTTCGCGACGATGCCGATGCATCCGGCCTCGGCGATGCGCTCGCTGAACGGCGCGAGAATCCCGTACCGCTGGCTGTTGATCACCCCGATCACACCGGCCCCCTGCTGCCGCGCCCGTTCCAGGGCGACGTCGACGGCGTAGGCGGCGCTGAGGGGCCCGATCTCACGGCGCGCGTCGACGACCGCGAGGACACCGTGCTGCCGCACGATGCGGGGCGGGCCCTGGCGCAGGGAGAACAGACGGGACTCGAAGCAGAACTTGGCGACGCCGTGCGAGGGCTTCCCCCGCAGCTCGCCCTCCAGGAAGTGCGCCGCGACGTCCTGCACGGCGGCGGCGGGCACGGATGCGGCCCGGCACGCCCTGGCCATCAGGTCCAGCACGGAGGCGAGCGGTGCGCGCACCCGCGCCGGTGCGTCGCCGTGATCCGCCGGAGCGAGGGCCTGCTGCTGCTCGGGCCCGGCGGCGGGGGAGGTGGTGCTGGTTTCGGGCATGACGACTCCATAAGCGGTGAAGCCAGGTGGACAGGGGTGGGCTCAGGGCGTGCAGAGGCACGGCGAGGGCAGGGGGCGGCACGTCGCGCGCTCTGGGAGGTGCGCGAGGTGGTGCCGGGGTTGCAGCGGGCCGGAGCAGAAGGCCGGGCGGGGCGGGTCAGGTGTGGTTGCGGGAGAGGTGGGCGAGGACGAAGTGGCCGCGGTCGACGAGTTCGCGGCTGCCCTTGGTGAGTCCCGTGCTCAGGTAGGAGACGCCGAGGCGGGCGGTGAACAGCGGCAGGGCGAGTTCCTCGGCCGCGGTCAGGGGCCGCCCGTAGCCGGTGAGGAAGGATTCCTTCAGATCAGGCCGCGTCCCCCACAGAGCGCCGCACATCCACACGAACTCCTCGACGGCCGCGCCGGGGGCGGCCCGCTCGAAGTCGATCAGCCCGTGCGTGCCCGCGTCCGCGTTCCACATCCAGTTACGGGTGGAATAGTCCCCGTGCTGGAAGACGAGGGGCAGGTCGGATGCGAGCAGCGGCAGTTCCCGCACGACCCGCTGGACCAGGGCCAGCTCCGCCCGCTCCAGCCGGCCGACGGTGTTCTCCAGACAGGCCGCGGCCTCCGCCGCCTGCCCGGCCGCCGCAGCGCAGAGCGCCGACCGGTCCTGCACGCCAGCCGGGGCGGAATGGCCGTGCCAGCGGCCCAGCAGACGCCCGGCCAGCTCATGGATCCGCCGCTCCTCGTCCGCTGCCAGCTCCAGACCTCGCACGATCCTCCCCGGCAGGTGCGAGGTCAGGACGGCCCGCAGCCCCTCGTCCACGGCGAGCAGCCGGGGCGCCTCGTGCTCGCGGAGGAATCCGGCCGCGTACGCGTAGCCGCGCTGCTCGCGTTCCCAGTCCCCCGGGGTGGGGGACAGCTTCACGAAGGCCGTGTCCTGGCCGGCGGTGATCCGCCAGACCCGGGAGTTGCCCCGGGGCCAGGACACATCCACCGCACCTTTCATGCCGGGAAGTCGGCCGGTGACCCATCGCCGCAGGTCATCGGGCATGGGCATGCTTTCTGCCATCAGGAACGTCGTCTCCGTCGTCAGGGTCGTGTGGGTGCGGCGATGCCATCGAATGTACCCATGCCGCCGGGCGCGGCGCCTCAGAAGTAGTCGGCCAGCCACGGTTCGCGCTCGCCGGTCGCCGCCAGGAGCCGGGCCACCGCCGCGGGGTGGCCGCGGATGCCGTCGAGGAGGGCCGCGGCCGTGCTGCGGTATCCGCCCGCGTACCAGACGGCGAACTGGCCCCGGCTCAGGGTGACGAGTCCCTCGCGGATCGTGGGTTCCAGAACGCCTGTTCCGGAGCTGACACGCAGGGTGTACCGGTCGGTGCCGTCCCCCGGCTCGGTGACGACCTCGACGGGCAGCTCCAGCTCCACGTGCTCGGGCCAGCCCCGCAGCAGCACGGCCCGCTTCAGGTCCAGGATCCGCAGCATCCACGGATGCCAGGTCCGTGCGGTCACCGCAGCGGCGTGGGAGAGCCGGTCGAGGAACGGTGCCGGGGGAAGCCCGGTGCGCGCGAGGGTGACCGTGGGGATGCGGCTGTGATGACGGCCCAGGAACGCGAACGCCGCGCCCGCCGCGGCCGGATCATCCGCCCACATGTCCTGCACCACCAGCTGCCGCTCCCCGCCCGGGCCGCGACCGGCGGTCACGGACACCACGGCCCGTGCCGCCTGGCCGGGGCGGGCGAGGGTGTAGGTGGCCAGGCCGGGGTGCCGGCTGGTCTGCCAGCCGTCCCACCAGGCGGGCCGCTGCCACGGCCCGTTCCACCGCGCGGCCCACTCGTCCCGCACCCCGTCGGCGCTCGGCGCGTGGGCGATCTCGAATCCCGCGCCGGTGAAAGCGCCGGCGAGGGCGCCCGTCGGCACGGTGTAGGAGAACACCCGGGCCGGAGCGGCCCAGCCCAGGCGGGCGGCGTACCCGGTGGACGCGGTCCACAGGCTCGCCACGACCGCGCCCCGCTCGCGCACCGCACGCAGCCGCTCGGCGGCCAGCCGGGCGGCGAGGCGCCGGCCGCGTTCCTCCGGGGCGACGCACCCGCAGGCCATGCTCACCGCCGGTACCGGACGGCCCCCGAAGTACTGCGGGACCAGCAGACCCATTCCGCCGGCGATCACCTGGCCGCCGCGCAGAGCGACCCGCCGGTCCGCATGGGGACCCAGGAGGGCGATGTCCTGCACCGGGTGCCCGTAGGCGCGCTCGGCCAGCACGGCGTATCGGCCCCACAGCTCGTCGTCGGCCTCGACGATCCTCACCTCGTCCATCGGATTCTGCTCCTTCAGCGGGTCAGTAGCCGGTGTGGTCGCGGACGGCGTCGGCGTCGGCGGGCACGAAGAAGACGCGGGTGCACGAGAGCACCCGCCGGCCGTCCTGGTTGAACCCCTCGATCCGGCACGTCACCACCCCGTGCTCGGGACGGCTCACCGAGCGGCGGGCCGAGACGACGGTGCTCTGCGCGCGCAGGGTGTCCCCGACATGGACCGGGTGCTCGAACCGCACCTCGTCCAGGGCGAGATTGCTGCTGGTCAGACCGCTCGTGGAGCGCACGGTCATACCCAGCACCACGGTCAGCGTCACCAGCCCGCACACCAGCACCCGCTCCCGGCCCGTCCGCTCGCAGAACGTGACGTCCGAGTGGACGGGGGCCGGGTTCCCCATGAGCGCCAGCAGCAGCACATGCTCCGACTCGGTCAGCGTCCGCGCCGGCCGGTGCTCGATCACCTCGCCCGCCGTGAACTCGGCCAGACCCCGGCCCACCAGCTCACGAAACCGCCCGGATCCGACCTGGCGATAGCCCTGCGGTATCAGCGTGTTCACGACTCTCCTCAAGTGGTCGACGGATAGGACGCCGCGCGCCGGGCCAGAGCGCGGGCCGCGCTCACCAGCGGCGGCCCGACCATCAGCCCGCCCACGGCAGTGATCTCCCCGTCGGCGGCGTCGGCTGCGGCCACGACGTCCCGGGCGTGCGCGAGCGCCTCGGTGGAAGGGCGGAACGCCTCCCGGATCACGGGAATCTGCCGGGGGTGGACGGCGACCTTGCCGGCGAACCCGAGTTCTGCGGCCTCCTGTGCCTCGCGCCGCAACTCCTCGCCGCCTGACAGGTCGAAGCCGGGGGAGTCCAGCGCGGGCAGGCCCGCAGCCGATGCCCCGGCCGTCACCGCGGCCCGCGGATGCCACAGCGCCCGCGGGCTCAGGGCGATGCCGCTGGCGGCGGCGTAGTCGGCGGCACCGAACGCCACCCCCGCCAGCACCGGAGAGGCGAGGATCGCGTCCAGATTCCTGACGCCGCGAGGCGTCTCGATCAGCGCCCACACCCGTCGCTCACCGCCCTCGGCAAGACCGGTGACCTCCGCGACGATCTCGATATCCCGTGCGGACTCCGCCTTCGGGACCAGCACCACTGCTGGCCGCAGCCCGCGCTCGGCCAGAGCCACGAGATCCTTCAACCCCGCCGACGTTCCCAAGCCGTTCACCCGCACCCCCTCACACCGGCGGGTCTTGTCCTGCGAGGGCTGGGCGAGCCAGTCGGCCACTGCCCCACGCGCGGCGTCCTTACGCGCGGCGGGAACCGAGTCCTCCAGGTCCAGCAACGCCACATCGGCGCCCGAACGCCGTGCCGCGCCGAACCGGCCCGGCGAACTGGCCGGGCAGACCAGCCACACCACGGCTGAACTACTTCGCTCCGCGTCCACTACGGACTCCTCTCTGCGTCCTCCACGGATCCTCGGGAAAGTGAGGTGGAACGATGAGGGCCGACGGCGATGAGCAGGGCCTGCGGGCCGGTTGTCGGGGCCATCCAGGTCTCCTTCGCTGTGTCGGGTGACGCCGGTGGCCCGCACACCAAAGACTTCGCTGCGCACAGAGGGCCGCCGGGCCGGTGTCTCGGCTCCGGCCCGGACGTACGGGCAGGTCATCGCTCCAGCGGCCTGCCGGGTGACCCCCTGGCCGCTCACGGAAATCGAGTGTGCGTTCAACTCGACTGCTGCGTCCACGAGTTGCCGGTAGTCCCGCCGGTAGTCCCGCTCGGCCGAACCGCCACGCGGGCCCGGAGGCGGTGCGAAGATGACCGTGTGGAGACCCCCCGTCACCCGCTGGCTCTCGCCCGCAAGGCCCAGGGCCTGACCCAGGTCGACCTCGCAGCCGGAATCCGCGCCGCCGCAGCGCGCCGGGGCCTGCGCTCGGGCACGGACAAACAGCGCGTGCGGAAATGGGAAACCGACGGCGTCACACCCGACGCCGAAACCCAGCAGTACATCGCCGATGTCCTGGGCATCCCCTCCGGCGTGGTCTCCGCGAAGGAGTGGCCGGACTGGCTCCCCGCGGCAGTGGTCCCCCTCGGCGCCGCAAGTACTGTCCCCGCTCTGCGAGAGGCTCTGAGAACCGTGGACCGACGCCGCTTCCTTGCCACCGTCCCGGTAGCCGCCACCCTCGCGCTCGCCGCCGAATGGGCCCACGCCGCCCCCGGCGCCGCGCTGATCGCCAAAGCCCGGGACGGGAAACCTGTCGGAGACGACGTCGTCGCCCTCCTGGAAGACGGCGCCCGACGCCTCACCTCCCTGGTCACCGAACAGCGCCAGCACACAGACGCGCTCCTCGACGCCCACCTCAGAACAGTGACCGACCTGATCACCCACGGCCGCTACCCCCAAGACCTCGGAGCCCGCCTCCACCGCCTGGCCGGATCCCTGGCACAGACAGCGGGCTGGCACCGGTTCGACCACGGCCACCACCACGACGCCGCCATCTACTGGGTCGCCGGCCTCCACAGCGCCCACGCCCTCGGCGACCGCGACCTCGGAGCCAACGCACTCGGAGACCTCGCCTACCAGGCAGCCTGGCGCCACGACCACACCACCGCCGCAGCCCTCCTGCGCCACGCACTCAACCGCGCCGAACACCCCGCCGCCCGCGCCCTGCTCAACCTCCGCTACGCCCGCGCGCTCGCGGCCCAGGGAGAAAAACGGGAGACCCACCGGGCACTCAACGCCGCAGAACACCTCCTCAACACGGCGGTGTCCCAGCCCCGGCCCGCATTCTGCACCTGGCTCAGCGAAGCCGACCTCGCGGTCGACACCGGCCAAGCCCTCCTTCAACTCGGCGACACAGACCGCGCACACCAGCTCATCGAAGAAGGACAGAACCTTCTGCCCCAGACCAGAGCGAAGACAAGGGCCGTATTCCTCACCTACCAAGCCGCCTCCGACCTCGAACGCGGCGAGCCGGAACGCGCAGCCGCCGCCACCAGGGAATCCCTTCTCGTCGCCCGCAGGATCGGCGCCCCACGCTGCGAGCAGTTGGCCCAGGACCTCATGCCCCGCTTCCAGCCCTTCCGGAGCACCAACGGCGTGACCGAACTCCTTCACCTCGCCCGCGCCACCTGATCCCCCTCCAGGAGAACCAGTTGGCATCGGCCACCCGACGGGGGACAGGGGATGCGAGTCCCGAATGTCTGGCAGGCCGCCGCCCACCGTCGGCGCCCGCCGTGCGGGGCCTAGACGGGCGGTGGCCCGCAGCGCGGGCGCCTTAGGTGTGCAGGGTGTGGGGTAGCCCGGGCTGCTACGGACGGCCGGGGGAGAGGGAGGCTCGGTGGTTTGTCTGGGCTCCGGTGGACGCAGACGGAGGCTTCGGTGCTGTGTGGCGGTCCTGGAGACGGTTGATCCAGCGTTCGGGGCGGCGGAGTTCGACGTAGGTGGGTGCAAGGCCGGGGTCGCTCCAGACACGGTTGAATGCGGCCGGGCTGACAGCAGTGAGGGCGGTGGCGCGTTCGCGCCGCTGTGGTGCCGCTGCTCGAAGAAGTCGAGGCCCAGGCACGAGTGCAGCGGCAGATCTGGCCGGGGGCGCTGGGAAGTGTCAAGGTCCCGGCCGGGCTGGACATCCACCTGATCTGCGACAAGTACGCCACCCACAAAGCTGAGGCGATCAAGAAGTTGCTGCTGGCCCATCCCCGCTTCCAGCTCCACTTCACATCCGCAGTGGCCAGGCATGCCTCCACCCCACCGACCGGGCTGGGTGGAGGCTGCTGCAGGGCTCTCCGCGTGGGAGATCAGAGGACCGGCCGTCGCAGGCACGTGAGTTCTTACGGTGTTCTTTCGGTGGTGCGGGACCGGACGCCCGTGACTGGCGCGCGGAGTTGACGCTTGGGGTGGCCGTGCCAGCGGTCGGCTGCGAAAAAGGCGGCCCCGAGACCGGCCCCGGCCACGAGCCGTACGGCCCAGGACTCGCCCGCGAGAGAGATGGCGATCAAGTCGACGATCAGGTGTCCCATGAGGAGGGGACCGATGCGGTGGTGGCGTATGTAGAACTGGGCGCACAGCACCGCGTACACCATCATCATGATGGCCGGGAGCCCGAAGTAGCTGTGGAAGAGGATCTCGGGTACGGCGATGACCGTGTAGATCTGCCAGGGCGGCCGGCCTGCGGTGTGCAGGAGGATGCCGACGGTGCCGATCACCACGCCTTCCACGACGATCGTCCACGGCAGAGCGAGGATCAGCTCCAAGCGGCCGGAGGCACGGAGGGCCTCTATCTGGCTGGTGCGCATCACGGGCAGCCAATCGGGGCCGAGCCAGCTCAGCAGCCAGACGGCCCCCTGGGTGGCCCCTGCGCCGTACAGGATGCACAGGTAGACCCGCTCGGTCTGCTTGTAGGCGGTGCGCCAGCGTGTCGCGCGGTCCTTCTCACCGGAGGGGGCGGAGAGAGGGATGCCGTGATGGCGGCAGACTTCGTAGGCCAGCCAGCCGAGCAGGACGCTGCTGATCAGCAGCCCGGCAGTGGAGCCCCCTGGCACCACCGTGTAGACGCTGAGGGCAAGCGTGCCCTCGGCGCATAAGGCGGTCAGGAGCAGCGCTCGGGTCCTGCCGCTGGTGGCGCTGGTGGTGATCCTGCGGCTCACCAGCCAGGCAAGCCATGTCAGCTGAAGGACGATGATGGCGAACGAGGTGAGGACGTAGGCGCGGAATACGGCGTGCGGCCACTGGACGCCGCCGAAATCAATGCCGGTGCCGAGCACGGCCGTAAAGAGGGTCGGCACGCTCGCCAGCGCCAGCAGGGCGAAGGCGTCAGCGACCAGCCGGGTCGGGGACAAGCGGTGTGGTGACAGGTGCATGGGATCTTTCGGACAGCGGGATGAGGGACACAGGGACGGGTTAGCGGAGTGCGGATGCCTCCGTGCTGCGGCCGGACTGCCACGCCCCCAGCTGGGTGCCGAGCAGCAGTGGTATCAGGCTGCTGAACAGCAGGAACGAACAGCAGGCAAGGCGTTTTCTGCGGGGAGTGCGGGAGGTGGGGGACACGGGAGGGCTTTCCTGTCGGGTGAATGGGGGTTGAGTGAATGAGTCCTGAGATGTGCGGGCGGGCGAGGTGTGGGTCCCCGTCTGGCTGGGGTGGGGTCATCCGGTGGGGGTGAGCATCTTTTGCACGGCCTTCAGGTCGAAGCGGGCGATAACCAGGCCGTGATCGCTCAGGGCCTCCAGTCCGGTGTTGACGACCTCGACGCCGAGCAGGGCGTCCGCCCAGTCGTGCGTGCCTAAGATCCAGTCGATCCGCTGCGGCGGGCCCTGGTCCTTGCGGGTCAGACTCGCGGTGAACGCGAGGGCTCCCGGCTGTCCCAGCCTTGTGGCCGCGTGGTGGCCGAGATCGGTGAACACGGGCTTCGTACCGCCGGTGAGAATCCGGCTGGGAGTGGTGTGTGGGACACGCCGGCCGTCGATTTCGACCGTGCGGTGCTGGATGTGGGTGGCGTCTTCGACGCCGTCGTCCCAGTCGATGGGGTCGGTGGTCTCGTCGGTGGCGCGGTGGGGGTAGGAGTTCGCGTCGAGACCGATCAGCACGGCACGGTCCCGCTCGGCGAACACGGTCAGGCGGGCCGCCTCCAGGTCGCGTAGCGGGTGGCTGTAGTGGGTCAGGTGGGCGGATGCGAGGGTGATGGGCTTGGGGCATCCCTTCAGGCGGACCTGGACCCCGCAGATCGGTTTCCAGGGCATGTCCTGGTCGGCGCGGGCCACCGTGGTGAAGAGGTGGGGGTCGAACATGATCCCCGGCGGGTGGCTGCTCCGGTCCTTCTTCGTTTCCGCCATGAACGCGCTCAGGCCGCCGATTTCCTCGGCTTCCGCGTACAGTGCCCGGCCGCCGTTTCTCGCTGCGTCGGTCAGCTCCTGCCGGAGCACGATGTGCGGCTTGAAGTCGGCGAGGATGCTGGACGCCTTCCTCGCTCCTGTCGAGGTGCCCCGGCCGTTATCCTTCACGTTCCACGACGCCACGACCAGCTCGTCGGTGGTCACTATCTTGCTCACTCCTGCTGAAGTCGGCTACAGGTGCTGTCGGTTCGGGCAGCCGTGGTGCCCCCGGCGCGCTCGCCTGCTGGCTGACCGGTGGGGTGCCGGTCGCGCTGTCGGGGCCGGAGGACCGGGTGCGGGCGGGGCAGGGTGCCTTCTGGGGGTGTGGGCGGGTGCCGGTGAGCGCGACCGTGCAGGCCGGTCGCAAGCCTGTGCGGACAGCCGCATCGCGGCTGCGGCGTCCTGGTGAGGCTGGCCGTGAGCGCCACGAGGTTCGCTGCGGCGAGCACCGGATGAGGCGGCAACGTGCGGGCGTGGGCGTACTGGTGGGCGATGACCGCTCGTTCCAGGTCCCAGTTCGTGGCGTCCCTTTCGCCCATGCGCCTGCGGAGTGTCTGCTCCAGGTTGTGTGCCTGTTCCGATGAGGGCAGGGCGGGATCGGCCTCCTTCATCAGGAAGGTCGCGTTGTGTCCTGGGCTATCTGCTCCTGGGGAGTTCTCGGTTCGGGCTTCGGTTGGGTTGGCCGGCCCTGGCGTGGAGCGCGGTCCGCGTCGTCGGCGGTCGCGGAAGCCGGGAGGGGCGGCAGACGCGGGACGCTGTCGGCGGGAGCCCACCGGGTGGGGGGCTGCGGTTCCGGTCTCGGGCCGGGCAGTGCGCACAGGACGTACCGGGCCCCGCCCGGTGCCGGGGAGCTGAGATGAGCGGTCACGACGGGGGCGCACGGCACCTGGTCCCACACCGCACGGAGCGCGGCCGTCGAGGGGCTCTCCAGAAGTCTGGTCACGGTCGACGGCGGGCGCAGTTCGCCGGACGGGTCGGGCACCAGCAGGATGTCGTGTCCGTGGCGGACCACCGCGACGACCGCCTCACGACCTGGTGCCTGCCGTGCGGCTGGCGAAGCCGGGCATCCGCAGTCCGCCTCGGACCTGGTGTTGTGAGCCGTCTCGCACCGGTCGGCGGCGTGCTGCTGTGCGGCCGTGCGTAGCGCGGCGGCGGCATCCGGCCCGCTCACAGCTGCAGCGAGGAGTGTGTCGATGGCGGCCTCGGCGGCCGGATCGGCGCGGTAGGACGGCTCGTAGCCCTCGCTCACGCACAAGGTGCGCCCGCTGGGCAGGTTGAAGCGGCTGCACAGCGCGCCGAGTAGGTTGGCCAGTGCGGTCAGCTGGGGTGAGCGGAACGAGACGATCCGCAGGTCGAGACCGGTCTCGGTGCGGTGGGCGAGTGCGGTGAGCCGCCGCGCCGTGTGCTGCGGGCAGCCGGACCGCCTGTACAGGAGCTGGTCCTGGAGGACGAGCGTGGTCAGCGCGCGGGGCCACGGCCGGGGGCCAGCCCGCGAGGGCACGGGCACGGGCGGGTCCCAGTCCCATTGGGCGGGCCACAGGGGTCCCAGGGCGACCGCCGTCATTTGTCCCGCCGCCTGTTCGGCCGCGGTGAGCCGTTCTGCCGCACCGGGGAACAGGTCCCTGAACACCGGGTCCCTGTTGACCGTGAGCTGGGTGACGGCTTCCCGTTCGGCTTCGCTGTCGATGCCCACCGCGGCCCCGGCCGCCAGGGCCTGCGGCACTGTCGGGGCTGCGAGCCCGGATTCCAGCAGGTGCACCTCGCCCGTGGTGCGGTCGAGAACATCGGCGACCGCGCCCGTGGACAGGCCCGCGCCGAGCCGGCGGTGACGCAGCCACATGCCCAGGAGAACGGCGGCCACAGGAGCGGGAGGAGACCAGAGGCCACCCGTACCCAGCGTGGGTCCGATGGCCTTCATGGGCATCTCGGTGACAGTCTGCCGGGTCACGCGGTCACCGCCGGGAGCACGGTGGCCCCGGAGTTCCGGGCGCCGTTGGTGGCGGGGAGCGCTGCCGGAATGTGGGCGGGTTCGTCGATCGTGGGGCGCTGGGCGGGGATCCGCGCACGGGAGGCGGTGCCCAGTCGCCATGCCGCGTCGCACAGTGCCCAGCTCGTGAAGCCCTGTGGGTAGTTGCCGACGTGGCGTTTGCGGACCGGGTCCCATTCCTCGGCGAAGAGGCCGAGGTCGCTGCGCAGGGCGAGAAGCCTGGCGAAGAGTACGCGGGCCTCGTAGGCCCGTCCGGTCATGGTGAGGGCTTCCACGAGCCAGGCCGTGCAGGCGAGGAAGGCGCCTTCGTGTCCGGGGAGCCCGTCCACGCCCGGGTCGCTGCCCGGGGTGGTGTAGCGCAGGAGGAACCCGTCTGCGGTGGTGAGTTCGCGCTGGACGGCGTCGATGGTGCCGGTGACCCGCGGGTCACCGGGAGGCAGGAACCCCACGATGGGGATGAGGAGGAGGGCGGCGTCAAGGTCGGCCGAGCCGTAGGACTGGGTGAAGGTGTTGCGCACCGGGTCGTAGCCCTTCTCGCACACCTCTTGGTGGATTTCGTCGCGCAGTGCGCGCCAGTGTTCCAGCGGGCCGGCGGCCCGGCCGGACTCGATCAGCCGGACGGTGCGGTCCAGTGCGAGCCAGGCCATCACCTTGGAGTGGACGAAGTGGCGGCGTGGGCCGCGGACTTCCCAGATGCCCTCGTCCGGTTCCTGCCACTGTTCGGCGAGTTCGTGTACCAGTGCGATCTGGAGGGCGTCGGCCTGCGGGTCCGGCTCCAGTCCGTGGAGCCGGGCGGTGTGCAGGGCGTCGATGACCTCGCCGTAGACGTCGAGCTGGAGCTGCCCGGCGGCGGCGTTCCCGATCCGGACGGGCGCGGAATTCTCGTAGCCGGGCAGGTGGCCGAGTTCCCGCTCCGGCAGGTCCCGCTCCCCGCCGACCCCGTACATGATCTGCGTGGGCCGCCCGTCGGCGAGGGTGCGCACGAGCCAGGTGCGCCAGGCTCGGGCTTCGTCCAGGTGGCCGTGGCGGGTGAGTGCGGCGATGGCGAGGGCGCCGTCGCGCAGCCAGTGGTAGCGGTAGTCCCAGTTGCGGCTGCCGCCGATCTCCTCGGGGAGGGAGGTGGTCGGGGCGGCGACGAGAGCGCCGGTGGGGGCGTGGGCGAGGGCCTTGATGGTGATCAGGGAGCGGGTGACGGTGTCCCGGTCGGGGCCGGTGTAGGAGCACCGCTCGGAGAAGGCCCGCCAGTACGCCGTGGTGCGGGTCAGGGTGGTGGCGGTGTCGGGTATGGGTGGGGCGGGCCGGAAGTTCGGCTGCCAGGTCAGCGCGAACGCAAGCCGCTGCCCGGCGGCAATGGTGAACTCTGAGAGGAGCGAGGCGTCGTGGAGGCGGGTGGGCGGCTCGGCGTCCAGCCACAGGCTGCCCGTCCCGGTACGGATTGTGAACCGGTCACCGACGGTGCGGATGCGGGGGCGGCGGCTGCCGTATCTGGGGCGTACGGCGAGGCCGGAGCGCATCGGGACCCGGCCGCGGACGCCTTCGACGATCCGTATCAGCTGGACCGGGCTGTTGTCGTCGGTGTGGGGCGGCATCAGGTCCAGGATCCGCACGGTGCCCTCAGGGGTGTCCCACTCGGATTCCAGGACCAGGGTGTTGTCCAGGTAGCGGCGCCGGGACGCGGGCGCGGGGGTGCCGGTGGCGGAGAGTCCGGTGGTGGGGGCGAGGCTCCATTGGCCGTGTTCCGGGGTGCCGAGCAGGCGGGCGAAGACCGCGTCGGCGTCGAAGCGCGGCGGGCACCACCAGTCGACGCTCCCGTCCCGGGAGATGAGCGCGGCGGTGTTCATGCCGCTGAGGAGGGCGTAGTCCTCCAGCGGCGGGGCGCAGACAGTCATGACGTCCTATGTCCGTTCGGTTGCCGCCGTGGGACCGGCGGGCGGAGCTGGGGGCGGGCAGGGGATGCGCCTCTTCGTCAGCCGATGGCGCAGTCGTGGCCTGCGCGGCGAGGACGACCGGGTGCGGTGAGCTTCAGCGGCGCCAGAGGGGCGACCTTCCGGTGCAGCGCGTCGATGGCTCTGCCATGGTGGAAGACGGCTTTGACGGCTTTGTGGTCGGAGCCGTCGATGTCCAGCACCTCGACTTTGATCACGGCCTGCACCAGGTACGGGTCGCCGTAGATGCGGTCGAGGCGGCTGTAGCCGCCCTGGTCCTCGGTGCCGGGGGCCCATCCGGCCGTGTGGGACAGCGCTTCGCGCTGACCCAGCGTGTGGGCGGCGTAGCGGGCCACGTCGTGCAGTCCGCATCCCAGCAGCTTGCGGTCCAGGTAGGTGCAGCTCTCCAAGGTGCCGTCAGGGCCCGGGTTGGTGCGGTACTGGATGTGAGGCAGGTCCCGCACCGTGGTCCAGTCGATCTGCGGGACTGTCTCCCCGTCCGGTGCGGGATACTCATTGCAGTCTCCGCCGCCGATCCATCCGCCGTGGCGGCCGACGCCGACCAGCCGGGAAATGTCATCGGCCTCCCTCTCCCGCTGGCGGGGTGAGGTCGGTGTGTTGTGCCATGACATCAGGATGATCGGAACGCGGGGGGCGCCGTCCAGCGTGGCGATGATGTTGGTCGGCGGTGTGCGCCAGTCCGTCAGCTCGTACTGGTGGGTGACGGTGAGAACGTCCGGGCGAACGAAAATTGCGGTGGGGTGCTGGCCGACTCCTGCGGGCGCGAGGAAACCTCGCATGCCCCCCAGTGCCCGTTCGGCGAGGTGGAGGCGGGCATGGCCGTCCGCTCGGGATCGGGTCGCTTCCTGCCGGAGGAGAATGGCCGGGTCGTGGGCTGCGAGCGCCTCGTGGGCATCGTGCCACCTCTGGGACGGCCTGCCGTGCTCGTCGGGGCCGCCGTCGAGTTCAAGATTGAAGCTGATCACCGTGAACGTTTCCACGCGTTTCCTCCTGTGATGGGTTCGGGAACTCTGGGCAGACGCCTGTATGTGCGGTGCGCAGGCCCCTGGAATCCGCCCGGCCGCAGGTCCTTGCCGTCTCGAACACTGCGGTCGGGGCCGGCCCGGGCGGCTATCGCCGTGCTTCCAGGTGGCGGTTGAGGTGGCTGCGGACGGCGGGGTGGACGCGGGGCAGATAGGTGCCGATGTCGATGATCGGCACCCACCTCATCTCGACCGTCCCGGCAGCAGTGGGGGCTGCCCAGCTCAGGTATCGGCAGGCCACGAAGGTGGTGCGGGTATGGGTGCGGGGGTGGATCTGATGGCCCAGCCGGGGCCCGAAGACCACCCTCGCTCCGGTCTCCCGGTGAGCCTCGCGGGCCGCGGCGTGCTCGGGTTTCTCTCCGGGGGAGACCTGTCCGCCGGGCAGACGCCAGAGCGGGACAGCGGTGAGGGGGCGGACGAGGAGAACGTGGAGGTCGCGGACGACGACCGCGCAGGCCACGTCGGTGGTGCAGGACGGTGCCCCGGACGGGCCGCCGTCCGTGCGGGGGGTGGGGAGTGCGGACAGGGGCACCGGGGGGAAGCGGTCGTCGGCGGTGGCGCAGGTGACGTGGTCGGTGAGCAGGGCCGCGGCGGCGAGCTGGGTGCGGTTGCCGGCTGCGAAGAGGTCGTGCAGCCGGGAAAGGGTGGTTTCGACGGTGCGCCGGGTCCGGCCCAGATCGAGGGCGATCTCCTGGGCAGAAGCGCCACTGAACACTGCGTTCAGATAGGGACGCTGCCCCTCGGTGACAGGCGGGCGGGCGGAGGGCAGCGGAACGTCGGCGCGGGTGACCAGGTGGTGCAGGACGCCGAGTGACACCGCGTGGATGTTGCTGCCGGCCCCCATGGCCTCGCGCAGGCTGGTCAGACGGCCGGTCACCGAGCCCTGCGTGGTGCCGAGATGCTCGGCGATGGCCGGGGTGCTGGTCGCGGACGCGAGCAGCCGCAGCAGGACGATGCCGTCGGGTCCGATATCGGGACATGGTGGCGGTGCGGGCACGGTGGCCAGAAGGGTCTGGGGCGTGGAAGACACAGAGGCTCCGGAGCAGCGGCGCTGGGGCGGCGTGTGAGGTGTTGGGCAGGTCAGGTACGGGTGGCCGGCGCAGATGCCGGGGCGGAACGGGGGCGGGCGAAGCGCTGTGACCACTGCGGGTGTTTGTCCGGGGTGAGGGCTTCTTCGGCGAGCCGGTGCAGCTGGATGTCGTTGGTGCCTGCGGGGGGTTCGACGCACTGGGCGTCGCGCAGGTAGCGCTCCATGGGCAGGTCGGCCAGGAGTCCGGCCGCGCCGAGCGTCTTCATGCCGAGGGCGGTGGCCCGCAGGGCTGCTCGGACGGTCTGGTACTTGGCGGCCATCAGGTCCGGATCGCAGGGGAGGCCGTGGTCGAGCCGGTGGGCGGCGTGGTAGACGGTGAGGCGGGAGACGCGGAGCAGGACGTCGATCTCCCCGACCCGGTTACGGACCGCGCTCTCCTGGGAGATGCGCGGTCTGCCGCGTACGTGGGCGGTGACGTGGTCGCGGGTGGCGGCCAGGATGCCCAGCGCGATGGCTGCCAGGTTCAGCCTCCCGTACAGGACGGAGCTGGAGTAGGCGATGTCGAGTCCGTCACCGATCTCGCCGATGCGGTGGGTGTCGGGGACCCGGACCGTGTCCAGGACGAGTTCCCCGAAGGAGAAGCCCCGCAGGCCGATGCGCGGGGTGTGCGGGGCCAGGTGTACGCCCTCGCGGCCGGTTTCGACGAGGAACGCCGTCAGTCCCTTCGTACCCTTGCCGGTGCGGACGACCACCCCGTGCACGTGCCCGATGTGCGAGTTGCCGACGTACACCTTCCGGCCGTTCAGCACCCAGTGCCTGCCCCGGCGGCGGCCGGTGGAGGTCATGCCCAGGACGTGGCCGCCGGAGTCCCGTTCGGTCACCGCGATCGTGGGCAGTACGGATCCGTCCGCGACGGCCGGGAGCCACTCGCGCTGCTGTTCCCCGGTGCCGAAGTGCTCGATCATCGCGGTGCCGAGGACGGACGCCTGGACGGCGGCGCCCATGGCAGCGCTGACGTAGGACAGTTCCTCGGTGAGGACGGTCTTCGCGGTGTGGCCGGCGTCCATGCCGCCGTGCTCGGAGGGGACGGTGATGCCGATCCAGCCCATTTTGGCCATCTCGCTCACGAGGCCGTCCTCGATGGCGCCGGTGGCTTCCATGTCGGGTATGCGGGGTGCGATCTCCGCCTGGGCGAAGGCGCGGACCGTGGCGCGCAGGTTCTGGTGCGGGTCGGGATCGGGTGCGGTGGCCCTGTCGCGGGCTGCGGCGGCGCCGGGGCTGGGGCTGGGGTGGAGGTCTGGGAGTCGGTCGGGCATCGCTCTCCCTCCGTTTCTGAGGTCAGCGGTCAGCGGTCGGCGGAGGGCAGGAAGAGAAAGGGCGCCAGATCGTCGGATTCGGACTTGATGAGGGCGAGGTAGTGGTAGGCGTCCGCGTCGGGGCGGGGCGCGGTGTCGATGAAGCAGAGGGTGGCCAGGGTCCGTCCGGACTCCGGGTCGACGAGGGGCGCACCGACGTAGGTGCGGACGCCGAGGAGGTCCACGACCGGGTTCGAGCGGAAGCCGGGATGGGCCCACGTGTCGGTGATGACGAGGGCCCGGCCTTCGCGGGCGATCAGGGACGGGCAGAAACCATGGGTGAGGGGCATGGTGCGCGGGATGAGCGGCAGGTCGGGCCGGTCCGCCCGGTAGAGGCCGGAGAAGTACTGGCCGTCCGCCATGAGGAGGTTGACCATCGCGTACGCGGCTCCGGCAGTGCTGCCCAGCTTGGTGACCGCCTCGTCGAGGTCGCCGCGGGGCTGTTCGTGCAGGCCCAGTTCGTGCAGGCGGGCGGCGCGGGCGGCGGAGGACGGGGCGGGCGCGGGGAGCAGCCCGGGGGCCGGATGGTGTCGGTTCACAGGAGTGCTCCACGCGGCGTGGGAGGGGTCAGGGAGGTGAGGAGGGTGGCCAGGACCGTGGCGACGGACTGCGCGTCGCGGGCGTCGCACGTGACCACGGGCACCCCCTCGCCCACGTCCAGGGCGGCGCGGACCTCACGGGCGGTGTAGCGGCGGGGGTCGCGCTCGAACTCGTTGACCGCGATGACGAAGGGGATACCGAGCTGTTCGGCGAAGTCCAGGCCGGGGAAGGAGATCTCCAGGCGGGAGGTGTCGACCACGACGATCGTCCCGAGTGCGCCGTGGGCGATCTCGGCCCACGTGGAGCTGAACCTGGGCTGTCCGGGCGTGCCGAAGAGGAACACCGTCATCGGAGGGTCGGCGTCGGCGAACGTGATCCGGCCGAAGTCCAGTGCCGTGGTCGTGGTCGTCTTGCCCTCGGCACCGGTCAGCTCGTCGGTGCCGACGCTCGCCTGGGTCAGGCCGGCCTCCGTGTGCAGGGGTGCGATCTCGCTGACCGAGCCGACCAGGGTCGTCTTGCCCACGGCGAACCCGCCGGTGACCACGATCTTCACGAGCCACTCGGGCTGTTCGTCAGGCCGCACTGGGGTTCACCCCCCACCTGCGCTGGAGATGGGCGAGCAGTGCGGTCAGGACGGCGGGATCGCGTCCCTCGCTGCCGGAACGGCCGGAAAGGGGGACCGTGATGCGCAGTGCGCCGTCCTTGAAGAGGTCGGAGACGATGACCTTGACGATGGGGGCGGGCAGGCGCAGCGTGCCGGCGAGTTCGACGACGGACCGGTCCGCGCCCGTGCACAGGCCCAGCAACTGCCGTTGCTCGGGGGTCGGTGTGGCCGGGGTGTTCTCCGGCCGGGCGCGGACCTGGGTCTCCAGGAGCAGGGTGACATCGGGCGCGGTGCGTCCGCCGGTGAGCGCGTAGTAGGGGACGCGGGGGGTGACCTGGTCCCAGGTGTCCGCCATCTCACTGGCCTTCCGCGCGGTCGGGGGTGGCGAGGTGCCGGCCGACCTGTTTCACCAGGAAGTTCATCTCGTGGGCGACCATGCCGGGGTCCGCCGTGAGGCCGGTGACGACGGTCAGCAGGCTGCCCTTGCCCGCCGCCATTGTGTAGACCATGCAGTCGGGGCGTTCGATGGCGATCTGCCGGGTCTCCTGCGCCGGGTCGCTGCCGAACGCCTGGGCGAGCGCCCTGCATCCGGCCAGGACGGTGGCCGAGGCAGCGGCCACACGGTCCCGGTCGTCCCTGGACAGTGATGCCGTGGCGGAGCGGACCAGTCCGTCCCGGGACACGAGGGCCGCGCGGGTGGGGGGCCCGATCTTGTCCGCGAACTGATCCAGGAGCCAGTCCTTGTCCTCAAGCTCGCTCGTCGCGCTGGTGTTCTGGGCGGTCATTGATCGCTCCTGGGCTGGATGTGGGGGGATCGGGGAGTGGCCGAGGGCCCGACGGCGGGAGCGGGCGGGTGCTCGGCGGGCGGAGCCGTCGCCCGGCTCTGGCGGGAGGCGCTGAAGAAAGCACTCACGAAGCCGGGCGGGGGCGGATCGTGGGGCAGGTCCGCGTCCGCAGGGCTGTCGGTCGTGGCGGTGTCGTCGCTGTCCGGTGCGGCGGAGGCAGTGGCGCCCCGGACACGGTGCGGCAGCAGCGGCCGGTCTTCCGGATCGCCGGGTGCCGCAGGCGGGTGGGGCGTTGAGGTGTCCGCGCGGGGGTCCGGCGTGGGTGCGCCGGCGGCCGTCTGGCCGCGGCCCGGCAGGGCCACCCGGGCCGGCAGGCCCGCGACCGGGGCGGCGGCAGGGGTGGGGAGCGGGCGCTCGGGCCGGGCGGCGGGCGGCAGTTGCTCCCAGGTGACCAGGAGCCGGCGCGGCAGCACGACGGTGGCGATGATGCCCTGTTCCGGCGCCGGTTTGACCCGCAGGCCCACCGTGATCTCGTACGCTGCGGCCAGCCGCGCGACCACCGGCAGGCCGATCCGCCCGTCGGTGAGCCCGGGCAGCACCAGATCCGGCGACGGATCGGCCAGCAGCGCGTTGGCCCGCGCCAGATCATGCTCGGGCATGGACAGGCCGTGGTCCTCGACCTCGATCCGCAGCCCCCGCGAATGGCGTTCGATCCGGACGCTGACCGGCTCGTCCGGCGGGCTGAAGCCCAGCGCGTTGTCGACCAGGGCGGAGAGCATGTGGATCACGGCCGGGCCTGCGTAGCCCACCAGCCACAGCTCCTGGTCGAGCGGCCAGCGGGTCTCCACCCGGCGGTAGTGCTTCGTCTCCGCGATCCCCTGCCGCACCACCGTGCCCAGCGGTACCGGGTCCCGGCTCGGCGCGAAGCGGTCACCGCCCAGCACCATCAGGCTCTCGCAGTAGCGCCGCGCCAGCGACGCGTGGAGTTCCGCCCCGAACAGCGTCCGCAGGACCTTCGGGTCCTCGATGCCGTTCTCCACGTCCTCCAGCGCGGCCAGAAGCTTGGTGATGTGGCTGTGCAGACGCGGAGCGACACTGGCCACGATCCTGGCCTCGCGCCAGGCTTCGCCCTGCGCGCGGGACGTCTCCACCACGGCGACCGCCTCGCTCAGCACGGCGGTCAGGATCCCGTCGAACGCGGAGAACGGGTCCTGACCGTCGTCCCCCTGGACGGCCGGTGCCTCGACACCGGCCCTGGCGTGCATCTCCGCCCGGCCCCGGTCGAGCGTGGCACTGTACTGGTCCATCCAGGCCCGCGTGTTCGCCAGCGAGGCTTCCAGCTCCCCGGCCCGGACCGTGAGCCTGGTGTGCTCCCCGGCCATCTCCCTCAGCGTGCCGAGTTCGGCCTGCGCGGCCTGCCGGGCCGATTCCGCTGCGCGGTCGCGGCGGGCGCCCACCACGGCGAGCCCGGCACACAGGGCAGCCGCACCCGCCGCCGCCCACGGCCACGGCCACACCAACACCCCCGAGGCATCCGCGGCCCACGCGCCGGCGGGCACAGCCACACCGGCCAGCACCGAGCCGAGGTTGCCCCCCAGCAGCCGGGGCCCCGGTGCGTGGGTGTCCGGCGGGATGCTGCCGCCGCCTATCCCGACATGGACAGAGCGGCGCCGGGCCGTTCGACGAGACGAGATCATGGCTCCTCAAAACGCTTGATACCGGCATAAGAGTTTGAAAAAGAGGGGTGGGAAGGGACCGGCTGCCGCAGGGATCTGAGGCCAACTGCGGCAGCCGGGACCGGCGCGGGGCCCGACCGCCCCGCCGCCATCACCCCGGCCACTGGACCTGACTGTGATCCAGCGAAGCCGGGACCTTCGGCCAACTCGCCCCCGCTGCCCGGCTTGCCGGGGCGGGGAGGCCGGCCGGACCGTCCCGGGGTGGCGCCCCCGGACCCGTGACCACGGGGGGGAGTCGCCGGGACCAGGGCAGCTCACCCCGGGACGGCCGTCTTCACCAACCGGGCGGCCTCACGGCCCCCGGCCCACGACACCCGCCATCGCCACGCCGCGCGTGGACAGCAGGCCGCTCTCATGACCTCTCAGGACGGCGTGCACCGCGGAGCGGGCACCCAGCTGCCGGCACACCGCCAGTTCCACATCCCCCAGCCCACCCGGCGCGGTCGCGAGCAGGTCCGCGACCCGCTCCCACGGCGCCCCGGCCGCCCACGCCTCCAGCAGGCCCATACCCTGCGGACTCAGACCGACCGGCTGCGACCGTACGGCCGGAACCACACCGCGGCACACCGCCTCGTGCACGACCGCCGTCCACGCCATCCCCCGCCACCCGGTGAGCACCTCGCCCACCACAGCCATCCGCTCGAACACCTCCCGCTCGCACGAGACGAGACGGCAGGTGATCAGAGCGGCGACCGGCGTGCCGTGCGCGAGAGCATCCACAACCACCGCGTCCCGCACCCCCAGCCGCCCCGCCCCGCCTGCGCCGTAGAACAGACGACGGCCCAGGACACTGATCCGAGCAGGACATACCGCACCCCACACCACCAGCAGCCCACCCTGGCCGTCAGCCTCCAGCCGCACACCGTCGAAGCCCGGCAGAACGGCCAGGACCTCCACCACCTCGGCGGCGAACGCGGCCAGGACCGGCAGACTCCCGCCCAGCCGTCCCGGCCCCGACGGGACCGCCAGCAACTCCCCGCCCTCGGACAGGCCATCAAGCCGCAGTGCCACCGCGCCCGTCAGCAGCGCCGCATCGCCCAGCCAGTGCGCCGACGCGGCGCCATAAGCGACGGCAGCGGTCTGCGGCGCCTCGACCGACACCCGGCCGGACTCCCCCCGCCGCAACACGTCCGCAGCGCCCGGCCCCGCCGGGCAGACAACGGTCACAGCATCTCCTTCGACGAGCAGGAAACAGGGGCCGCGGCGGGCCAGGGCGCAACCCACGGGGACAGAGCCCTTTTCAGAGCGGGCAGGAGATCTTCCCCGGACGGGAACGGGGCTGGCATCCGGCGCAGCGGCTGCCACGGGGGGCTGTCCCACACCACGCCCGCCGTGGGCGGCAGCGGGAACAACTGCGTTTCGGTGACGGTCCGGATGTTCTCCAGGCCGGCCAGCATCCCGCCCGTCCCCGCGCGCACCAGCAGCATCACGCCGTCCCCGGTACGGATAGCGGGGACCGGCGCCGTGTCCGGCTGCAGAGACGAATGCGCCTCCAGGACCACCAGGGCCTTGCGGCCTTCCTCCAGCGGCAGGACGACCGCATCGACCCCCGCAGCCGCGCACCGGGTCCCGATCACCGTGTCCGGATCCGCCGCCAGCCGCCGCAGCGCCTCCGCGGCCGACACCCGGCCTCCGGCCCCGCCCGCGACCGTCACCAGCGGCCACTCGAGTACCTCGGTGTAGGCCGCCAGCAGCGCGGCAGGATCACTGGAACGAGGAGGCCAGGCGGCGGTGGTCATCCACATCACTTCCTTGGGGCCGGTCTGGAGAGAGCGGGGGACTGCCACGCCGGTTGCCGGGACGACGGTGCCACCACGGCCTGCATGGTCACGTCCCGAGGGGGGTCGGGCACGCTCCGTACGGAAGACGAGAAGCGTCGCAACCACCGGGGCGTCAAGGCCACCCTCATTCCGCCCTCGGAACAGCGCGCGAGGATGACGCACCTTCCCGGTCTTCCCCCGGAACGCCCCCGGAGTTCGACCAGATGCTCTAACCCGTCTGCGGAGAGGGAACATTGACCGGCGAGAGGCCCTGCCGTCACGACGACGAAAGGGAGACGGACAGGAGGAAGCCGGATGAAGACCCTCTTTCGCCACCTGCTCGACCATCGAGAACTCGGCGATCACCGGGCGTTCCTCCCCGCCTTCCGCAGAGCCGCACACGAGCTGGCGGAGATCGAGGACGACCCGTCGCTGCGGGGCCTGGACCCGGCCCTGACGACGTTCGAAGGCTGGTACTACGGACGCCGCCAGCCACAGCGGGACGCACGACGAGTGCTCAGGCACTGGCTCGGATACAGCGTCGAAGCCCTCTGGAGCCCGGCGGACTCCGTCCTCGCGCACGAACGCGAGAGGGCCGCCGAGGACGGCCGCGCCACGACGGGCGCGGTCCTGGACGAGATGAGAAGGACGGCAGCGATGGCCGCACAACGCGCAGCAGACTTCGCCATGGGAGCCGAGCACGGCAGGATCGGCCCCGAGACCCTCGCCATCGTCACGGACAAGGTCGCGGCGATAGTCGAGGACTACCCCCGCGTCCCCCTGTCCGTCATCTGGGAGGAGATGGCAGCCACCCAGGACCAGGTGTTCCGCCTGCTCGACGGCGGCCGGATCCAGCCCTCCCAGGGCCGCGACCTCGGGGTCCTGGCCACCATCCTCTCCTTCCACATGGCCAAGGGCTCCAACGACATGGGTGAACCCAGGCAGGCCATGATCCAGGCCCGCGCCGCCGGAGTCGCCGCCCAGTGGGCCGAGCACACCGGACTCGTCGGTCTCACCCTGGGCCTGAAATCCCTGATCTCCTACTGGTCGAACCAGGCGGGCCAGGCCCTGCACTACGCCCGCCAGGGGGCCGAACACTGCACGAACTCCCGCGGCACGGTCGGCGTCTGGCTCGCCGCGCTCGAAGCCCGCGCAGCTGCCCTCCTGGGCGACGAGCCATCCGCGACCGCCGCCCTCACCCGCGCCACCGACCTGCGCCGGCACGTCCAGCCCGACGACCTCGACCGCCTCGGCGGACTCCTCACCTTCCCCGAAGCCAAACAGCTCTACTACGAAGTCGAGACCCGCGTCCTGCTCAACCACCGGGGCACCGAAGTCGTCGCTCTTGCCGAACAGGCCGCCGACGCCTTCGCCGACGCCGACCTGGCGCACTGGGCCTTCGGCGACCAGGCCGGAGCCCAGTGCAACCTCGCCCTGACCCGCCTCAACCACGACCAGCTCGAAGGCGCCGCCGAAGCCGTACGCCCCGTCCTCGACCTCGAACCCACCCGCCGCAACCTCGGCATCGTCGTCTCCGCCGGCCGCATCGCCACCGCCCTCGTCCACAGCCCGGCCCGCGACGCACGCAGCGCCCGCGAACTGCGCCAGGAGATCGAGGCATACAGCTCCACCGCCCCCTCCCGGCCCGCACTCACCCGCTGACCGCCGGTAGAGTTCCCGCCCATGTACCCGGTCAGCCGCACCAGCGAGCGCCTTGCCCTGCGCGAACTGCGCGCCGACGACACCGACGACGTCCTCGCCATCTACGCGAACCCGCAGGCCACCGAGCACCTCTCGTTCACGCCACGCACCAGGCAACAGGTCACAGCCATCGTCACAGGTTCCATCACCTCGGCCACCGCAGAGCCCCGCACCGAGTACGCGCTGGCCGTCACCAGCCGCGAGAACGACCGCCTGATCGGATACACCCGCCTCGCCCACGACCCCCACCAGCAGCGGGCCGCCACCATCGGCTTCGCCCTCAACCCCTCCGCCTGGGGCACGGGATACGGCACCGAGACCGTCCGGCTGCTGCTCGCCCTGGCCTTCGAGGACCTCGGTCTCCACCGCGTCTGGGGAGCCCGCTCGCCCCTCAACCACACCTCCGCCCGCACCTTGAACAGTGCTGGCATGCTCGAAGAGGGGCGCATCCGCGAGCACATCCACAAAGACGGAGCCTGGCGCGATTCCGTCGTCCACGCCATCCTCGACCGGGAATGGACCAGCTGACCCCGCCGGTTCATGACGATCCGGCAGACTGGCGAGCACTACGTCTCCCGGAAGTGGTTCGCCCCTGTCCACCCCACCGACCGACTGGATCGCCTGGAACCCCACGACATGTCGCTTTCGGGAATCACTCTGCGGGTCATCACCCACGGGCCAGTCGATTCCACTGGCCTGGGCCACCACTCGATCGCCCCGTGCGTTCCGACGGGCCCGTGCCGTACGGCACGGGCCCGGGCCCGTGCCAACGGGACGCTCCTTTAGCAGCCAGCCCCCGCGCACGGACCCCCGCGAAGTCGACAGGGGAAGTGCCCTGCCTCCGAGGCCGACCAGCCCGTGGTGAAGGGGTCCTCCTACGCCCCGCCCTTCGAACGCACACTGCCCTCGCTCGAGAACGAGGCGAACGCCGCCGTGCAGGACAGCGCCGCGTCCTTCTGGCGCGTCAGCGCCGCGTGACGCCAACGATTCAACCGCACGGATTCGCAGCCTGGTTTGCTGGTTGCTCGGCATGACTGCGAAGTTACGGGCGGTCACGGAGGGAGGCCAGGCATGTAGCGGTGCACTTTCGGTGGCGTGCCGTCAGAAGTAAACAGGCGCTGTGTAGTTACGTGAAAATGCCCAGGTGAGAACCCACCTCACGCATGTCCGTTGTGAGAGTCCGGCGCTTTTTCGTGATCTCTTCGAACGTGATAGCCGCCGATGCTTGATGCCGGAACCACTCGGGGGCGGCCTCGTCGAGGTGCGTCAACTCTTCCATGGCAGCCGTGGCGTCTCCGGTGCGAACGTACGCGCGGGCAAGGTCAAGGCGGTAGCGATGGCCGTCGTTTGTGCTGGGGCCGCCGAGCCTGGGCCAGTGCTTCTCCTGGAGGGCCTCATCGGCCTTGGACTTCCGGATCACGGACCGCGCATCACCCGTGATCATGTGGTCTTCGAGTTCCTTCATGGCGACTGTGACAGGGCCGAACCTCGACCAGTGCCGCAGGAGGTTCTTGTGGCCCTTGCCGACTGCCTGAGCTGCGGTACTTGCTGCTCGACGGAGGGCTCTGGCCTCCTCTGGCCGGTTGTTTCGTACCGCTGCGGCTGCGGCCTCCATCGCCAGCCCGCCCCACGTTGCGTACTGGTCTGCGGTGGCTCCCATGATCTTCGGCTCCACGGCATCCATCGACGCGACGGCGATGTCCTCCGCTTCATCGAAGCGCTGGCTCCGGATCAGAAGCCAGCACATTCCGCCGACCCCGGAGGCCGCGACGATGTTGTCCCCTGCGACCTTTGCGTCCTCAATGGCGCCCTTGGCTGCCACATGTGCCAAGTCGAATTGCCTGACCTGCGTCAGGTACCTGCCCACGACATTGAGTGCCTGCGACCGGATGACGAGGGCTTCCGCACGCTGCTCTCCGGAGTCGTAGTAGGCCACGGCGTCGTTCGCGCCCCTGATGAGCGCGGGCAGGTCCGCGGCGATACTCCCATACGTGTCGCTGAAGTACAGGACGGAATTGTCGTACGTCATGCGGCGCAGACGGCGAAGATCGGGTTCTTCGCCAACGGGGGTGCTGGCCGGGGCCAGGCTGGGCGCCGGTGTGAGTGCGATACGCAGGTCACGCAAGTTCTGGCTGTTCGGATCGGCCAGCTTGACCGGCTCCGGGGGCCCAGCCGCCATCAGATCCGAGGTTTTACGCCAAGCGCTCGGGCGATGGCGTGAAGCGTCTCCATTCGGACGCCGTCGTCGCCCTGCTCGATTCTGCGAACCGGACCAACCGAGAGACCGGCACGGTGTGCGAGCTGCTCCTGGCTGAGCCCCCTTGCCCGTCGGAGGCGCCGTACGTTGTCCGCGAGTTGATCTGACATGCGTCACCATCCTTCTCCAGCCAGCGTACGACGCGACGGGGAACAGCGAACTGCCTCCGGTAGCGCTTCCGCGGGCATGCCGAAGGGGCGGGGTTCACGCCGGGACGACGCCCCCCTTCGGCCGAGGAAGTTCGGCGAGCCGGCCCGACAAGCCGCGCTCGGGCGCACAGAGTCCCCCGAGCAGTTGTGGCGCAGGTGTGTGAGGCTCCGTCGTCGTCATGGACTCTGGTATCCATGGGTGATTGATGCGACTGGGATCCGCGCCTCGTGTGTGCGGGGCACGGTGACGGCTCGCTGCGGGGGAGTGGCCGGTATCCGCTGGTGGCGTGGAGGGACGGCGGCCCGACATGTTTGCATGGGCGTTCAAGAAGCGCCGACCGGTGGGCTGTGCTCAGCGGGGCGATGCGAAGGGTGGCGGTGTGGCCGGGACGGATGTGGGAACGACGTCGACGGATGCGCTGCGCGCGAGGCTGGTCGCCGGCCTCCGGGGTGATGGCTCGATCGCGTCCGAGACGGTCGCTTCGGCCTTCCTGGCCGTGCCGCGGCACAAGTTCGTGCCCGAGCTGGATCCCGGGCAGGTGTATGCGGCGCCGGAGGCGCTCTTCACCAAGTACAACGCGCAGGGCCGGCCGACCAGTTCGCTGTCCGCGCCGTGGCTGCAGGCACAGATGCTGGAGGCTGCCCAGGTCGAGCGCGGTATGACCGTACTTGAGATCGGCTCCGGCGGCTGCAATGCGGCGATGGTGGCAGAGCTGACCGGCGATCAGTCGCTGGTCACGACGCTGGATATCGATCCCGACATCACCGCGCGGGCTCGCAGGCTGCTGTCCGGGGCCGGGTACGGCGGTGTGGGTCGTGACGGCGGACGGCGCGAGGCCGCTGCCCGAAGGGGTTCCCGCCCACGGGTTCGACCGGATCATGGTCACCGTCGGTGCAGCCGATCTGCCGTCGGCGTGGCTCGACCAGCTCGCGCCCGATGGACGGCTGGTGGTGCCCCTGTGGTTCCGCGGTCTGTCCCGGACCATCGGCTTCGCCCGAGAGGGCGACCACCTGCGCAGCGACCACCTCATCGTCTCCGGTTTCGTGGCCATCCAGGGAGAGGCGGCACACGCGCCCCGCGTGGTGCGCCTGGCCGGGGCGGACGTGCGGCTGATCGTGGACGAGGGGCAGCCCGCCGACGACGGGGTACTGGCCGGGGCGTTCGCCGGGCCACGCCACGAGCAGTGGACGGGCGTCGAACTGGGCGGGTCGGAGGGAATCCTCGCGCGGCTGGAGGTGTGGCTCGCGGGCGTGATCGCCCCCTACGGCAGGCTCCGCGCCACCAGGAATGCCGCCGAGCAGGGATTGGTCGGCTGGGTGCTGGACAAGGGAACACCCGCCGCGTGGACCGCGGACTCCCTGGCCTATCTCACCCTGCGCCAGGTCCCCGGGGCGAAGCCCGAGCGGTACGAGCTGGGCGTCATCGCGCACGGCCCGCACCATCGGGCGCTGGCCGCCGACTTCACCGAGGCAGTGGTCCGGTTCGACCGCGAGGCCCGCCACGCTGCCCGGCCCGTCCTACGGGCATTTCGCCGCGGCGATACGGAGATCCCCGGCAAGGTGACCGTCACCAAGCCGCACGTGGCGCTGGTAGTCGCCTGACCTTCAGATGGGGCTGCCCGCTCGGGCGGTCCGGTGTTGCGTCCGCAGGCGCCCGCCCGCGGACTTGTTGTGGAGGGAGCACCCATGGCACCACCGACAACCCAGGCCCAGCCGGCCGAGGTGACGGCTGACCTGCCCGCGAGCCTGGCGGACGCTTTCGACCTCGACCCCACCACGCGGGACATCGCCGTCCTGGGGGCCTTCCTGAGCGACGAGGACGGGGACGAGGGCGACACGACGGGAGACGGCTGCGGGCAGTCACCGCCACAGGGACCCACGACCGGCTGCTGACACCGCCGCATCCCGGGGCCGGACCGCCCGCGCGGCCCGGCCCCTCCACCCGTACCGCTTCCCCGACGGGATGGTCCTGTGCGCCGACTCTTCGATCCCGGCCCGATGGCCATGGCCCGCATCCCGCTCCGCCCCCTGCTCGGCCCCGCCGCCGAGAACAGTGAAGGGCTGCTGGACGAAGGGATCTTCCTGGCCAGCCGGAGCGCCGAACAGGCCGCACCCGGCACGGGGCGAGCGGCGGCGACCCGGATCGCCTACGATCTGCGCTCGCGACACCGCACCACCCCCCACGGTGTGTTCGCCGCCGTCGCCGAGGCGACCCTGAGCGCTCCGGCACCCGAGCTGCGCCTGGGGCGCCGGCATCGTGCCCTCACCGCCCTCACTCCCGCATGGCTGGCGGCGGAGACGGAGCAACTGCTGCGCCAGGAACCAGGGCTGGTGCGCGTACTCACCCTGACCGCCGCCTCCGGCATCGTGCGCCGGGGTGACCGGCTGGAGGCCGAGCATCCCGCGCCCGGCGGTGCCCGGCTGGCGAGCGTGCGTGCAACCGACGTCTCGCTGTGGCTGCTGGAGGCGACCCGCGACGCAACGCCGACGCGGGAAGTCCTCGGCCGGCTCGCCGACCGGTATCCCGGAGCGGGCCCGGAACCGGTTGCCCGCGCGGTGCTCGACATGATCGGTGCGGGGCTGCTGCTGACCGACCTGCTGCCCGATGATCCCCGCACCGACCCGCTGGCCCACCTCCTGGACCGGCTCCCGCCCTCAGCCCTGGCCCGGCCAGTCCTCGTCCGCCTACGTCAGCTCCTGAACGACAGTGACAGGCAGCGGCCCGGCACTGTGCGGCGGCGCGAGCTGCTGGAACAGGCCCGCACCCTGGCCGACTCCCTGCACCGTGCCGAACGTCCGCTCGCGGTGGACACCCTCGCCGACGCGAAGATCGCTCTGCCCGCCCCCGTCGGCGCACAGGCGGCCGAGGCCGCCACGCTGCTGTGGCGGATCGGCCACCGAACCCCGCCCCTGGCCGACTACCACCGCCGCTTCCTCGCCGCCTACGGCCGCCACCGGCTCATACCGGTGACGGAGGTCCTCGACCCGGTCACCGGCCTGGGACCGCCCGGACCGGCAGACGCGATCGGCACCCCGCAAACCCCCGACCCGCGCCGCACCGCTGTCCTGGCCCGTCTCCTCGCCGACACCCTCACTGCGGGCAAGGACGAACTCGTTCTGGACGACACGCACATCGACCAGCTCGCCAACCCCTCACCCCTCCCGCCCCCGCGCACCGCGGAGATCCACGTCCAGCTGTTCCGTGATGCCGGTCGCCTGCGGGTGGCGGTCTGCCCCGGCGCCGGCTCCCAGACCGCGGGCGCGGCTCCGGGGCGCTTCGCCCGCCATCTGCCAGCCCTCGTCCCCGCCGAGGCGGCCGACACCGGGAGCGGCCCCATGATCGCGGAGATCGTCTGCCGCCCCCGCACCGCCGCTGCCGCCGCCGTGACCGCCGAGACCGGCGCCGCACCCTGGCGCATCCCCCTCGACGTCCCCGCCCGCACCGGCGACCTCCGCCTCGACGAACTCGCCGTGACCACCATCGGCACGCACCTGTACCTGTGGTCGACCCGCCACCGACGCCCCGTCACCCCCGTCCTCCACAACCGGCTCGCCTCCCGCCTCCTGCCCCCGGCCGCACACCTTCTCCACCTCCTCGGCCACGCCGGAACCCGCCCCTGGCACCCCTGGAACTGGGACATGCTGGACTGCTGGCCCCACACCCCACGCGTCCGCTACCGGGACATCGTGCTCACACCCGCCCGCTGGCGCCTGCCCGACACCGTCACCGGAGCAGCCGGCCACCGCGAGGCGTTCCACCACGCCCTCCACGCGTGGAGGGCCGATGCCCGTCCGGCACCGCCGCCGGTCCTGGTGGTGGAGGAAGCCGACCGGCGCCTCCCCCTCGACCTGAACCAGCCCGAACAGCGCGAACTCCTGCGCCGCAGCATCCACCGCGGCACCCGCACCCTGGCCGAACCCATCGCCGCGCCCGCCGAACTCGCCGTCCTGGACGGCCCGAACAGCGCCCGCCACAGCCTCGACCTCGTCATCCCGCTACGCCGCCGCCACACGCCACGCCCCGTACAGCCGGACCCCCGCCTCGCCGTCCGCGCCCCGGGCACCGGCACCCACCTGCCGGGAAGCACCTGGCTCTCCACCACCCTCACCGCACCCGCCCGCCTCCACAACCAGATCCTCACCGAACTCACCCCGCTCCTCACCGCACTACCGGACCAGGTCGACCGCTGGATGTGGCTGCGCTACACCACCCCCGCCCTCGGCCCCCACCTGCGCCTGCGCTTCCACGCCGACCCCCACACCCTCACCACCCGCCTCCAGCCCGCCCTCGCCGACGCCGCGACCCGGCTGCATCAGAGCGGCCTCACCGGCCCGGCCGCTCTGCGCGTGGAACCGTACGAGCAGGAGACCGAACGCTACGGCGGACCCCAGGCCATTGCTGCCGCCGAGAACCTCTTCAGCACCGACAGCCGCCTCGCCCTCGCCACCCTCCACCACACCGAGGACGAACGACTCCTCCTCGCAGCAGCCGTCGCCGCTGCCACCGCCCGCACCCTCGCCCCTGACGACCCCCGTACCGCACTCCGGCCGGGCCGCCTCACCACACAGCAGCGCAGCCATCGCGACACCCTCCGTACCCGCACTACCCCCAGCCTTGCTCCCACCTCAACGCACCTGGGCATCCTCCACACCGAACGCCAGAACGCACTGACCGCCTATCGCGACACCCTCACCCCGGCCATCGCAGCACGGTGTGCCAGCGACGTCATCCACCTCCACGCCAACCGCATGATCTCCACCGACCCCGCCGCCGAGCGCATCATCCGCACCCTCGCCGCCGACCTCCTCCACCGGCCGTGACCACCCTCCAGAACCAGGCCGCCCGAACCGCCCTGGACATCGCCCACAACCTCCGCAGCCCCGACACCATCACCCGCACCGTCTCCGAACGCGCCGCCCACACCCTGTGCTACGGACTGGCCGGAACCGCACTCCTGCACGCCTGCCTCGCCCACACCGACCCCGCATCCGCGCGCCTCGCGGCCGAACACTGGGACGCCGCCGCACACCACCTCGGCAACGCCCCCGCCGACGGCATCCACACCGGCCCCGGCGCACTCGCCGCCTCCCTGATCATCGGCACCGGCTACCTCCCCACCCCCCACACCCACCGCACCACCCTCACCCGCGCCACCACTTGGCTCTCCGCCCGAGTCCACGCACTCGCCCACCACCACAGGGAACGCTCCGCCCACCACCAGGCCACCCCCTGGGCCGTCTACGACACGATCAAGGGCCTCACCGGCATCGGCCGCATCCTGCTCGCCGCCCACCACCGCGGCCAACACGCCGAAGCCGAACCGGGCCTCACCGCCGCCCTGTCCGCCCTCACCCACATGATCCTCACCCCCCACGGCAAACGCCCCGGCTGGTGGATCCCCGCCGACCTCCACCCCTCCACCGTCGAGGTCCCCGCCACGGGCGCCGCCACCACCGGCCTCGCCCACGGCATCGCCGGCCCCCTCGCACTCCTGTCCATCGCCCACCACGCCGGGCACACCGTGCCCGGCCAGACCGACGCCATCCACACCGCCGCCCAATGGCTCCTCACCCGGCAGACCCCCGACCACACCTGGCCACCCCACATCAGCGCCAAGACCCTGGACAACCCCGCCACCCGCACCCCCTCCACCGCAGAGGGACGGACCACCGCCTGGTGCTACGGCACACCCGGCATCGCCACCGCACTCACCCACGCCGCCCTCACCACCGGCCACAGACCCTTCCGCCGCACCGCAGAGCACGCCATGAACGCCCTCGCCGCTCGCCCACCGAGCCAGTGGGACACGGAGGGCAGCGCCCTGTGCCACGGCAGCGCCGGAGTCCTCCATAGCGCCCGGCGCCTGGCATGCCCCGAGCTGGCTCGACTGGCCGCCAACTCCACACTCGATTCCACCCCCGCCAGGCGGCCAGAGGGCTTCCTCACCGGCCGCGCCGGAACCGCCCTGGTTCTGGCCGATCTCGGCGCCCTCCTGCCGCAACCGGACGACCCCTGGGACAGCATCCTCCTCATCTCGTGATCACCCCCGCCGACCGCGGACCGGGACGGCAGTGGCGGCCGGGCACCCGCCGCCGGCGCCGATCGACCCGGACCTCCCCAGCGCGGACATCCGCATCGGCTACGCTGTTCGACCCTCGGCGTCGAACTCCACAACGAAGCCGCCCCGGCCGCGTCCGATCCGGGGACACCACCGGCCTTCCTTTCGCCGAGGACCTCGACTACGACGCCTACCGGGGCGGCGAATGAACTATCGCATCGCCAACGAGGCCAGATCCGGGCTCGACGCCCTCTCCGGCCCGGCCCGCAAAGACTTCAACACCCGCATCGCCGACATCACATCCATCGCCCGCAATCCGTGCGGCTGCGGCTCCACGGCGGTTCGAGGTGATCGCGACCGGCGTGATGCCACCATCGGCCACATCGCGATCATCCGCTACGGGGTCAGTCACGGTGACCGTCCTGCGTGTCATCAGCCTCTGACCTTTGCGTGCCGGACGACCAGACCGCACCAGGCGATTGTTCGTTGGCAGGCTTCTTCTGTGCCGCCGTCCTTGAGCTGGACGGACGGCGCGCAGCACAGCGTCGACGACGCAGGCGTCCAGGAACGGGTTGTGCAGCTCGATGCCGGACGACGCGGCCATGTCGGAGCACGCCGGCGCCATGGGGCCGTGGCTGGCCACGGCATGGGACTGGACTACCGTGGCGCGCGTCGCGGACGTCGGTGGGGGCACGGGCAGCACCTTGCGCGACGTCCTGGCCGGCCACCCCCACCTGCGGGGAACCTTGATCGACCTGCCGGGGACCGTGAGCCGGGCTGAAGCCGGGCTGAGTGGTGACGCCGTGCTGGCGGGCCGTGTGACCATGAGCCCTGGTAGCTTCTTCGACCCGCTGACCGGCGGCCACGACGTTCTGATTCTGGCCCACGTCCTGCATGACTGGGACGACGACGACTGCGTCCGGCTGCTGCGCCGGTGCGCCGAGGCCGTCGCCGACGGCGGAGCCGTCCTCGTGGTCGACCGCGTGGTGGACGAATCCTCCGTACAGGGTCAACTTCCCGTCAGTCAAAGAGACGTGGCGATGCTCCTCCTGCTGGGCGGCAAGGAGCGAACCGAGGACGAGTTCCGGATGCTGGGCAAAGCGGCGGAACTCGGGCTGCGCCGCCCTCCCGTGGCCGCGCCCCACGAGGGGTTGTGCCTCCTGGAGTTCGGCAGGAGCGCAGAGGGCGGCGGATAACGGCGGCGCCCCGCCGTCGCGACTCCCCGCCGCTCCCTGCCGCGTCATCGTTCTCCGCCTTTCACCGCCGGTGGCTCCGCTCCGTCCGCGCGGCCGCGCTCGCCCGCTGCGCCGCCCCCCGACACCGCGTCCACGGGCCCGGCAGACCCGTCCGGGACGTTCACCGGGACGGACCGCACGGTCCACCACACGGCCCCGAGCGCGAGTCCCACCAGGAGGGCGGCCACCGCCGGGAGGAGACCGGCGTCGATGACCACCAGGGCGCCACCCAGACCTCCGCCGACAGCCGCTCCCACATAAGCGGAGCTGCTGTGCAGGGCCATCGCCTGGGTGGCGCCCTCGGGGCCCACCCGGTCGACCATCAGGGCCTGGATGGCGGGGGGCACCGCCCAGGCTGCCGCCGACCACAGCATCAGCAAGGCGGCAACGGGAACGAGCGAGACCGGACGGGCCACCCACAGCAGGCAGAACGCGGCCATCCCGGCGCAGAAGAGTCCGCCTGCCGCGACGAGGGCGCGCAGCGATCCGTACCGGTCGACGAAGCGTCCCGCCAGGCGCGTCCCGAGGAGGCCGCCCGCACCGGAGATCACCAGCAGGAGCGCCAGCTGCCTGCGGGTCACGGAGGCGAGGTCGGTCAGGAAGGGCGCGAGGTACGTCTGGAAGGCGAGGTTGCCCGCGACGGTCACCACGGTGACGAGGAGGACGACGAGGACGGCACGGTTCAGGACGGGGCGCAGCAGCTCCCTGACGCCTGCCGCCGGTTCCGCCGCGGCGGGGGTACTGGGCGCGGTCACCAGGACCAGCAGCAGCGCCGCCGCGCCCAGCGCCCCGGCGAACACGAAGGTCGCCTGCCAGCCGGCGGCGTCGCCGATGTACGTACCGGCGGGGACGCCGATCAGCACCGCGCCGGTCAGTCCGGTCATGACCGTGGCGAGATAGCGGCCACGCCGGTCGGGCGGGGCCGCAGCCGTGGCTGCGGAGAGGGCGGCGGGCAGTACGATGGCTGCGGCGAGCGCCGCACAGAGGCGCAGGGCCATCAGGGCGGGAAAGGACGTGACGAGCGGGACGACAAGGTTGGTGGCCGCGAACACGACGAGCGCTCCGCACAGCGCCCGCTTGCGGTCGGTCCGCACGAGCAGCAGTGCCCATGCCGGGGCGGCCAGTGCGTAGACGAGGGAGTACACGGTCACCAGCTGCCCTGCCGCTCCCTCGCTGACGTGCAGGTCACGGGCGAGGTCGGGGAGGACGCCGATGATGATGAAGTCGTCGGTCTGCACCGCGAAGGCGGCGATCGTCAACGCGTAGAGCCAGAGGGGCGTTTGGCGGAAGGGCACACTCACTCAATAAAGGTAACATGCGTTTCCCTTACGGAGTGTGAGACCGGATGTGAAATGCTGGCAGCACACCGAAGGGCCCCCGGGGCACCCCGGAGTCCGCCGAGACAAGGAGGGCCGACGCCCTGCCCAGACCCGTCAACCCGGACCGCCGCCGCGAGGTGCTCGACGCCGTGATCGCGCATCTCGCCCTCACCGGCATCGGCCAGTTCACCCTGCGCGGCATCGCCGCGGCGCTGGGCCAGAGCACCCGCGTCCTGACACACCACTTCGCGGACAAACGGGAACTGCTCCTCGCCGTCATGCGGCGCCTGGACGAACAGCAGCACGACGCACTACGGACGACAGAAGGCTGGGAGGACCCCTCCGTACCGGTCAGCGCCGTCGTACGGTCGGCCTGGGAGCGCAACCTGGGCGAGGCGGAACTCTCCATGACGCGGCTGATCCGCGAGATCGAAGGACTGGCTGCGGCAGACCGGCTGCCCGCGGCGGTACCGGACTTCGTACGGGGGAGGGCAAAGTTCGTGGCCTCGTGCCTGACACTGCGCGGCGTACCCGAGCGGACGGCGCTGATCACGGCGACGATGCTGAACGCCACATTCGCCGGACTGCAGGCGGACTACCTCACCACCGGCGACGCCGACCGAGCACGGGGCGCACTGGACGAACTCTGCCACTGGCTGGACGCGGCGGTGGAGGCGAGGGCGTAATCGCGGTGAGGAGACACTGCGACCCGCGCACGACGCCGCCCCCCTGAACAGGCATCAGCCCGCCCGTCGGCGCCCCTGCCCTCCCCATCCAAGACCGCCCCGTCTTGCTCGGCCGACCAAACCCGGGGCATGGGCACCTCGCCGCAGCCAGGTTCTCCGCCGCCGGCGCCGATGAGCCTCGCCGAGAACGCACGATGGCGACTTCCCGGACACCAGGTTTTCCGGATTGCCCGCCCCGGCACCCTCCTGCGCTCCCCGAACACCCTCACCGGCCCCGCCCACCGCACCACCGCGGGCATCTACCGCGCCTCCGCCGCCTACTCCGCGCACTCCCCAACCGCACGCCGCGATGTCCTCGCCATCGACGCCGCCCGCTACCAGCAACCCCACGTCGCCGCCCGACTGGCCCGCACCCGTCCCTGGACACCCCGCTGGGCCACCGGAATCCTCGTCAACCCCACTTTCCGCACCATCCTCACCGGTCACACCGACCGGTTGGTGAGGCCGCCGAGCACTGCGGGTGGCCCTGCTACGACGCCGACGAGCAGGACAAGGCCCGGCTGTTGACCACGGCCACCATGCTCCGCGACACGAACCTGGAGATCCTGGCCTTCTCATCCATGTCCCTCCAGGCATGCCACCAGGGCCGTCCCCGGGACGGCCTCGATCTCGCACGGGCCGCCCAGGAACGCGCCGCCCGTATCGGCTCCCCCGTCCTGCAGTCCCTCATCGCAGCCCGCGAAGCCCGCGCCCTGACCCTCCTCGGAGACGGCACGCCGGCCGGAAAGCGGCTCGCCGATGCGATACGGCTGATCGACTGCAAGGCCCACGGCCGGCCCTCCCCCGACTGGGCCGCCTTCCACGGACCGGCAGAGCTGGAGTACTTCCAGGCCCTCATGTACGCGGAGCTGGGCTCCCACGGCCGGGCGGCCCAGTTCCTGCGCGCCGCACTCATCCACCAGGAGACCAGCTACGGCCGCAACCGCGCCCTGTACCGGCTCACCCTGGCAAAAGCCCTCGTGGACGCCGGGGAGGTGGACGAGGCCGCCGAGCATGCCGTAAAGAGTCTGGAGCACCTGGAAGAGGTCGAATCCGGGCGCGTCGCCCGCAAACTGCGGGAGATCACCGGGGCGCTGCGCGGGATCGACGCCGACTCAGCCCGCCAGACCGTCGCGACGCTGGACGAGCACGCACACACGAGGGGAGCCGCGCAATGGCAGAGCTGACGTACGAGCGGTACGACGGCGAGGAGGCCGCCCCCGCCCTCGACGCCTTCCTCCCGGCCTACGAGGAGGTCTACGCCGAACCCCCCTACAGCGAGGGCCCCAGCGACGTCGCCCAGTTCATCGACCGCTACCTCCTCCACGTCCAGCGGGACGGGATGCGCCTGGGCATCGCCCGCGACGGCCGGGAAGTGGTCGGCTTCTCGTACGGCTACCTGCTGCCCGCCGATACCGGGTGGTGGGCCAACATGGACCAGGAACTGGCCGGCGACTTCGTCCGCGAGGACGGCACCCGCACCTGGGTGATCCTGGAACTCGCCGTCCGCAAGCCGTGGAGCCGACGCGGGATCGCCGCCTCCCTCCACACGGCGCTCCTGGACGGCTTGGCCGTCGAGCGCGTCACCCTCACCGTCCGGCCGGAGCCGGAAGCCGCCGCCGCTCAGGCCGCATACCACGCGTGGGGCTACCACCCTGTCGGCACCTCCCACCCCTGGGCAGAAGCCCCCTACTACCGCGCGATGGTCCTGGACCTAGCCTGCCGCACCACGTAGACCCTCGGCCTCGGCCACCACCAGCAGTGTCTCCCCGGGACACTGCCCTCGACCTGGCTGCGCGCGAGGAGACCGAGTGGCACCTCGCCCAGACCTGGCTGGCGTATGCCGGAATTGTGGCCATGCTCCACCGGACCGGCGGTCACGGATCGTCCGTCCGCGCGGGTCGACCATGGCACCTCGTCCCCGGGTGGGGCATGGTGGAGGCCCGGCCCGTCGTCCGTCCCCCCGTGGCTACGGGCCGGGCCTGTGCTCAGCGGGCCAGGGTGACGTCGACCGGCGCGTTCGGGCAGGCGCTCAGGATGTCGGTGAGGGCAGCCCGTTCGGCGGTGTCGATCGCGAGCTGCCAACGGGTTTTGATCACCACCCAGTGGGTGATGTAGGTGCAGCGGTAGCTGGTGGCGGGGGGCTGCCAGGTGGCGGGGTCCTGGTCGGCCTTGGACCGGTTTGAGGCGGCGGACACCGCGATCAGGGCGCGGTCGTCGCCGAGGTCGTTGGCGTACGCCTGCCGTTCCGCCGCGCTCCAGACGGAGGCGCCGGAGTCCCATGATTCGGCGAGGGGGACCAGGTGGTCGATGTCGAGGGCTCGCGCCTGATCGAAGACGGTGTCATCGTAGGGCGAATACCACGAGCCGCCGCTCAGAGTGCAGTTGGCGCCCTGCTCGGGAGCGGTGACCGCTTCCTCCAGGAGAACCTCGGCCCTTGTGGTGCATCCGTCGCGGTCGGCGTCGGTCCAGTGCCGGAACTTGCTGCGCTGGTATCCGGTGCGGTCCTCTGCCTGTACGGGGAGCGCGGCGAGGGCGTCGCGGACGGGCAGGGTGACCGTGTTGCCGGGGGTGGCCTGGTGGGTTCGGACGGCCGGCGCGGAGGCGGTGCCGGCCTGGGCGGCAGTGGCGGGGGCGAGCAGGGCGGCGAGCGCGGCCAGCGCGGAGGCTGCCGCGCCGACGGTCCTGGTGTATCGCACGGTTGGTCCCTTTCGGAGGTCACATATGGGTCGTGATCTTCGTAGCGGCCGTCCAGGGTGCCGGGTGGTGTGATCATGCGTCGGATCACCTGTGGGAGTGGCAGCCGTACCCGTTGTTGTGACAGGTGGGGGAGCGGGTGACGAGTGTGAGTGCGGTTTCGGCGTCCCGCATACAGGGATGGCCGGGAGTGCCGGGGCGGAAGGCTCAGCCGGGCGCTCGGCGATCTCCGCCTTCTCAGTGCCGACCACGAGGGCGTGCGATGGTAGTGCACCGGCGCGTACACGAGCCCCCGGTGAAACCCCTCGGGGCCCTGCCGTCCGGAAAGTCGCCTACCGGCCGCGCTGCGGCTCGATGCGCTCGGCGGCACGGCGCGCATCACCCAGGGCGCGCTTGGCCGCTTCCACCGCCTTGGCCGCGCTCGCCGTATCCGTCTCGGTCCTGGACCGGGCGCGGCGGGCCTCCTGCAGCTCGTGCTCCAGGCGGCGGACCTGATCGGCCGCCTCCCGGGCCTTGCCCTCGGCCGTGGTCTGGGCATGCTGTGCCGTGGCGAGTTCCCGCTCGCGTCGCTGGAGAACGGCGTCGGCCTCCCGCGGCCCAGCGCGGGCCTGTTCGGCTTCGCGGTGGCGCCCTTCGTCGCGTGTGGCGCGATGCTCGGGCGCGGGCGGCTCGGCGGGGGAGGGGCGGTCGGGGATCTCGCGCGGGGCGACGGCCGTGAAATCGACCGTCGTCTCCGGCACCTTGGTGAGCCGGCCTTCGGCCTAGAGCGCGGCGATGTCCGGGCGGGCGAGCACGGCGTGAAGAGTCTGCTCGATCTCGTGGAGCACGGTGTCGCTGACCGGCTGCCCGCTCTCACGGGCCAGGGCGGCGGCGGTACGGGCGAGCGTGGTGATGAGGCGGTGCTGCCGGCGGCCCGCCTCGCGCAGCTGCTCGCGGGCGAGTTGGTTCGCCGCCCAGGCCGCGAGCGGGCTCCATGAGGGTCTCGGCGGCCGTGAGCGCTCTCGGTGACGGCAGCGGACTTGGACATGGACCCTCCTGCACAAGAGAGTGCTGGAGTCCCCACCGGACGCCTACCGTGCCGGCCTCGTCCACCGCCGGGCAACAGACCTCTACAGCTCCATCCCGGCCCAGCACACCCCCGGGTGATTCCGTACTGCCGCATCCGGCCGGCCAGTGTGTCCCACACGAGGATGCGAAGTCCGTCCGCGATCCGCTCGATGGTGTCCAGTGCGGTGATGCCCGTCTTGCCTCGCGCGACGCGGTAGCCCGGAGGCGGACGGCGCACAGTGGCGCTGTGGATGTGGAGGAAGTGACCACGACCCCTGTCCGGTGTGCCTTCCGCCTCCCGCCAGGGGGGTCGGGCGACCTCGGCGTTTGGGTGAGCGGGATGCCGGCGCGGTCCTCGGTCAGATTGCGCCGGAACAGGTCGTAGTCCAGGTAGTACGGGCCTTCGATGGCCTCCGTCGCGAGTGGGTAGCAGTCCGCCGGGAGGTCCGTGGGCCGGTCCGTTCAGCGGTCGTCGGCCTGGGGAGGGCCGTCGGCGCGGAACCGCCGGGCCTGTTCCACGTACCAGTCGATCGCCTCGGGATTGGCCAGGGAGCCACGGTTGACGGTGGTGTTCGGGTCGTGTCCGACGAAGAGTTTCTTGACCGGAACCTCGATCTTCTTGAGGGCGTGGGTGAAGGGCACGCCGGGCGCGGCGATGATGTCGTCCGGAACATGCCGGTGCGAGGTGCGAGGTGCGTTCGCGGATCGTCGCCTTGATCCTGGCCGTGAGCTCGCCGGTGAGACGGGTGCCGTCGTCGAGGACCACGAAGAGCGGCATCCAGTAACCGCCGTCCGGTCGCTCCACCCCGATGACCAGGGCGTCGCGGATCTCGGGCACGGCCCGGAGCGCGGCGTAGATGTCGCCGCTGCCGAGGCGCACCCCCCGTCCGTGGTCGCTGTCACCATCCTCTGTGAACAAAACGCCTCAAGCGCTATGTACTAGTGAGGTCCATGACCTACGTGATTCATGGCGCCACCGGCGCCCAGGGTGCCCCCGTTGTCGCCGCTCTCATCGCTGCGGGCAAGTCCGTAACCGCCCTGACCCGAAACCCGGACGCCGTCGTGGAGGGGGCGCGAGTCGCGACCGTCGGGTACTTATCCGTCGAGGACCTGACTGAGGCCTACCGCGGTGCCGACGGCGTGTTCGTTCATTTGCCCCTGGCCTCGGAAGACGACCGGCGGACCTACGCGCGCAACATCGTCGCCGCCATCCGTGACGCTCGCCCGGCCCGCGTGGTGTCTCCACAAGCGGCGTCCCGATCGACCTTGCCGACGACCACGCGGCGGCGCGGCTGGCCCGCGGCCTGACAGGCACCGGGGTGGCCCACACGTTGATCGCTCCCACGCAGTACCTGGAGAACCTGCTCATGCCCTATGTCATGGACGCCGTGCGTGAGCGGGGTGCGCTGCCCTACCCGATCGCGGCCGACTTTGCCGTCTCCTGGGCGTCGCATCTGGACGTCGCCGATGTCGCGGTCGCCCTGTTCCGCCGCGCGGACGTCACCGGCGTGGTGTCCGTCGGCCAGTACCCCGCGGTCACCGGATCGGACTTGGCCGAGGCGTTCGGATCCCGCCTTCGACGGAACGTGGTGTTCGAGCCGATCACCCCCGACGACTTCCGCGCCTACGTCGCCCCACTGATCGGCGAAGGGCCTGCGGCGGCTGTCGCCGCGGGCTATCAGGCCATGAGCGCTTCCGGGCCTCTCCATCACGGCTGAGAACTCTGCTCAGAGGCTGCTCGGGATCACTCCCCGGACCACCCACCAGTGGCTGGCCCACGTCGGTCTCCAGTAGAGCTTGGTCAGATCGGTGTGACGCTTGGTCCGTCGCGGTGGCAGGTGGGGCGGGCGCCGGTCAAGGTCGTGAGCAGCAGCTGTAGTTTGCGGACGACTACAGAGGCCGGGGTAGGGGTCCGGCCGGCGCCGTTCCTCTTGGGGCCCTGGCCAGTCGTGGCAAGGTGCGCAAGGCGTGGGGCGGAGACGAGAGTGACGTGGCAGTGCCAGCCGTTCCAGGCGCGGCCTTCGGAGTGGGCCGGGCCGAGGGCCTGTTTCATCTCCAGCATGTGAAGCCCCGCATCGGCTGGAAGGAAGCCGCGGTGACGGTCACCGACACCGTTGGAGACCCCGTCACCAGCGATGTGACCGCGGGCCCGAGTGCGACGACGTACGCGCTCAGCGGCGGTCTGGCCGACCTCCTCGCGGGCAAGCCCAACGACGGCTTCACCCTGACCCCCGTCAAGACCAGCTGAACCGGTAGCCGATCCACCGCAAGCGGGCCCGCCCCACAGACACAGGCGGACCCGCCGGTCCAGACCGGAACGAACAAGCCCCAAATCGCTGCTTGGGAAGACCGGGCGCTCAGCAGAGCATCATCGCACGTCGGGTGAGGTACGTCCGCAGCATCTTGAGCACGCAGACGAGCGGCGCCCGGCGGGTCACCTGGCGTCGCTCGGCCCGGGTGGTTCACCGGGCGCCGCGGAGAACGATCCTTCCTTTCGAGTCGGCTCGGGCACCTCGGATGGTGAACCAGCGACTTATCATTAGGTATGCCCAGAGTCAGTGCGGAATTCCGTGAGTGCCGCAGGCGGCAGATCCTCGACGCGGCGGCGATCTGCTTTGCCCGCAAGGGCCTGCACGCCACGTCCATGCCGGACATCTTCGCCGAATCCGGCCTGTCTTCCGGGGCCGTGTACCGGTATTTCTCCGGCAGGCAGGAGATCATCACGGCGCTGCTCGAATCGATCATGCAGCCCGTTCAGTGTGCCTTGCGTGAAGCCGTGTCGAGGGAGCCCGCGCTGACGGTCCCGCAGATCGTCGATCTCATCATTCGCGAGATGGTCACCGTTCTCGACGTCGAGGACGCTTCCTCGCTGATCGTTCAGGTCTGGGCCGAGTCGATGCGCACGCCCCACTTGTACGAGTCGCAGGGGCGCGATATCGCCGACCTGCACGATGCGCTGACACCTCTGTTGGCTCGCCTGACGCCCGAGGGCCGGGTCGACCCCGACGCCTCATGGGCCGTACTCTCGCTCGGCCTCGGCACATTCATCTCCCAGACGGTCCTCAAGTCCAACGCCACCCCCACCCAGACGCTGGTCGACGAACTCCGCACCTTGCTCGCCGCCCCGGAGGCAAGCTGACGTCGCCGGCGGTCCGCGTTAGTTGGGATAGTCCGGCGGAAGGGTCACCGGAGGGGGTGTCGCGCCAGGGTCGATGCCAAGCACGATCGACGCCCGAAAACCGTGCCGGATCGAGGCGTTGCCTCTCAGCGGGGTGACGACCATGGTGGACCCTGGCCCCTTGTCGCCCCACAAGTAGAAGTAGTCCTCGTCGTTGCGGAGCCGGGGGGTCTGGTTCGACACGTAAGGCTCTTCCACGGCGACCCTGTCGTTGATCGACTCGGGGAAGTAGACCTGCCCGGTGTGCGCGACATGGCCGCCGGTGACCGAGTCCGGACCGACGGACGCACCGACAATGGTCTTGACGTGCACATGTAGCGCGCGATCCCAGTACCAGCCGGGATAGATGGACCGGAACCGGACGGAGCCCTGCTGGTCGGTGATCTGTACGCCGCGCAGGAAGGTCTCGTCGTCGGTGGGGGTCGCGTGACCGTTCTCGTCAAGTGGGGGCAGTTCGGACCCTGAGTTGGCGGTGTAGCCGGAGTAGAGGCCTGCGGCGTCGCAGTGCCAGATGTCCACGGCCACGTTCGGCACAGGGCGGCAACTCTTGCTGTCCACGACGGTGAAACCGAGTTCCAGCGGGATACCGACACGGTCTTCCGCAATCGATCGCCTGACCTTGTCGATGTCCAGGTAGTACGGCCCTTCCAGTTCCTCCGGTGACAGTATGCAGGATGGCTCGAAGGTGCGGGTTCGGGCCGTCGCGGCGGCTGCAGTTCCGCCGCTGCTCACCGCGGCAGCGGCTGCCACGCCTAGTCCCGCGCTGCCGAGTGCGGCGAGCAGAGTTCTGCGGGTTCGTATCGGACCGGATCGGGGGTCTGGGGTTTCGGTCACAGTTCAACTCCTCGGCTGTGTGGGTGTGATCGTTGACGGTTCGGGCTCCGGCAACCGTGACCCGAGGTCGCAGCGCGGCACACCCTTTAAAGAGAAAGCTCATTCTCTTGAGAGTTAAGCTAATCGGGCAGCCCTCAACGAGTCAAGCGACAGAAGGGGGATGAGTATCGACGCGGATGGACAGACGCGCCGCCGGGCGGAGTGGTCAACTCCGCTCCCTGCGCGCGTGACTGACCGCTTGTCAGATCCAGGATCCCTTGACCGGTGACCCGGAACACGTCACGGCCGCCGACAGGGTTGACTTCTCCGCGCGCTCGCCTGCCATCGTCCCTCTCGCCGTCGTCGACAGCCGCTCGCCCAGCAACAGCGCGTGGCCGCGTACATCGGGCGGTCTCCAGCCGCTCCCCGTCCTGGTGCCGGTAGACGCGTGAGCGGGGCGAGGGCCTGTTCGAGAACCGCGTCGTGGAGGGCCCGTGGCATGGGCAGGAACGCTCTTGCTGACGCGGGGCCGGCGGTGTTTCCAGTCCTCGGTGACCTGCTCCAGGTTGTCGATGTGCAGGGTGTGCGAGCAGGCCGATCGCTTTGCAGGCGGGGTCGATGACCAGGCCCGGTGTCGGCGGCGGGTACGCATCATCGCAAGTCGGTCCGTGGCCGTGACCGTGCCCTGTGCGGCGAGGCCTTGCAGCTCAGACGCACAACCCAGGGCACTCATCGAACTATTGTGCGTACCCTTCGGTTGGCGGCTTGGCAGTGTCTCGCAGGTGTCCCATGAAGGGGGTATGACGATTCGGCCAGCTGGTCGGTTGTGGCTCAGGGCTCACTGTCGGGATCACGAGTCAGGAGGCTCGGGCTGCCGAGGGTCCCGACGCAGAAATCGGCGAACGCGGTGGCTCGCCGTGTCGGCCGGGCGCTTCGTGGCCATGCCAGCACGATGTCGACGGAGCGGACGTCCTCGGCGATTTCGCGGTACACCAGTGGCGGTCCGGCATAGGTGAACCGGTCCGGTGGCCGCATCAGCAGCACCGAGTACCCGGCGCCGCTCGCGACGAGTGAGCGCACCGACTCGAAGTGGGTCGATACGAACCGGATATTCGGCTCCACTCCGCCCGCGGCGAGTACCTCCCGGAACATCTCCATGCTGGGGGGCATGTCGAGCATGATCATCGGTTCGTCGCGCAGTTCGCGTAGCGAGATCGGCTCGGGCCGTGCGAGGTGGTGGTCCGCCGCCAGCAGTACGTAGGGGCGTACGGTGCGGAGCCGGGTGCGGGTGATGTCGGGCCCGAGGCCCAGGTCGTACATCAGGGCGATCTCGCAGGTGCCCTGCCGCATTCTCTTGATCGTGTCTGTGACGGACCCTTCGAAGAGGTGGAGCGTCACGGCGGGGTGGAGCCGGGGAAACCCCCGGAGGATCTCCGGCATCAGGAACGGCGTGAGGCTCGAGTAGCAGCCCAGCGTCAGATTCCCGCTCACGGTCTGTCCCAGACTGCGGGCGGTCGACTCCACCTCACCGGCGTGCGACAGCAGACTGCGGATCTCCGGCAGTACCTCGCGGGCGGCGCCGGTCAGTTCGATGCCGCGGGATTTTCGGCGCATGAACAGCTGTACGCCCAGGGCGCGTTCGAGATCGTTGATCGCCAGTGAGATGGCGGACTGGGAAATGTGGTGTCGTTCCGCTGCGCCGGCCATCGTGCCTTCTTCGGCCACGGAGACGAAGTAGTCGAGCTGGCGCAAGGTGATGCGGATGCCTCGGGCTGCCATGCACAGAGCATAGATGTGCATCAGATTTTCTCAAGTAGTTCATTCGAAACGTGTGCTTTACGAATGAAGAGGGCCGAAGGAGCCTGTGAAGGGACGACGGCGACCACGTTTGAGGAGTGATCATGGCCAAGGCCACCTTTCACCGCGGCGGCACGGACCTCGACGTCGTGGAGACCGAAGCCGGGACCAGCCTGATGCGGGCCGCACTCCAGCACGGCGTACCTGGCATCGTCGGCGAGTGCGGCGGCCAGGCCATGTGCGCCACCTGTCACGTCTATGTCCGCGACGCCTATCTCACCGCGCTGCCCGCCATGAGCGAGGAAGAGGACGAGATGCTCGACTGCACCGCCACCCCCCGCGATCCCCGCCGCAGCCGTCTCGGCTGCCAACTGCTCGTCGGCGGCGCCCTCGACGGCGTCGAAGTCGACGTGCCCGCCCACCAGGTCTGAGGACCAAGACCGGGAGAGCCGGCCCACCGCAACCGAACCGGGCTGGTGCACCGTGCCCACGTCCGGTCGCCACCGAGCCCGGGTACTCAGCCCCTTCTGCCATCCGGCCGGGCCGCGGCGGCGAGCCGGCCGAGACCACTGGAGTTCCCATGACGACCAGTTCCGACCCCACCGCGGTCACGCCCACGCCCCCGACAGCGACGGCCGCCCCGATCGCCGAGTGGGTCGACCCCAGGGCCATGCTCCGCGACCCTTACACCACCTACGACCGGCTCCGTGCGATGGGACCGGTCGTCAAGGTCCCCGCGCTGGACCGCTACCTGGCCGTGTCGTTCGAGGCGTGCCGTCTCATCGAGGCGGACCAGGCGACGTACTCCGCCGCGGTGTCCGGGAGCGGGGCGACGCTGGTCCGGGCTCTGGGTGCCCGGTCGATGCTCCGCAAGGACGATCCCGAGCACGCCGCTGAACGCGGGGCTGTCAACCCCGTCCTGCGTCCCCGGAACATCCGGGAGACCTGGCTGCCGCGTTTTGAGCGCAGCGCGGAGCGGTACCTGACGGAGCTGCTGGAGCGGGGACCGGACGACGCCGACCTGAACCGGGACTACGCCGCTCCCCTGGCGGCCCGCAATCTGCTCGACATGCTGGGCCTGCACGGCGCGATCCCTGCCGAAATGCACCGGTGGTCGCACGCGTTCATCGCCGGCATCGGCAACCTGCATGACGATCCGGAGATCTGGGCGCGCTGCGACACGGCGCAGCGGGAGGTCGACGGCCTGCTGGACGGGCTGATCCCGCACTACCGGGCCCATCCGGACATGACGATGATCTCCGCCCTGGCCAACGCGGGCCTCGACGAGGACGACATCCGCGCGAACGTCAAGCTCGTCATCTCCGGAGGCATGAACGAGCCCCAGCACATGATCACCAACCTTGTGTGGGCGCTGAGCGCACACCCCGAGCAGCGCGACCGGGTGCTCGCCGACCCGCGGCTGTGGCCCGTCGTGTTCGACGAGACCGTGCGCTGGCTCTCCCCGATCGGCATGTACCCGCGCCAGACGACCAGGGATGTCGTCCTGGAGGGTGTCGAGATCCCGGCGGGCGCGCTGCTCGGGGTTGTGGTCGGCTCCGCCAACCGCGACCCGTCGGTCTTCCACCGGGCCCACACCTACGACATCGCGCGACTCAAGCGGCCCCACCTCGGCTTCGGCAGCGGTGTCCATCTCTGCGCCGGGCACTGGGCCGCACGTATCTCCGTCGGCGAGAGCGGTGTGCCGCTGCTCTACCGGAGGCTGCCCGGACTCAGGACGGATCCCCGCCGCCAGGAGGAGTGGGTCGGCTGGGTGTTCCGCGGGCTCACCTCGCTGCCGGTGACCTGGGACAGGCGATGACGGATCGGCGGTAGACGGAAGGAGCGGCGATGACGGCGGCCACCTCAGCGGGAGGGACCGGCACCCCGCACGTCCCCCAACGAGCCGTCCTGCTGCGCGGACTCGACATCCTCGACTGCTTCGACAGCCGGCAGCCGGTACTCGGCGTCACCACCATCGCCGCACGCACCGGACTGCCCCCGGCGACCGTCTACCGGCTGCTCACCACCCTGCGCGAGTGGGGAGCCGTCGAGCGTGTCGACCGCGGCCGGTACCGGCTCGGACTGAAGCTGTGGCGGCTCGGCTCGGCCGCCCCGCAGGTACGGCAACTGCGCGATGCGGCACTGCCCTTCCTGGAAGACCTCTACGAGGCCACCCATGCCGTGGTGCACCTCGCCGTCCGGGATGGCCACGACACCCTGTACATCGAGAAGATCTCGGGGCGCGGAGCCGTCCCCGTCGCCTCATGCGTGGGCCGCCGCCTCCCGCTGCACGCGACCGGCCCGGGCAAGGTACTCCTCGCGTACGGCCCCCCGGGCGTGTTCGACGATCTCGTTGCCGCCGGCCTGGACCGGCTGGCCTGCGGGACCATCACGGACCCCGGTGAACTGCGCCGGACCCTCGCTGCCATCCGCACCACGGGCCACGCCGTCTCCCGCCAGGAAGCATCGGACAGCACAGCCTCGGTGGCCGCCCCGGTGTTCGGCCCGACGGGCACCGCGGTCGCGAGCATCTCCGTCGTGACACCACTGGGGACGTTCACCCCCCTCGCCTTCGTTCCCGCCGTCCGGGCGGTGGCGAGAGCGGTGTCGCGCGCGCTGGACGCCCCGGGCCGCTCCACGGAGAAGTTTTCCGCTCAGTGAGACGTGGTGCTGTGCCGCAGGGCACGTGCGGCGAATCTCCTGGTGGGGCACGGACGCCCCACCGACTGGGAGGTACCGTATGAGCCTGCTGAGTGACCGGCAGTGGCAGGGAAAGATCTTCGTCAACACCTGGGTGGACGGCGCCGACAGCCGCGACATCGTCGAGCCGGCGACCGGGGACGTGCTGGGATCGCTCGGGCTCGGCTCCCCGGACGACATGCTGCGGGCCGCCCGAGAGGCGGCCCGCGCCCAGAGCGCCTGGGCCGCCCGGCCGCCCCAGGACCGGGCAGAGGTGCTGCGCCGTGCCGGTGACCTGTGGCGCGAGCACGCCGATGACGTAGCCTCCTGGCTGGTCCGCGAGGCGGGGTCGATCCCGGCCAAGGCACAGCTGGAGACCGAATCGGCGGCGCAGCTGTGCTACGAGGCTGCCGCCCTTGCGACCCACCCGAGGGGTGAGGTCCTCGCCTCGGCCGAGCCGCGGTGGAGTGTCGCGCGGCGCACCCCGGTGGGCGTGGTGTCGGTCATCGCCCCGTTCAACTTCCCCCTGATCCTCGCGATCCGCTCGGTCGCTCCCGCGCTGGCCCTCGGCAACGCGGTCCTGCTGAAGCCGGACCCGCGCACGGGGGTGTCCGGCGGGGTGGCCCTGCTGCGGATACTCCAGGCGGCGGGGTTGCCCGACGGCGTGCTCCAACTGGTTCCCGGGGACGCCCGGACCGGAGAGGCAGCGGTGACGGCGCCCGAGGTACGGGTGGTCGCGTTCACCGGCTCGACGGAGGCCGGCCGGGCGGTAGGAGCCCTCGCCGGACAGCACCTGAAGCGGGCACACCTCGAACTCGGCGGCAACAACGCCCTGATCGTGCTCCCCGGGGCGGACGTGCCCGCCGCGGCGTCCGCCGGGGCATTCGGCTCCTTCATGCACCAGGGGCAGATCTGCATGACCACCGGCCGTCATCTGGTGCACGAGTCACTGCACGACGCCTACGTCGAGGCGCTCGCCGAGAAGGCCGGACATCTGCCAGTAGGCAACCCGGCCACCGAGCAGGTAGCCCTGGGACCGATCATCGACCACAGACAGCTGGGCCGGATCGACCGACTGGTGCAGGACACCCTTGTCCAAGGCGCCCGGCTGGCGGCGGGCGGCACCTACGAGGGCCTGTTCTACCGGCCGACCGTGCTGTCCGGCGTCAAGCCCGGCATGCCCGCCTACGCGCAGGAGGTCTTCGGGCCGGTCGCACCTGTCATCCCGTTCGCGTCCGCCGAGGAAGCCATCGCTCTCGCCCGCGACTGCGAGTACGGGCTCTCCCTCGGCATCCTTGGCGACATCGCGCAGGCCATGCGCATCGCCGACGCCGTACCGAGCGGCATCGTGCACATCAACGAGCAGACCGTCGCCGACGAGGCGGTGATCCCCTTCGGCGGGGTCGGCGCCTCGGGCAACGGCTCCCGTGTGGGCGGGGCGACCGCCAACGCCGACGCGTTCACCGAGACCCAGTGGCTCACCATCCGCGGCGACATCGCGCCGTACCCCTTCTAGGGCCAGGCGTCGATCACCCCATGCGTCGATGACGGCCGGGCCGCCGCCGACATCCACCGGGCAAGCACACAGGAGAACCGTGACCAGCCGAACCGTTCGTGACACGACCCTCGACCTGTGGCGCCGGTCGGGGCTGACCAGGATCTTCTCCAATCCGGGATCCACCGAGATCACCCTCCTGACCGACCTGCCCGCCGACTTCGCCTTCGTGCTCGGACTGCACGAGGGCTCCGTCGTCGGCATGGCCACCGGATACGCCCTCGCCCGGGACCGGCCCGCGCTGGTCGTCCTGCACACCACCGCCGGGCTCGGCAACGCCGTCGGCGCCCTCGCCACAGCCCGGGTCAACCGGGCACCCCTGGTCGTGGTCGTCGGCCAGCAGGACCGCCGGCACCTCGCGAACGCGCCCTTCCTCTCCGGACGACTCCGGGACCTGTGCGGGGACTACCCGGTGAGCGTCGCCGAACCGGCAAGGGCCGCCGATGTTCCCGCCACGCTCGCCCAGGCCCAAGCCCTCGCCGTCGCCCGGCGCGGCCCCGCCCTCGTCGTCGTACCGATGAACGACTGGAACGAGCCCTACGACGACGACTTGGAGCTGGCCGCCCCACAGGACGTTCTCACCGCCTGGTCGGTCGACGAGCGGGCCGTCGACCATCTGGCCGGCCGGCTGCGCGAGGCCACCGCCCCGGCGATCGTCGCGGGCGCCGACGCGGACCGTCAGGAGTGCTGGACCGGCCTGGAACGCGTGGCCGACGCGCTGGACTGCCCGGTGTGGCAGGAGCCGTTCGGCGCACGGGCCGGCTTCCGCCAGGACGCGCCCCGCTTCGCCGGGCACCTACCGTCGGACCGGACCCGGCTGAGAGAGGCCCTGGCAGGCCGTGACCTGGTAGTGTTCGTCGGCGCGCCCGCGGTCCGGCAGTACGCGTTCGACCGGGGCAGACTGTTCGCCGAGGGCACCGAGGTGATCGTGGTCGGCGAAGACCTGGACGACCTCGCCACCAGCACCGCCGCCACCGCTGTGCACGGTCCCCTCGGACCGCTGTGCACCGCGCTCGGCCGCCGCTTCGAACAGCGGGCGCCCGCGACCACCTCGTCCGGGCGAGCCCCGGCGACGGCACCGGACCCGGCACAGCCGATGACCGCCGAGGGCGTCTTCGCGATGCTCGCCGAACGGCTCCCGGCGGACACGATCGTGATCGAGGAGTCGCCCTCCACCCGGCTCGCCCTGTCCCGGCACCTTCCCGCACGGCAGCCGCTCGGATTTCTCAGCGCCGCGATGGGCGGGCTCGGCTTCGCCCTGCCCGCGGCGGTGGGCCTGCGGATGGGCCGCCAGGACCGGCCCGTGCTGAGCGTCGTCGGAGACGGCTCCGCGATGTACCAGATACAGGCCCTCTGGTCCGCACAGCACTACTCCGTCGGCGTCTGCTTCATCGTGCTGTCCAACGGCGGCTACGCGATCATGGACCAGCTGGCCGACCGCGCCGGCGGAAAGCCACCGTGGCCAAACACGTTCGGCCTGCGCATCGACGAGATCGCCCGCGGCATGGGCTGCGCCGCGACCAGGGTCGAGAACTACGCCGAACTCGCCATGGCCCTGGCCACCAGCACCGTAGGGCTGGCCTCGGCGTCCCGGCCACAGCTGATCGACATCGTGGTCCGATGACGGCCCGTTCACCAGGCGAGCCGCGAGGGCGGGCATCCTTCGTGAACCCGGCCGGCCCCGGGGTCACAACGCCTTCGCGTGCTCCTTGAGGCTGAAGGAGGGGTCGGCGACCTGTTCCATGGTCGGCCGGTCCCGCACGGCGAGCACGCGCCGCGCCGCCAGGTGATCGGCCGGCCGGTTGAGCGACTCGACCGCAGCCAGCCGTCCCGCACGGAAGCAGAACACGGAGAACCGTCCCCCGGCGCAGTCACCGGCCACGACCGTGCTGTCGCCGTGGCGGACCAGCCCCGCGATCTGCAAACGCAGCGGGCCCTGATGGCTCCAGAACCACGGCACCCTGCTGTAGGCGGCGCCCCCGCCCAGGATCGTGTCGGCCACATGACGGGCCTGGTCGGTCGCGTTCTGCACCGATTCCAGCCGAAGTCTGCTCCCGTCGGCGCCGCCCGGGAAGCTCGCACAGTCGCCGACCGCGTACACGGCCCGGTCGGCAGTGCGCAGCCCGCCGTCCACGACGACGCCGTTGTCGACAGCCAGCCCAGCGGCGCGTGCCAACTCGTCCCGGGGACGCACGCCGACACCCAGGAGCACGGCGTCGGCCGGGTACTCCCGGCCGCTGGTGCCGCTCACGGCGACCACCGATCCGGACCGGCAGGTGATCGCCGCCAGGCCCTCGCCGAGCCGCAGCTCGGTCCCCATACGCCGGTGCGCGTCGGCCAAGTGCCCGGACATCGACGGGGACAACGCCCGCGCCATGGGCCGGCCGGCGGCCTCCAGCACGGTCACGGCGACACCGCGCCCCCGTGCGGCGGCGGCCACCTCCAGTCCGATGAAACCGGCGCCGACCACGACGACCGTACGGGCGGAGGCCAACGCCTGCCGCAGGCTCCCGGCGTCCGCCAGGGTCCGCAGCTCGTGCACCCCGTTCGCGTCGATGCCGGGCACATCGAGGCGTCGGGACTCGGCTCCGGTCGCCAGGACCAGGGCCGAGTAGCGCAGCGTCTCACCGTTGTCGAGGCGCACCCGGTGCGCCGCCCGGTCCAGGGCCGTCACCCGGACTCCGGTGCGCAGATCGATCCGGTGCGTGCCGTAGAAGCGTTCGGCGCGCAGCGGAAGCGCCACCGGGTTCTGGCCGTCGGCGAGGAACTCCTTCGACAGCTGCGGCCGTTGGTAGGGCAGTACCTGCTCGTCACCGATGACGGTCAGTGCCCCCTCGTACCCCCGGTCGCGCAGTGAGTCGGCGACCTGGATCCCTGCCTGACCGGCGCCGACCACCACCACGTGCGGGTGGGCATGGGTCTCTTCCACGGCGTGGCCTCAGATCCGCCCGGTCCGGCTGCCGGGCGCGCTGCCGTCGTGGTGGTGGATGACCTTCGTCATGAACGCTCCTCAAGCGGGCCGGTCACTGCTCCGGCCGTGGCGACGGATGCTTTCGACCAGCGTCGGCCGCCCGGCTTCATTCGTAAAGCACGCATTCCCGAGGAACTACTTGAGGAAAACTCTTCAGCGCTGCCAGGCGAGAGTCGCGACGGTCAGGGCCTGGATGCCGGTGTTCAGGGCGGGTTCGAGGACCGGGGCGAACTCGGGGGAGTGATCGCAGGGTTCCAGCCGCCCCGCGCGCCGGACCGCGGGCGTGCTCTCCGTCTCCAGTCCGCCCCAGAACCAGCCGCCGGCCGGTGGGACCGCGGCCGTGCCGAACAGCCCGGCATCCTCGCTGGCGTTGAGCGGCGGCAGGGGCATCAGCCGCAGTCCACCGAAGGTGCCGGCGAAGGCGGCCAGGGTTCGTGCGGTCGCGTCCGGGTCGCTGATCAGCCGGGGAACGCTGTTCACCCAGTCGATCCCAGTTCCTTCGGCGCTGCGCCGGCGGCCGACTCGGCGCGGACGACACGTTCGATCGCGGAGCAGACCAGCGCCCGCTCCGCGGAGTACGGGGCGCACACTGATGCCGAGTTCAGCGGTGTCGGGGATGTTGTTGCCCTCCGTGCCGCCTGGAGACGGCCGACAGTCATCACGATCGCCTCGTGCGGCGGGACCTCCCGCGCCACGATCCCCTGCAGCCGGGTCACGACGTGTGCGGCCATCAGAGCCTGGCAGGCCGGTGACCACCCGCGACATCTGATCGACGCGGATCAGCAGTTCGCGCACGTCGTGAGGGCCACGATACTCCGGCCGACCAGGCGGAAGGGGCCCAGGGGACGGGCAGCCCGACTCCGTAAGGTTCATCGCCGGTGACCCACAGCCTCCGGGCCGCTGCGGCGAGAGGGTCCAGCGTGAACCGAGCCAGGCGCCGACGCACGACATCCTCCGGGATGCCCGCCTGCGCGAGCAGCGGGAGGGGCATCCTCGCCGCCCGTTTCGAAGGTTCTCAGCAGGTGCTGCACCAGGTGAATGGGCATGGCGTCGTCGGCCACGGGACCACCCTGCTGATGCCGGGGCACAGGCTTCGTCCCCGCCGAAGCGGTGACTTGCCGCCGGTCCACGACCGCAGGTGACAGCATCCTGCCCCGCCGGGCGGGCCTGTCAGTGCTGGGCCCGGGACAGGCTGTGCCCCTCTCCCCCACGCTCAGTCGGGTCTCCAGGAGGAAAATTCACCAAGGGACCTTGACACTTTTTGAGTGTCTTCTAGTGTGAGGGGCAAGGCCCGATCGTGGTGCGAACCGCTGGTCGCGGCATCGTTTCTGGGAAAAGCGGGGACAGGATGCGCCTTGCGCGATACTCCGGCCATGCAGGCTCCAGGCTAGGGGCGGTGACGGACACGGGCGACGTCGTTCCCCTGCCGTGGCAGTCGTTCGACGAACTGTTCGCAGCGGACGATCCTGCGGCCGAGGTGGCGGCGGTGCGACCGGAAATCGAGGCCGCGGTCACCCCGGAGCGGCTGCTGGCCCCGGTCGTGCACAGGCCACAGATCATCGGGACGGGCGGCAACTACGCGGATCACACCACAGAGGCGAGGCAGGCGATCCAGATCTCCGAGCCGGTGTTCCTGCCCTACCTGTGGGGCGCCGTCATCGGGCCCCGGGAGAGCATCGTCATCCCCTACCCGGACAGTAAGACCGACTACGAGGTGGAGCTCGCCGTGGTCATCGGGCGAACTGCCAAGCACCTCACCGAAGAAGACGCCATGGAACACGTCTTCGGCTACACCGTGGTCAACGACGTCAGCGCCCGCGCGGTCATGGAACGCGAGAAGTACCAGGTCATGCTGTGCAAATCGATCGACACCTACATGCCCGTCGGACCGTACGTGGTCACCAAGGACGAGATCCCGGACCCCTACGCCCTGGGCATAGCGACCTACCTCAACGGCGAGGCGCGCCAGAAGTCGGTCACCGGTGCCATGACGCACCGGATTCCCCGGCTGCTGACGACGCTCACCCGCAGCGTCACCCTGCACCCGGGCGACATCGTCAGCACAGGCACACCAGGAGGCGTGGGCTTCTTCCGGACGCCGCAGGAGTTCATGCGGCCGGGAGACGTCATCACCGCCGAGGTGGAGGGGGTCGGCCGCCTGACCAATACCGTCGTCGCCGGGTGGTGAGCCTTGGGGGGCGGCGCAGCCAGATCGTATGTCGGTTAGTCTCTTGGTGACTTTTGGGGCTCCGGCATACGGGGATTCCCCGGCCGGCGACGCGTGTGATGAGGAAGTGACCTGTTGGGAACACGGAAGGCACCAAGCACAGGGCTGGAGCCGCTCGCGGCGTCAGCGAGCCAGGTCGGTCGGCCACGGGTATCGGACCAGGTCATCCGGCAACTCCTGACAAAGATCGCCTCCGGGGCGCTGCCCCGCAAGAGCAAACTCCCGACGGAGCGGGAGCTGGCGAGCTTGTACGGTGTGAGCACGCCGACCATCCGCGAGGCGCTTCGCGCGCTGGGTGCCATGGGCGTGATCGAGGTCCGGCACGGTAGCGGCGCGCATGTCGCCGCCACCCCCGCCGGCATCCTGAACAACCCACTCACGATGCTGGTGCAGATGGAGAACGTCGGCGTCCAGGACCTGATCGGCCTGCTGCGCGTGCTCAACCTCTATGTCGCCGAACTGGCGGTCAAGCAGGCGACGGACGAGGACATCGCCACGGTGTCCGCGGCGGCTGTAGCAACCGCCCGGTGCGAGACCGTGGAGGACGTCACCGCGACGGTACCGGCCTTCCTCATCGCCCTGGTGGCCACAGCCCACCAGCCGTTGCTGGACGCGATCTGCGGCTTCCTCATCAACCTCATCGTCCGACTGGAGACCGCCAACTTCGGCAGCCGGTCCCCCCGCTACTGGAAGCGCTGGGCCGCGGAGACCTCGGTCCTGCGCAAGGACGTGGCCGCCGCCCTGGAGCAGCGGGACCGCGAATGGCTGATCGCCTCGGTCAACCGGCTGCATGCCCACGTCAGCAAGAGAATCTCCGCGAACCCGGAGCTGAGCCGCGCCCGCATGTCCGACCCGGGGATCGCACCGCTGGTCTCCGAGGCATTCTCCAGCTGAGGGCAGTCCAGCAGTCCTTCCTCCCACCGGCCCACGGTGGGAGGAAGGACGCCGGCCCCAGACCGGCGGCACCCTGCGAGCCAAGATTTGTCATGGCCATGCCTTATGTGCCTGGTGGTGGAATTCTGCGCAAACCGTTGACCACCCGAGGCGCGCCCGAGTATGAATTCAACAAGTCACTTCTTGAATCTGGCCGGGAACACATCGGAGGATCAGCGTATGCGTCATGGAACGGTCATCTTCGACAACGTGGTGCACATCCACAATCTGAGCGACGGCAACGTCATCGAACCGGCGGGCCGGGTGGCGCACAACTTCTTCCACCGCATGCTGAAGAAGGAGAAGGGAACCGACTTCCCCTACGAGGAGTTCGCCTCCGCCTGGACCGGGCGCAGGGTCGGCGAGATCCTCTTCCGGCCCGGGTCCGAGATCGACTACGCCATGGTGCAGACGGTCCCCATGTTCGACCTGTACAAGGACGGACTGGACGCGGTGGAGCGCCAGTACGAACTGGTCCAGCTGTATCCGGAGCGGGTGATCTTCTGCGGCGGCACCGATCCCCTCCTGCGGGGAATGAACACCGCCATGCACGACATCGACCACCAGATCCAGGACCTGGGGGCGCGATCGATCAAGTTCTACACGGCGCACACCGGCGGCCGGTCCTGGCGAATGGACGACCCGCGCGTCGCGTACCCGCTCTATGAGCGGATGCTCGAACTTGGTGTGGACATCGCCCAAGTACACAAGGGCAACCCGCTGGGTCCCGAGCCGCTGACCGCGCTTCAGGCGCACGACGTCGGGCAGGCCGCGCTCGACTTCCCGCAGATGCGGTTCATCATCCACCACCTCGGCGTGCCCTACGAGGACGAGACGATCACCATCGCGGCCCGTCACGAGAATGTCTTCCTGTCGATGTCGACCTGGATCAACCTCCTCAAGGTCGCCCCGCGCCTGACAGCCGAGCGGCTCGGAAAGGCGCTCTTCCATGTCGGCCCCGAGCGCATCCTGTGGGGTTCCGAGGCCCCCCTCGGCCCCGATCCGCAGACCCTCCTGGAGTGGTGCTGGTCCTTTCAGATGCCCGAGGACCTGCGGGAGGGGTACGGCTACCCGGAGATCACCGACGAGCACCGGCGGATGATGTTCGGCGGCAACATGCTGAACCTCCTCGGCATGAAGGCCGTCGCGCCGCAGCCCCCGCAGAGGGAGGCGGACGACCATGCGGCCTGAAGACCTGGCGCTGGGGCTGAATGTCCAGCGCCTGCTGGACAGCACGATCCGCCCACTGCTGAACGTGGACGCGGGTGACATCGAGGTGACGTCCGTCGTGGACGGCCGGGTGACCCTCACCCTGCTCGGCGGCTGTTCGCGCTGTGTGTTCCGGCTGTCCTGCGCCTCCTACACGGTGCTGGACCGGATGCAGGAGCGGTTCGCCGACCGGGACGCAACCTTCGAGGTGGCCAACGCGCCGGTCGCGCCGCGCACGACCGGCCGGGGAGCGCCCGACTCCCTGCGCTCCGCTCAGGCGTCGCCGGCGGCCGAGCCGGCCTCTTCGGTCTGAGCAGCGGGCGGCACCTCCCCGCTGGCGAGGACGGCACCACGTCCTCGCCGACCCACCCTCTTGACGGCATTTTCCCGGTCTGAAATTTCCCGCAGTGCCGGTTGGTGTTTCCCACATCGGCTGGCGCCGCAATTCCAGAGGGTTCAACCGTTGTGCTCGGCGGATACCTTCACCCGGGCCGGGGGCCGTCATAGTATTCCCCGCACCAATCGTTCAACGGAGAACGTCATGGTCATCAGAAACCGGATTCTTCCGACCGCTCTTCTGTGTCTGCTATCGGTTACGGCATGTGGCACCTCCGCCGGTGGAAGCGGCACGGATGCCACGGCCTCCGGGGCTGTCACCAGCCTCAAAGTGGGCACCAGCCCGGCTCTCACGAATGCCTCGCTGTATCTCGCGGCCGAGGACGGTACGTTCGCGAGGAACCACGTCAAGGTCACCCCGCAGGTGCTCAATTCCGGAGCTCAGGCCGTTCCGCTGCTCCTCAACGGACAAATCCAGTTCGCGGCATCGGACCCGCTGAGCGCGCTGGTAGCCATTGCCAACAACACCTCGCTCGTGATCGTCGCCCAGGGGCCCGTGGTGCCGGAGAATTCCGCGGACGATCCGACGGGACTGCTGGTACCGAAGGACTCCTCGATGCGGGAGGCGACGGGAACGGCCGGCAAGACGATCGCCATCAACGCGCTGAACAGCGTCTCCGAAGTGAGCATGAAGGCCGGTATCGACGCCCTCGGAGGCGATTCCAGCAAGGTCAAGTTCGTCGAGGTCCCGTTCGCGCAGATGGTCGACGCCGTCACGGCGGGCCGGGTCGACGCCGTCGGCACCACCGAGCCCTACGTCACCGAGGGCACGGAGAAGGGACTGGTCCGAGCATCGTACGGCGGGCTGAGCCAGACCATGGGCGGCGTGCCACAGTTGGTGTACCTGGCTTCGGAGTCGTATGCGGACAGCAACCCCTCAGTGGTGAAGTCCTTCGCCGATTCCATCACCGCCGCCAACGGCGCACTGGAGAATGACCCGGAGAAGATCCGGACAGTGGGCGCGGAGTCCACAAGTGTCCCGGCATCTGTCCTCGACAAGATCACGCTGCCGACGTTCATCGCCTCCGGTCTGACGCTCGACCAGCTGACCAGGCTCCAGGACCTCATGGTCAAGTACGGGGTGATCGACAAGCCTGTGCCGGAGCTGGCGCAGCACGTCATCACCGCCACGGGGTGACGAGGGTATGAAGACCGCTGTCACCTCTGCGGTGGACGGCCGGGCCGAGGCCGGCCGCGCCACCGTCAAACGGCGCGGACGGCCGGGCCGGGCGGCCCGGCTGAGACCAGCAGGCCGCCCGGCGGCCCCCCGGACCGGAGCCACGCTGCTCGCACACCGGCTGCTGTGCGTGGCCGCGGCCCTCGGGCTGTGGCAGGCGGTCGTGGCCCTGGGCGTCGCACCGCCCTCCGCCCTCGCCGCCCCGTCGGCCGTCTTCCCGGAGCTCGTCGCGGTGTTCCCCACCGCGGAATTCTGGGCGGACATCGGCGACACGCTGCGCAGCTGGGTGACCGGGCTCGCGATCTCCCTGGCCGTGGCCGTACCGGTGGGCCTGGCCCTCGGCGCCAGCGATCTGGCGTACCGCATGTCCAGGTTCACCATCGATTTCCTGCGCACCATCCCGCCCGTCTCACTCATCCCCCTCTCCCTGCTGCTCTATGGGGCGAGCGAGCGGATGGCGCTGATCCTCATCGTCTTCGGTTCGGTCTGGCCCGTACTGATGCAGACCATGTACGGGGTGCACCAGGTCGACCCGGTGGCCCGGGACGCCACCCGCGCCTACCGACTGAGTCGAAGGGATGTGATCTTCGCCCTGGTGCTGCCCAGCGCCGCACCCTTCATCGCCACCGGAATCCGTATCGCGGCGACGATGAGCCTGCTCCTGGCCATCGGCGCGGAACTGATCGGTGGCGCACCGGGCATCGGCCGGGCGATCGCTCTCGCCCTGGAGAGCGGCGACATTCCCCGGATGTATGCCTTCGTCGTGGTCAGCGCCGTTCTTGGCGTCCTGCTCAATCTCGCGATGGTCACCTGTGAAAGGAGGCTGCTCGGATGGCACCCGTCCCACCGGCCCCGCGTCCTGTGACCGGCCGCCGCCTGGCCAGAGGCCTGATCGGCACCGGCGTCGAACTGATCGTTCCGGCCGGGCTCATCACGGCCTGGTGGCTGATGAGTTCCGGCAGCACCTCTCCGTTCTTCCCGCCGCTGTCCGCCATTCTGTCCGCGCTGCGGGAGACTTGGCTCTTCGCCCACTTCAGTTCCGACGCGCTGCCGAGCCTCGGGAACCTGGCCGTCGGCTATCTCATCGCCAGCGCGGCCGGTGTCCTCATCGGGCTGGTGCTCGGCATGGCCCCGGTGCTCGGCGACGCCGCGGCCCCCGTGGTCGAGTTCCTCCGCGCCGTGCCCGGAGTCTCGCTGCTGCCCGCAGCCGTCCTGCTGCTCGGCATCGGCTCACAGACCCAGATCGCGCTCATCGCGTACGGCGCCGTCTGGCCGGTCCTGCTGAACACCGCCGACGGAGTGCGGGGCATCGATCCGCTGGTCGGCGAGGTCGGACGCAGCTACCGGATCAGCAGACGCGACCGCGTCCTGCGGATCGTCCTGCGCGCGGCGAGCCCGCAGATCGTCGCCGGGATGCGCACCGCCTTGTCGATCGGGATCACCATGATCGTGTTCAGCGAGATGGTCGGCTCAACCGAAGGCATCGGATACCAGATTCTCCAGAGCCAGCGAGGCTTCGCCGTCCCCGAGATGTGGGCGGGCATGGTCCTGCTCGGCATCCTCGGCTACCTCCTCAACATCGCCTTCCGCGGCTTCGAGAACATCGTTCTGAAGTGGCACCGCGGCATGCGCGAGCGATCCCAGTAGCACCCATAACACCGCGAGGAGCGCAGATGCACAGCGATACGACGACCAAGGCCGGGGCCGCCTCCGGCGAGGCGGGCGAGGTCCTGCTGTCCGTACAGGGCCTGTCCCGGAGCTTCGCCGGCCCGGACGGCGAGCGGCTGGTGCTGGGAGGTATCGACCTGGAGGTGCGGCGTGGGGAGTTCCTCTGCGTTGTGGGACCGTCGGGCGCGGGCAAGACCACGTTCCTGCGGTGCGTCGCTGGACTCATGAGGGCGTCGGGCGGAGCCGTCCTCCTCGACGGGCAGACCGTAGAGAGCCCGCCCCCTGCCCTGGCCGTCGTCTTCCAGGACTACAGCCGTTCCCTCATGCCGTGGATGTCCGTGGCACAGAATGTCATGCTGCCCCTGCGGTCCAAGGGTCTGCCCAAGCGCGAGCGCCGGGAGCGGGCGAGGGAAGCCCTCGACGCCGTGGGCCTCGTCGGCAGTGCCGCCCAGTACCCGTGGCAGCTCTCGGGCGGAATGCAACAGCGGGTGGCGATCGCCCGGGCTCTGGCCTACGAACCCGAGGCACTCCTCATGGACGAGCCGTTCGCGTCCGTGGACGCACAGACGCGCGCGGATCTGGAGGACCTGATCCTGGGAGTGCGGGAACGGTTCGGCGTGACTGTCATCCTCGTGACCCATGACATCGACGAGGCCGTCTACCTTGGCGACACCGTCGTCGTACTGTCGGGCACCCCCACCCGTGTCCGCGCCACGATCACCATCGGTCTGGGCCGCCATCGTGACCAGCTCACCACCAAAGCACTGCCGCGGTTCGGTGAGTTGCGCACCAGGATCCTCGGACTGATCCGCAAGGAGGCATCCCCTGCGCCAGAAGCCTCCTGACCGGCAGGCGCACGGCGGCGAACGCCGCCGCACCGATGACTTCCTGACGCAATGCACGACGTAGGGACATGGACCGTGGAGCTGCTCTAGGCCGGGCGGCGTCCACCCCGCACGCGGGTGCCGTCGCGGGCGCGAGCCCGCTCCCCGGCGAACCCGGGACTAGGAGCTGTTTGGGGTTCGGATCTCTTCATGGCTCGGTGGTGTGCTGAGTGGTGCTGGTAGAACTCGGATGTGGCGCGTTTTGATGTGACGGATGCCGAGTGGGCGTTGATCGAGGGGCATCTGCCGGTGGCGGCGACCGGTCCGCTGCCGCGGCGGGTGCGGGATCAGTTCAACGGGGTGCTGTGGCGGTTCCGGGCCGGGACCGGCTGGCGTGATGTGCCGGAGCGCTATGGCCCCTGGGCCACGGTGTATTCACGGTTCAATGCCTGGGCGGGGGCGGGAGTGTTCCAGGCCCTGATGGACGCTCTGACCGCCGAGGCTGCGGCGCGGGGCCGGGTCGGGCTCGAACTGGTCGGTGTGGACTCCACGGTCGTGCGGGCCCACCACGAATCGGCGGGGCTGGCGGTCGCCGGGGAGACCCTGGACGCTCTCGAACAGGCCCTGACCGAGGAAAAGGGGGTCCCGCTGCCGCAGCAGGGACCGGTCCTGCGTGTGATGCCCCGCCGCCCGCATCCGGTGCGGGCACCGGGGACGAGCCGCAACAGGACCGTGCTGCGGCACGGCGCCGCACCCGCGCGAGGGCGAAGGGGGCCGGGCTCGGCCGGTCCAGAGGCGGGCTGAGCAGCAAAATCCATGCCGTGGTCGATGCCTCGGGTCTGCCGCTGGCCTTCGTCCTGACACCCGGCCAGGCCGCCGACAGCCCGCAGTTCCAGGCAGTGCTGAACAGAATCCGGGTCGCCGGCCCCGCCGGACGCCCGCGGACCCGGCCCGCCGCGGTGGCCGCTGACAAGGCCTACTCCTCCAAGGCCAACCGCACCTACCTGCGCAGACGCGGTATCACCGCAGTCATCCCGGAGAAGAAGGACCAGGCCGCGAACCGGAAGAGGAAGGGCTCGGCGGGCGGCCGGCCCGTCACCTTCGACCCTCACCGGTACAAGCAGCGCAACACCGTCGAGCGCTGCTTCCAGAAGATCAAGACCTGGCGCGGACTCGCGACCCGTTACGACAAGTCCCCGGAAAGCTACGAGGCGGGACTCCACCTCCGAGGATCGATCATGTGGCTGAAGCACCTCACCCCAACCACATGATCCGAACCCCAAACAGCCCCTAGTACTGCAACGGTCCTTGTGGTGACGGTTGGGCAGGTCGGTCGTTGGGCTGCTCATGGGTGGGGAACTGTCTGATGCCCGGTCATGGGCGGGTGAACTGAGGGCTCTGCACGAGCGGTTCGTGCACCGCTTCGCGAGGTCTGAGCCGCGTGAATCGGCGCTGGCGTACATGCGGGGGCTGATCGCTCCTCTGGAGCGGAAGAACGGCTGGACGCTGGCGGAGGAGGCGGGTCATGCGGGACCTGACCGGATTCATCGACTGCTGAACCGGATCGACTGGGACGCGGACGAGGTCCTGGACGACGTGCGTGAATACGTGGTGGAGCATCTTGGCGACCGGGATGCGGTGCTGATCGTCGACGACACCGGGTTCCTGAAAAAGGGTGTCCGCTCGGCAGGTGTTCAGCGGCAGTACTCGGGCACGGCGGGGCGGACGGAGAACTGCCAGGTCGGGGTCTTCCTCGCCTATGCCGCCAGCCACGGCCGTACCCTGATCGACCGGCGCCTCTACCTGCCCGCTTCCTGGACGGACGACCGGGAACGGTGCCGACGGGCCGGCATCGACGGCACCGTCGTCTTCGAGACGAAGGTCGCGATGGCCAGGGCGATGGTCCGCCGCGCGATCCAGGAGAAGATCCCGTTCCGGTGGATCACCGCGGACGCCGGCTACGGCTACTCGAAAAGCTGGCGGACCGAGCTGGAACGGGCGGACGTCTTCCACGTCATGGCCACCACCCGGCACGACACCGTCGTCACCCGCTGGGCCCTCGACCACCCCGTTCGTGACCTGTTTCCCGGGCTGCCGAGGCAGAAGTGGAAGCGCCGTTCCTGCGGGAACGGCTCCCACGGCCCCCGCGTCTTCGACTGGGCCCGGGTCGAGGTCCGGCCCTGGCACCGGGACGACCGCCGGCACTGGGTGATCGCCCGCCGCAGCGTCCGCCGACCCGAGGAGATCTCCTACTACATCGCTTACTGCCCCGCAGACACCACGCTTGACCAGATGATCCGTGTTGCCGGTGCCCGCTGGGCCGTCGAGGAATGCTTCCAGACCGCGAAACAGGAATGCGGTCTGGACGACTACCAGGTCCGCCGCTATCCCGGCTGGCACCGCCACATGACCCTGGCCATGGCCGCCCACGCCTGCCTCACGGTCCTGCGGGCCCGCGAGCTCGACACCGGGAAAGAAGAAACGGATCCTCCGGCCTTGTCCCCCTCAGCCTGGCCGAACTCATACAGCTGATCCACCGGCTCACACACCGCCGGCCGGCCTCGATCGACCACATCCTGCACTGGTCCCGCTGGCGCCGACGACGACAGCACCAAGCCCGCATCTGCCACTACCAACAACGCGGCCACACACCACCCGAAACTGCCCAACCGTCACCACAAGGACCGTTGCAGTACTAGCTAGCGGGCCTCGCCAGCATGGGACCCTGGCGAACCGTGCCCGACGGTGGCCGTAGGCGGGACCCGCCCTCGCCGCGATGTCGCCACCACCATGCGGCAACGGCCAGGACAGTGCCGTGACGCGCGTTCCGGCCCTCACCGCGTTCGGTGAACCACCGATACCGGTGTAGGGGCCGGACGAGGTGCTGGCCGCGGTCCACGCCGTCGGCCTGTGCGGCACGGACCTCAAGACCGTCTCGGGGAGCACATGGCGGTACGGACCCGCAACCTCCTGCCGTTCGCCGACACCGACACCGACACCGACTGCGCCGCAGCCGCTTGGACGCCGTGGCCTCAGCATGGCACGCCTTCGCCAGCCCGCACTTCCTCTGGACCCGGAGGGGGTACGGGCGTACCGGCCACCGGGCGGATGACCCGGTGACCTCACCCCACATCACCGGGGCCGTATGTGTGAGGCCCTGGACATCATTGCGTTACGACACGTACAGTAAATGAATCCAGTCGGGCATCGGGCCCTGACGGCGGGTCCGTATGCCCGGCGCGTCCCCGTCGTGATCCAAGGCGACGCTGGCGGCCGGACGTCACGTGGCGGGGGCCTGAGCAGAACCGCCCGGGCGTCGACGCCGTCAGGTCGCTGGCATGTCGAAGAGAAGGGTGACCAGGGCGCCGGCCGACCCCTTGTCCTGCCCGTGGGCGCGACAGACCCATGATTCGAACGGAAGTCCGGAATGGCCAGTGAGCGAATCTTCATGCCCAAACTCGGCATGCACATGACTGAAGGCGCAGTGTCCGAATGGCTGGTCGCGGACGGCGAACAGTGCACCGAGGGCGCCCCCGTCGTGGAGATCGAGACGGACAAGGTCACTCAGGAGGTGGAGGCCCCCGCCTCGGGCCAGGTACGCATCATCGTGCCCGCAGGGACCACCGTCGACGTGGGCGCGGTACTCGGCGAGATCACCAGTACCCCCGCCACGGGGGACGACGAGCGCAGTGAACACGGCTGGACCGGAGAAGCGGGAGGCACGCCGGCATGACTCTCACCGACGAAAAGAAACTGACCCTGTTCCGCACATTGCTCCGCGCCTCCCGGATGGACGAGTACGCGCGTGACTGCCTGCGGCAGGGCGCCATCAAGCTGTTCTGGCACAGCAGCGCAGGCATGGAAGCGGTCGGCGTCGGAGGTGCGAGCATGCTCGCACCCGATGACTACGTCTGGTATCACTACCGCGGTCACGGCCTGCCGTATCTGCTGGGCCGGGGCGGCGATCCCCGACCGCTGTTCGCCGAGCACTTCGGGAAGGCGTCCGGCTGCGCGCAGGGCCGGTCCGGCTACCACGTCGTCGCACCCGAGGTCGGCATCTTCGGATTCTTCGGGTTCCTCGGCGCGGGCCTCGGCGTCGCGACCGGATACGGCATGTCGGCACAGCACCGCGGCGCCGGCCAAGCAGTACTGTGCGGCCTCGGCGACGGCACCGCCAACCGCGGCAACATCCACGAGAGCCTCAACCTCGCGGCCCTGCGGAAGCTGCCCGTCGTCTATCTCTGCGAGAACAATGGCTACGTCGTCTACACCCCGCGGTCCAGCACGTACGCGGGCCCCTCAGGCGACTACAAGGAACTGGTCGAGAGCTACGGAATTCCCGCCCGTGTCGTCGACGGCCAGGACGTGTTCGCTGTGGCCGAGGCGGTCGCCGAAGCGCTGGAACGGGCCCGCGCCGGATACGGGCCGGCGTTCATCGAGGCGAAGACGTTCCGCTACCGCCCGCACTCCGAGGGCCAGGCCGATCTGACCCTCGCGGCGAAGCGTGAGGTCCAGGGCCTGGACCGTGATCCGCTGCGGCTGGCCCGGGAGCGGCTGGCCCGTGAAGAGCTGCTCGGCGACGAGGAGTTCGCAGCCATGGAACAAGAGGTGGCCGCGGAGATCGCCGAGATCGACCGGTTCGCCCGCAGCGCCCCGGACATGGTGCCGACCGTCGAGAGCCTGCGGGCCGCGACGTACGCCGATTGATCACACCACCAGCGGAATCGGAGAGTACTCGTGCCCAGAAAGAACATCGTCCAGGCCATCCGGGAAGCCACCCGCCTGGAGATGGCGCAGGACGAGCGGACGCTGCTCATCGGCCAGTCCGTCCAGGGCTCGCTGTTCGGTACCGGAGCCGGCCTGGTCGCCGAGTTCGGGCCGGACCGGGTCATCGACACGCCGCTCGCGGAATCGACGGCCGCCGGAGCCGCGATCGGCATGGCACTGACCGGCTACCGGCCCATCCTCGAACACATCGCCTCCTTCTCCATGGCCTCCTTCGAGGAGCTGTTCCTGCTGGCCCCCAGTTGGAAGATGCTGCACGACCAGGCCGTACCGCTGACCATGCTGCTGATCGGCGGCGGCGGAACCGGCTCACCCGACCACTCGGTCCTGCCTCTCGGCATCGGTCTGCAGTGCCCCGGGCTCAAGATCGTGGTTCCCTCCAACGCCTACGACGCCAAGGGCTTGCTGGCCACCGCGGTGGCCGATCCCAACCCGGTGCTGTTCATGGCCCATGTGCACACCCTGGCGGACCGGACGGAGGTACCCGACGAGCGGTACACGATCCCCTTCGGGCAGGCGCAGGTGGTGCGGCCGGGCGACGACGTCACCGTGGTCACCTCCTCGTTCGGGGTGAAGCTGGCGCTGCGGGCGGCCGAGGCCCTGGCGGACGAGATCAGCGTGGAGGTCATCGACCTGCGGACCCTCGAACCGCTCGATGTGCCCACCGTCCTCGCCTCGGTGCGGCGGACCCGGCGGGCCGTCGTGGTGGACCAGGACATCGACCGGGGCGGACTCGCGGCGGAGCTGGCGGCCACGCTCTCGAGCGCCTGTTTCGGATCGCTGCTGGCCCCCGTGCAGCGCGTCGCGCGTCTTCCGGTCCCGGTCCCCGGCGGACTGGCCGGGGACCTGTTCGTCCAGCCGGACGCCGAGAAGATCGTCGAGGCGGTCCGCGCCACCACCAGGGCCACCGTGCCCCAGAGCAAGGGACGAGGGTGAGTCGGGCATGCAGCAGGAGACCCCCGCGGCGGACGACTCCACCGTGCGGCCCGTGACGCCGTCAGCCCCTGTGCCGTACGACGTCGTGCCGTTCAGCGGCATCCGCCGCCGGACGGCCGCCCACATGGTCCTGTCGAAGGCGACTGCCCCGCACACGCTGTGCGCGATCGAGGCCGACTACGCCGCGGTCGACCGTGTCCGCAAGGCGGCACGCCTGTCGTACCTGCCCTTCACCGCCCAGGCCGTGACGATCGCGCTGAGGGAGTTCCCGCAGCTCAATGCCTCGGTCGTGGGCGACGCGCTGCACGTTCACCAGCGCGTCAATCTGGGCATCGCCGTCGATCTGGGGGCCGCCGGTCTCGTCGTACCGGTCATTCACGACATCGGTGACCTGAAGGTCACGGAGATCGCCGGACGTGTCGCCGACCTCGCGGACCGGGCCCGGCGCAAGAAGCTCACCCTGGACGACGTGGCGGACGGCACCTTCACCGTCACCAACCCTGGACCGTTCGGCACGCTGGTCAGCGCGCCCATCATCAACCAGCCGCAGGTGGCCATCCTGGCCACCGATGGCATCAGGAAACGCCCGGTCGTGCTGGACGTGCCCGGCACGGGGGAGGTGATCGCGATCCGTCCGGTCGGCACCCTCTCCCTGTCGTTCGACCATCGTGCCGTCGACGGCGCCTACGCAGCCGGGTTCATCCACCGCGTCAAGGTGATCCTGGAGACCACCGACTGGAAGGCCCGGCTGTAGCCGCCTGGCAGGGCTCAGGGATCACAGCCCGGGGTGCGTGAGGTGAGCCGGTGCGGCCCGCCGGTTCCTGGGGCGGGAGCCGTCTCCTGACGTGTGCTTCGAGCAACGCGGGGCTACCCTGGCCCGGTCAGTGCGGGGCAAGTACAGGGGCGGTGGTCACCGGTGACTCGCGTCGGTGAGGACCGGGGACCGGCACCCGGCCGGGCGCTGACCGAGTGCCTGGTCGCGTTGCTCGCGCGGCGACCGGGCCCGGCCCCGTCCACGGTCGCGGAAGCCGTCCGTCAGGTCTGCGCGGTGGACCATGTGGCTCTGGTTGAGATCGGGCCCGAGGAATGCACCGTCATGGCGGTGGCCGGTCCCGATCTGCTGACGGTGGGGACGAGCTCGCCCCCGACGGTCTCGACCCGGCTTCTCGCGGTCGCCCAGGGCCGCGTCTGGTTCTCCTCGGACATGAGCAGGGAAGAGGGGTTCGACCGGCCGATCGATCAGTTGCACTCGGCTCTCGGCATCAAGGCCGGGGCAGGTGTCCCGCTCCGGGTCGGTGGTCGGCCTGCCGCGGCGGTGCTGCTGAGCTGTACGGCCCCTGGACGCGACTGGGGCCCGGCGGTCGCCGGGATCGAGGAGGCGGCCGGACTGCTTCTCACCGCGCTCGGTTTCGGCCGCGGCGAGGACGACGTCCTGCGGGTCGTGGTGATGTACCCGGACGATCAGCTGATCGCCCATGGTCTGGCCAGGATCGTCGAGCGGGGGCTGGCCGCGGAGGTCGACGTGATCGCGGGTCCATGGGTGCCGCGGCTCGCCGAGCTGGTCGCCAAGGCCGATGTCGTCGTCACCGACTCGGCGGCGGACTGGGCGGGAGACACAGGCCGCCTCGTCGTCGTCCACGACGGCCCTGGGCCCGCTCCCGCGAGCGGCACCGTGGTCTCACGCGACGCGGCGGCGATGTCGCTGGTCGCCGCTGTGGCACACACGTCGAGCGTGGCCGGACCGCAGCGCCCGGCGCCCGTCGCGACCGGCCTGTCGCCGCGTGAGGTCGAGCTTCTTCGTGAACTCGCCGGCGGCCGGTCCTACAAGGAGATCGCCGGCCGGCTCCGGCTCTCGACGGCGACATTGCGCGGCTACTCGCGCGGCCTGTACGCGAAACTCGGCGTGCACTCGCGCGCCGAGGCGGTCGCCAAGGCCACGCAGAGCGGGTTCTGATCCAGGTCACCCACAACTGTGGCTGACCACGACTGCCGTCCCACCTCATTGATGCGTGGTGGCATCTCTCGGGGAAGCGCAGACTCGGTAGGTAGCGAGGGTCTGGGAGAGATGCCTGGCCACCGAGACAGCAGCCACCCGCAGGACCGCTTCGGCTTCCGGGCGGTTTGCCGACCGAGCCCACGTACCCGCCCAGAAGCACTTTGGCCCAGCGACCCCTCGACCACCCGACGTCCCGAGCAGTGAGGCTTGCGACATGATGTTTCCGACCCAGCCCCTGCCAGCACCTTCCACCGGTGTTCCCGGCAGGTGGTACGCCCTCGCCACCGTCGAGATCGACGGACGCACCCAACCCGGACTGCTACTCGAAGACGGCACCCTCATCGCCCCGCCCGAACTCGCCGCGACCACCGTGAAGGAACTGCTGAACCGCTGGGACACGGCCCAGCCCGACCTGGCGGAACTGGCGGCGCGTCCCGGACCGCCCGTTCCCTCCGGGACACTGCTCACTCCGGTGCGGTACCCCGATTCGCTGATCGCCGTCGGCGCCAACTATGCAGGCCACCTCAAGGAGATGGGACTCGAGGTCAAGCGCTGGGTCCCCATGCCGTTCTTCCACTGCCCACCACGTTCCCGTCTCGTCGGGCCGGGAGCCACCGTCCGTATCCCGGATTCCACCACGCAGTTCGACTGGGAGTGCGAACTCGCCGTCGTGGTCGGCCGTACCCTGCGCCACGCCTCGCGGGACGAGGCCCGTGCCGCGATCGCCGGCTACTCGATCGGACTCGACCTGACCTGCCGTGACCTGATCCAGGTCGACGGCCTCGGCCTCGACCTCGCTCGGGGCAAATCCCAGGACAGCATGGCCCCGTGCGGGCCGGCGGTCGTACCGGCCCGGTTCATCCCCGATGACGGCGACCTCCGTATCACCCTGTCCGTGAACGACGAGCCGATGATGGACGCGTCGACCAAGGAGATGCTCTACCCGGTCGATGAGGTGCTCGCCGAGATCAGCCGCCACAACACGCTGAGGCCCGGTGACATCGTCTTCACCGGCTCACCGGCCGGCTCCGCCGGCGACCACGGTGGCCGGTGGCTGCGTCCGGGGGACCGGATCGACGCGGCCATCACCGGTATACCTACTCTGACGGTGACGATGACGCGGGAGGACTCATGACGGCGTTCCCGACCCTGTCCGGTATCCACCACCTCAAACTGCCGGTCCGGGACCTCACCGCGAGCATCGCCTGGTTCGCGCGGGCGTTCGGGGCCCAGTACCTGGAGCAGTTCGACCACCATGACGCATCGGGCGCGCGCTTCGCGGTCATCGTGATGCTCCCGGGCGTCGGCGTACCGGTCGAACTGCGGCTCGCCCCGGCGGCGGCCGAGGCTGTCGCCGGGTACGACCCGGTGACCTTCGGTGTCGCGGACCGCGCGGCGCTCGACGCCTGGAGCGCGCACTTCGACGCCGTCGGTGTGCCGCACAGCCCGGTGGTCAGAGGGTTCATCGGCGAGGTGCTGGAGGTCGTCACGAACGACGGCCTGCCGCTGCGCCTCTACACCGATCCCGTGGGCGGATTCGGCGCCGTGCGACTTGACGAGGATCATGTCGACCTCGCAGGATCCCCTTTCGGACAGGACATCATGAAAGCCTGAGCGGCCACCGGCCGCCGACTTCAGTCCGCGATGGCGCCGCACGCCCGAGGCCCCGTGAGAGCCCTGCCGGTCCTGCTCCCGCACGAAACGGCTCGGATGACCGGCCAGATTATCGAGTGGCCAGATTATCGAGCGGGGGGATGGCCGTGGGTCGTGCCCCGCGCCGTCCCAAGGACGTCCGCGGTCACCCAGTGTGGTGCCGCAGTCCCCGCAGTACGACCTCCAGCAGGGTGTGGGCCCGTTCGCGTGCCATCTCGGCCCGGCCGGTGAGCTGGTGGACGAGAACGGAGGCGAGCAGCCCGTCGGCGACCGCGTCGAAGTCGACGCGGGGGTCGATCTCCCCGGCGTCGGCGGCGGTGCGCAGCCGTGCGGCGATCGTTTCGTGGCGTGGGCCGGTGAGCAATTCGAACAGGGGCCGGGAGTCGTCCGGGCTTTCGGTGCAGGCCGCGATCAGCGCCTGCACCAGAGCGGCGTTGTCCGGGTCCGTGCCGACAGCGGCGAAGGCATCGAGCCACTCGTGCAGATCGTGCGCGAGGTCCCCGCTGTCGAGTGGTGCCTCCACGGCCAGGGGTGCCGCGCGCACGGACAGTGCGGTCACCACGGCGTCAGCGACCAGCGCCGGTTTGTTCGGCCAGCGACGATACAGGGTCGGCTTGCTCACCCCGCTGCGCGAGGCGACCGCTTCCATGGACAGCCGGGCGTAGCCGCCGTCGAGCAGGAGCTCGCGGGCGGCGCTCAGGATCGCATGATCCGTACCGGCCCGCCGCGGCCGGCCTCGCGGCGCGGACGGCGCGGGGACCGTCGAGTCGGGGTGGTCGGCTGCGGCGGGCGTGGGGGTGACCTCGGTCATTTCCGTAACGCTACGTTTCAAAACTTAGCCCGTCCAATCCGGCGCAGACCTGACTGTCCGCCCCTGTCACCTTCCGCACGGTTCCCTCCGGCACACCGTTCCCGATCATCACGCCCCTTTTCGTTTACGCACCGTGAAGCGAAGGGTCCGGGCGCAGTGCCTGACTGTCGACGAAGTGCTGGCGTGGATCACGAACGCGGTCGGCCGACGAGGGAGGTGGCGGGAAGCGGACCGGCATCGTCGGCGAGGGCTGATGCCGGGGTGTTGCGGATGTCGGGATCTCCGGAACGAGTTCGCCCGCTGCCTTCCCGTCCGCCGCGCGGACCTGGCAGGGACCGGGGCCCACCGCGAAGACCGGATGCCGGGCCAGTCCCGGACGGTCCGAGGGCAGATCCCGACTGTGGCCCGAGGTCCGAGTACTGCTCCATCTTGATGAAAGTTAGCCAATTTGCCGACCGGGTGCCCTGGGCTGCTGCCCGGATCTGGGGCGCAGGCTGGGGCCGAAATTTCTGAGAGTTGAGGCGTGGCGGCCGTGTCCGGATCTCGTCCCGACAATTGACAAGAGATTGTCAAGGGGGGATCGTCCGTTGGGACAGCTCACGCTGATGCTCTCTCCGGTCGGCGTGAACGGTTTGTCTGTTCCACTCCATCTGTCTGTCTCGTTTCGAAGGAGAACAGCACATGACGACACCGCACTCCGCTCCCACCCTCGACACCGGAACAGGCTATGGGCGGCCCCGGTCCTCACACGACGCACGGCTGACCGAGGTGGGTCCTGGAACGCCGATGGGGGAGGCACTGCGCCGGTACTGGCATCCGGTGGCCTCCTCGGGCGGGCTCGGTGACATGCCGCACCGATTCCGCCTGCTGGGCGAGGACCTGGTGGTGTTCCGCGACGGGGCGGGACGTCCCGGGGTGGTGTTCGAGCGCTGCGCGCACCGGGGCAGCAGCCTCTTCTACGGGCGGATCGAGGAGGACGGGATCCGCTGCTGCTATCACGGGTGGAAGTTCGACGTGCAGGGACACTGCCTGGAGCAGGCGTGCGAGCCGGGCCTGGGGCGGCGCCGGGACGCGGTTCGCCAGCCGTGGTACCCGGTCGAGGAGCGCTACGGCCTGGTGTTCGTGTACATGGGGCCGCCCGAGCGCAAGCCGCTCCTGCCACGCTATGACTTCCTTGAGGAACTGGGGGAAGACGAGTCGATCTTCGTCCAGCTCGACGAGCCGGAGAGGCAGGCGACCGGCCTCCTCCACGACTACAACTGGCTCCAGGCGTTCGAGAACTCCATGGACCCGGTGCATCTGCCCTGGCTGCACTACACCCACAGCGGGCGGCAGTTCGACGGAGTGGGCGAACCTGACGGGCTCCCGCACTCGCTGTTCGACCCTTACAAGATCGCCGAACGGGTCGGCGGGCGGTACGAGCGGACCGAACGCGGAGTGATGCAGCGCCTCAGCATGGAGCGCGAGGAACCCGACGGCAGCATCCGCGCGATCGAATGGCACATGGAGGCCCAACTGCCCAACATCATCGCGCTGACCGACTTCGTGCAGGTCGTCCCGGACCGACCCCACGACTGCCTGTTGTGGATGGTGCCGTCCGACGACACGTCGTTCCGGGTGTTCATCGCGGCCCGGGCAACCAGCCCCCAGCGCCTGGCCAACGTGCTCAACGGTATCCGGCAGAACGGCAAACTGCCCTGGGAGGTGACCGAGGCGGAGCAGCACAAGTTCCCCGGTGACTTCGAGGCCCAGCGCTCGCAGGGGCCGATCACCCAGCACTCCGAGGAGACCCTGGCCACGTCGGACAAGGGGATCGTCCTGCTGCGCCGCCAGCTGCGGCAGATGGTCGATGACGTCGAAGCCGGCCATGACCCGCAGAACATCGACCCGGGTGAGACCGGCCCGTGCTCCACCACGTCCGGGTACTTCACCGCCGGTATCCGGACCGCCGAGCCCGCCACGGCCGCCGCCGCCCAGGACTCCTGAGGTGGCGGCTTCCTGGGTCGAAGCCGTCGTCACCGGCAGGGAGATGACGACGTCACGGGTGGTCGTGCTCGATCTGGAGCCGGCTGACGGCACCCTGTTCCCGGAGCACACCGCCGGGGCACACATCGATGTGCTGTGCGGCCCGCCCGGCGCCCGGGACGCACCGGTCCGGCAGTACTCGCTGTGCGGCCCGCCCGGTGACCGTGCCCGGTACCGGATCGCGGTGCTCCTGGACCAGCGCTCGCGAGGCGGTTCGCTGGCCGTGCACGGGTTCCACACCGGTGACCGGGTACGGGTCTCGGCACCGCGCAGCGCCTTCCGGCTGACGGAGGCGCGGCGACATGTGCTGTTCGCCGGAGGTATCGGGATCACTCCGCTGTGGGCTATGGCCCAGCACCTCGACAAGACGGGCGGGCAATACGCGCTGCACTACTGCGCGCGCTCGGCTGCGGACGTGGCCTTCGCCGACCGCCTCGGCGCCCATCCCCGGGTCACCGTGCACCTGGACGACGGGCCCGGCACCCAGCGGCTGGACCTGCGCCGTGACCTCGGGAACCCGGTCGTCGGCACAGCCGTGTACGTGTGTGGGCCGGGCCCGTTCATGGACCACGTCCTGGACATCGCCGCGACCCTCGGCTGGCCGCAGGACACCCTGCACACAGAACGCTTCGTCCCGGCCGCGCCCACCGGAGCCGAGCCCGGTGACGGGTTCACCGTCCGGCTGGCCACCAGCGGACACACGTACCATGTCGCACCCCACGAGAGCATCCTGGACGTGCTGCTCCGCAACGGGGTCGACGCACCCCACTCCTGCCAACTCGGCATCTGCGGCGAATGCGTCGTCCAGGTACGCGCAGGAGACCCCGACCACCGCGACGACATCCTCACCGACGACGAACGGGCCAGGGGACTGTTCACCCTCTGCTGCTCCCGTGCGAGAGGACCGTCCATCGAACTGGCCCTGTGAAGTCAGGCCCTGGGTATAGTGAAAAGATGGCTGACAAGGATTCATCAAAGCCTCGGCCGGTTGGCCGCCCTCGGCGGCGGTCGCCCGAACCACACCGCAAGCAGGATCCGGAGCGCACCCGCCGACTGCTCCTGGAGGCAGCGGCCGAGGAATTCAGCCGCCACGGTTTCGACGGGGCGAGGGTCGCCCGGATCGCCGCCGCGGCGGGCGTCGGCCATCAGCTGATCACCTACCATTTCGGCGGCAAGAAGGGCCTGTACGACGCGCTCGACCAGCGCTGGCTGGAGCGCAGCACCGCACTGGTCTCCGGGCCGGATTCGGTGGTCGAGCTGGTCAGGATGTTCGTCCACGAGGCGCATCGCGACGAGGCATGGGTCAGGACGCTGATCCGCGAGGCACTCGACGGCGGATTCCCGATCAGTGACGGACGTGTCGCGCGTCTCGTGGAGTTCGTGGAGAAGACCCGGCTGCGCCAGAAGCGCGGTGAGATCAGGGACGACCTCGACAGCGGCGCTGTCATCCTGGCCCTTTTCGTGGCATGCATGGCCCCCGTCGTCCTGCCGGCATTCGCTCGCGCCTTCGCCGGCCTCGATCCTTCCTCGGCGATGTTCGCGGACTACTACGCGGAGCAGATGGCAAGGATCGCCGGGAGCCTCGCCCCGACGGGGCCCGGACCGGAACCGCAAGGCGCCGACCCTCGTCCGTGATCCGGGCAGGATCCCGCCGGAGACGTGACCGCTGCACGCGAGCAGCCGGTGCAATCTCCGTCGGCCTCCTCATCGAGGGCGGCCAGGAAGTCTCTGGCGGGTGACTCGACACCGTCACGGGCGAGCAGGAGACGGTCGCTGTGCCCAACACGGAATCGGCCGACGAGCGCTCGCCGGGTCTGCCGCACCAAGCGCTGCCTCATCGGACCGGCTCGGCGAACGCGAGCCGGTCCGTGGCACGAAGGAGAGGTGATGATGACGCCGGGCACAAGGCGGCGATCAGTGCGCCGTTGGCAAGGACGCAGGTGCGGCGGCGCTGAGCGGCGGTAGCCCCGCACGGTGGCGACGTGGCGGTCTTCGACGGTGTGTCGATGAGCGGCGGCCTCCCGCTGCTCTCGGGCATGGTGCCGACCTGCGTGCTCCCATGGGGGGCCGGAGCAGGTGCGGATGCACGTCCAGCCGACCGCGTGTTCCTCGGCCGCCGCGTGCCGGCCGGCGACTTTCCTCACCTTGACGAGTGGGCGCGGCTCTCGCAGCGGTGGCGGGCGATGGCGGCGTGCCGTTCGGTCAATTCCCCCCACTGCCCTGCCCCGGCTGCGCGCTCGGGCCGCAGGCGGTAGGACAGGGGACAGACGGGACACCGTCGGAGGGGCGGCGACCAGCGGGCCCGGCGACCGGTCGGGCGCCTGTGTGCGCCTGCCGCCCGTGGAGGGAGTGGGATGCGGATCGTGGTGGACCTCAACCGCTGCCAGGGGTACGCGCAGTGCGTCTTTCTGGCCCCGCGGGTGTTCGAGCTGCACGGCGAGGAGGCGCTGATGTATCTCCCCCGGGTGACTGACGAGCAGCAGGGTCGTGTTCGCCGTGCGGTTGCCGCCTGCCCCATGCAGGCCATCTCGGCAGGAGGGCCCGCGGGTGCCGGGCACTGACGGGACAGCGCCCCGGCGGATTGTGATCGCCGGGGCGTCGCTGGCCGGGTTGCGGGCCGCCGAGGCCCTGCGCGAGGGCGGCTTCGCTGGGGAGCTGACCCTCGTGGGGGAGGAGACCCGGCCGCCGTACGACCGGCCGCCGCTGTCCAAAGGGGCCCTGCTCGGGCGGATCGACGCCGGGGACACGGTGCTGCCCGCCCGGCGGGAGACAGACGCCCGGTGGCTGCTCGGGGTGCGGGCGGAAGGACTCGACCTCGAACGGGGGCGGCTGCTGGTGTCCGGCGGTGAGCAACTGCCCTTCGACCGGCTGCTCATCGCCACCGGGACCCGGGCGCGGCAGTGGCCCCGGCCCGAGGAGGCCGCGCTGGACGGGGTGCTGGCCCTGCGCACCGCCGAGGACGCCGCTTTGTTGGCCCGGCTGCTGGAGGCCGGGCCGGAACGGGTCCTGGTGATCGGCGCCGGGTTCACCGGGTCGGAGATCGCCTCGGCCTGCCGGGAGCGGGGCCTCGCGGTGACCGTCGTGGAACGCGGCCAGGCCCCCCTCATCGGTGCGCTGGGCGGCATCTTCGGCTCGTTCGCCGCCGCGCTCCAGCGGGACCACGGGGTCGATCTGCGCTGCGGGGTGACGGTGACCCGGCTGCTGGGCAGCGGCGGCCGGCTCATCGGGGCGGAACTGTCCGACGGCGGGCGGATCGCCGCCGAGGTCGCCGTCGTCGCGCTGGGCGCCGTACGGAACACCGAGTGGCTGGACGGTTCGGGGCTGGCCGCCGGGCCCCGGGGGGTGACCTGCGACGCGGGCTGCCGCGCCTTCGACCGTCACGGGATCGTCACCGACGACGTGTTCGTCGCCGGTGACGTCGCTCGTTTCCCGCATCCGCTCTACGAGTTCCAGTTGCTGTCCCTCGAACACTGGGGCAACGCCGTCACCCAGGCCGAGACCGCCGCGCACAACATGATCACGCGGGGGCCGGGCCGCCGCCCGCACCTCACCCTGCCCGCGTTCTGGTCCAGCCAGTTCGGCCTGAACATCAAATCCGTCGGGGTGCCCACCTTCTCCGACCAGGTCGTCCTCGCTCAGGGCTCCCCCGCCGAGCGCCGGATGGTCGCGGTCTACGGCTACCAGGGACGGATCACCGCCGCCGTGAGTGTCAACCGGGCCAAGGCGCTGGAGTACTACAAGGGTCTGATCGAGACCGGCGCCCCCTTCCCGCCCGCCCCGGGCGCCGCCGAGGCGCAGTGGGTCCCCTCCCCGGTCCCCTCGGACGTACCCGACCCGCATCTGCTGTCGCACGGCCCGACCGCCGCTGTCACCGGGCACCTGCCGGGCCGGCCGGACCCAGGAGGCGCAGGCCCTATGCCGTGACCGTTCCGGTCCTTGCCGGTCCGGCCTGCCCGCCCCACACCGTTCCCCTCCCACACGACCGCTCCACACTGTGAGGAAGCCGCCATGCCCGCCGCCCCTTCCCCTTCCCCACCGCCGTCCGTGTCCGGTTCCCCGGAGACCCTCCTGCGGCGGATCACCGACTACACCAACCGCGCCGATCCGTATCCCCTGTACGCCGAACTGCGTGAGGCCGGGGTCGTCCGCCAGGAGGACGGCACCTATCTGGTAGGCACCTACGCGGGGGTCGCCGCCCTGCTCAGCGACCCCCGGGTCAGCTCGGACCCCCGCAACCGCACCGGCTACGACGCCGAGGGCAACAGCGACGAGCCGGTCTCGTTCATCCGGCGCGACGACCCAGAGCACGACCGGCTCCGGCGGCTCGCCATGCGCCCGTTCGGGCCGCCGCACTCCCCAGGACGGGTCGACGCCCTCCAGGGCGACATCACCCGGATCACGCGCGAGCTGACCGCAGGCTTCGCCGGACGCGACCGGATCGACCTGGTGGACGACTTCGCCTATCCGCTGCCCGTCACCGTCATCTCGACCCTGCTGGGCGTGCCCCGGGAGGACCTTCCCCGGATCCACGCGTGGGCGGATGCGTTCATCACCGCCCTCGACCGGCCCCGGGGCACCGGGTCCGAGGACGAGTCAGAGGCGGCGGAGGCCCAACGGACGGCGATCCGGGAACTGGGCACCTACATGAACGACCTCGCCGAGTCCCGTCGCGGACATCCCTCGAACGACATGCTATCCGCGCTCGCCAACGACGATGGCCCCGACGGCCGGCTCACCCCGTCCGAACTGCGGACCACCGCCGCGCTGCTGCTCATCGCCGGGCACGAGACCACCGTCAACCTCATCACCAACGGCATGCTGACGCTGCTCCGCCGGTCCGACGCCCTCGCCCTGCTGCGCGAGCGGCCCGAGCTGATGCCGTCCGCCGTGGAGGAACTGCTGCGCTACGAGCCTCCAGTGCAGCTCGTGCCCCAGCGCGCGCCGCTCGTGGACATCGAGGTGGCCGGGGTGACCGTCCCCCGAGGAGCCCCGCTGATGCTGGCCATCGGGTCCGCCAATCGCGACCCTCTGCGCTTCGCTGACCCTGACCGCTTCGACCCCGCCCGCCGTGACAACCGGCACCTGGGCTTCGGCGGCGGCCCGCACAACTGTTACGGGGCCCCTTTGGCCCGCCTGGAGACCCAGATCGCCCTCACGGAACTCCTGCGCACCCTGGACACCCCCACCCTGGTGTCCGATCCGCCTCCCTACCGCCACAGCGCCGTCCTGCGCGGGCCGCGCCACCTGCTCGTCGACCTGTAGCCCGCACCGCCCCTCCCGCGTCGGGGCCGACAGCGATCGAGGGCGGTTCCGCAACCGGGTTGGGCTTCCGCGGGGCCGTCAGCGTCGGCCCGATCAGGACCCGTCCGGTAGCCGGGCCAAGGTCGCTGCGGGATGCGGATTCCGCTCACACGCGGCACAGCGTGATCCCGAACGATTCGGGACATCACACTCCGCGACGCGGCGGGTGGTTCCGCCCGATTCTCAGACCGGACGACCAGGCACGTCCGCGGCGTTCGGCGTCTCGCGCCCGGGTGGCCCGGTGCGGGACGCGGAGGGGTCCCGCACCAGGCAGGGGTGCCTGTCGCGTGACATGCGGGAGGTCAGTCGACAGCTGGCGCAAGAGGCAGAAGCCGCCGGTAGGCGGGGACGGCGACCAAGGCGACCACCACGTGCATCACCATCAGCGCAGCGACCGCGCCCCAACTGGAGCCCTGCCCGTCACCGGAGAGCCCGAGCGGGATGTCGGGCACGAAGGAGACGAGGAGCACGACGGGCACCAGCGTCCGCAGCACTCTTTCGGGACGGGCGGCACGGGCGCGGACCGCGGCCCAGCCTCCGGCGCCGGCCAGGACACCGAGCACGGTGAAGACCCCGTAGGCCCCCAGCTGAAGTTGGATAGAGTCCTCGGAAGCTCCGGCGGCGTGGGCGATCGCCGCGACAGCGGCATTGAGGGCTGTGGCGAGGACGGCCGTGGCAAGGAGGCCGCCGGCTATGGCGGTGCCGCCGGGCTGGGCGGGATGGCGTGAGTGGTTCGCGGTCATGCTGAGAGTTCTCCAGTTCAGGTGAGGGCGGGTCGTGGTCGGCCGGCCCTCAGCCGGCGAGGACGACGGAGCGGCGGTGCGCAGCGCCGTCCTGGGCGGCGGCGATCATCCAGGCCGCGACGTCGGCACGGGCGATGGTGTCGCCCATGCGCAAGGTGGTGTCCTTGGAGAGTTGTTTGGCGGTGCCGGTGGCCGGGCCATTGGTGAGGCGGACGGCGTGGACAACGGTCCAGTCCAGGTCGCTGGCGCTCAGGGCAGCCTCGGCGGCGGTCTTGTCCTTGATGATCGCGGCCATGGTCATGCCGGTGATCGCCTTGGCGGGGCGGGACAGGCGGCCGGTGAGCACGGCGAAGGACGACATCTCGACGAAGCGGGTGACGCCCGTGCTCCCGGCGGCGCCGATGACCGCGTTCGTGGCGTCGGTGATGACGGTGCCCTTGTTCGCGCCCAGGGCGCTGATCACCGCGTCCATCCCCGTCATAGCCCTCGCGACGTCGCTCGCGTCGGTGGCCTGGCCGGTGATGACCTCCAGGCGGGCATGGGTCGTGGTGAGCTTCTGAGGCGAGCGCACCAGGGCCCGCACGCCGTGACCGGCGGCCAGCGCCTGGTCGATCAGCAGGCGGCCCGTGGCGCCGGTGGCGCCCAGTACGAGCAGGTCCATGTCGGATTCCCCTTCGGGTTCGCCGCCCGGTGCCGAACCCGGGCAGTCACTTCACGCTTAAAGTGAAAGTACCCCGAGATGACTTCATGCTTCAACTCATCGAGCGGGTGGCTGAGGTTCAAGGTGCAAGTGCGGGTAGATTCGGGAGCATGACGATTCCGGACGAAACCGAGCCGCGGTGGCTCAATGAGCAGGAGCGCCGTGCCTGGCTCGCCCTGTCCAGCGTCCTGCTGCGCCTGGACGGCGCCCTGGACGCACAGTTGCGCGAGGTGGAACTCAGCCACTTCGAGTACGGGGTACTGGCCGCCCTGTCCGAGGCTCCCGGTCGCACCCTGCGCATGAGCGTGCTCGCCGCTTTCACCGAGGGCTCCCTGTCCAGGCTCTCCCAGGTGGTGGGGAGGCTGGAGCGGCGTGGCTACGTGCGGCGCACACCCGACCCTGCGGACGGTCGCTACACCTTGGCCGCGCTGACCGGCACGGGCTACGAGAAGGTGCTGGCCACCGCCCCCGGACATGTCGCGGAGGTCCGCCGTCTGGTGTTCGATCAGCTCACCAAGGCACAGATAAAGCAGCTCACCGACATCAGTCTGCGCATCTTGCGGGCCATCGATCCCGAGAATTTCGGTTCTGGTCGGGCGTGCCGCCCCGACGCCTGACCGGCCACGGTCCAACGGGTGGGCCGCCGGGACCGGATGACACCCCGGGCGGGCCCCGGGTCTGTGCGGGGTGCGTCCGCTGCGAGCAATGATGCCGGGGAGACCACCGCCGTCTCCCGGTTCGTGATAGGTGCCGAGCGTCCTGAACAGGGTCGAGGAGGTGCATCGGGCGGTGCACGGTCATGCGGTCTGGCGGGTGCCCTGTCGCTCCCGCACCCTCGTACGCGCGCAGGTGCCCTCCTTGCTCCGTTGAGTCCCGGGAAGGGTTCGCCGCAGCCCTTGGACTGCGGAACAGGCGCCCCTCAGCGGTCACGTGTCCCCGAGTGCTGCCCGGAGAGTTCGCCGGGATCGGCCGTGAGTTGCCACCCAGCGCAGTCACCTTGGGTGGAACTCGCAGTCCGTGAGGTCAAGCCGATCGCGACGGTCGTTGGGGTCACCCCGGGTTTGGGCGACTGCCGAAGCGGGTCGAATCGATTCTTGGGCTCGACGACGTATCCCCCTTCGAAACGCTCCAGGCCCTCAGGAGTTCTCCAGCCTGGTGGCAATGCGGCACTTTCGTCCGGCACCACTTGTAGATGTACCGCTCCATGCCTGCGGAGGGTGTCCAGCAGTTCTTGCCCTGTGTCCCGGGGGTGCGGCCTGGCCATGCCGGTGGAGTACCGGCCGGCTCCCCAACACCCCGAGCCGGCTCCGATGGAGGATCGTCACGCCAGGGTGGTCTGGTCGGCGCCGAACGCCGTGGAGCCGGGCAGCGGTCCAGGGCGGCCGATCATGTCCGGGCGAGTGCCGCCTCGGGGCGTCCCACGCGGTCCGAGAGGAGTACATCAGGTGTGCGCTGGAGGCCTGAAGTACAGAGGCGAGGGCCGGACCGTCATCTCCTACCGGGAAACCGGAGAACGAGAACACACGCCGGTACCCGGCCCTCGGCTCACCGGGTTCCGGAAGACGCAGAATGCGTCACCCCCGAAACTCCCAGGCGGCTTCCTTGAGCACTATGTACCATCAAGCAGCCACATATTGCGCAGAACGCCGAACGGGACTGTCATCGAGCGACGGACAGTCAGCCCCGGGAGGTAGCGAGGATGGGCAGCACACTGGGTGAGAGCATCACCCTGGCCGAGCTGGAGAGAGATCCCTTTCCCTGGTACGCGCGGCTGCGGGCGGAGCAGCCCGTGGCCTGGGTTCCGGCCGCGCACGCGCATTTCATCACCAAGTGGGACGACGTGGTGCGGGTGGCACGGGACACGGAGAGCTTCAGTGCCGCTGTGCATGACTCGCCCCTGACCGAGGCCATCGGACCCAACCTCCTGCACAGCGACGGGACGTATCACGCGCACCGCAGGGCCCCGCTCACCGCGGCCCTGCGGCCGTCGGCGCTGCTGGTGAACGCCGAGCCGACCGTACGGGACCTGGTGTCCGGGCTCATCGGTGAACTGCGCTCGGACGCGGGCCGACAGGCCGATCTGATCAGCGCCTTCGCGGTCCCGCTGTGTGTGCGGACCCTGTGTGCCGTCACCGGACTGCCGCCCGGTCTGCCGGACGAGCAGGTGTGGGGGTGGATCGGCGCGATCACCACCGGCGCGGCCAACTACGAACGCGACCCGGCGAAGAAGGCCGCCGCGCTCGCCGCAGGCGCGGAGATCACCGAGGTGGTGAGGGACGTACTCAGGGAGGGGCCCCCGGCGGGATCGCTGCTGGAAGGGCTGGCGGCGGCCGAAACGGAGTCCGGTCCCATGACGCTGGCCGAGATCGTCTCCACCGTGCAACTGCTGGTCATCGGCGGTATGCAGGAGCCGCGCGATCTCTTCGGCATCGCCCTGGGCGCTTGCCTCGCCGACCCCGAGCTGGAGGAGGAGGCCCGTGCGGGACGGGGTGCTGTCGAACGCGTCGTGGAGGAGGCACTGCGCTGGGGCTCACCGGTCGGCACCCTCACCCGGCGAGTCGTACGACCCGCCGACGTTGCGGGAGTACGGCTGCCCGAGGGCACCGTCGTCGCAGCGGTACTGGCGTCCGCGAACCGCGACGAAGAGCACTGGGAGGCACCCGACGTCTTCGACCCCCACCGACGGCAGAGCCACCATCTCGCCTTCGGCGGCGGCGTGCACGCCTGCGTGGGCGCCCCGCTCGCCCGGACCATGGTCACGACGGCGATCACCGCCATGCTGGACACCTTTCCCTCGCTGCGACTCACCGCCGCGCCCCCGTTCCATGGCTGGGAGTTCCGCGGGCCCACCAGACTCCAGGTGGAGTGGTCGCGATCCGGAGCCGGCGGCGGGTCCGGGACCGAGGGTGGCGGCGGGCGGGCCGCCGTCGCCGTACCCGGCCCGCCGTCCGGTCCCCCTCGTCCACCCGCGCTCCTCGACGCGGTGGTCACCCAGGTGCGGGAAGAGGCGCCAGGGGTGCGCTCCGTACGGCTGGAGCTCCGGGACGGCGGTGAGCTGCCGCCGTGGCAGCCGGGGGCCCATATCGACGTACACCTGCCGGAGCCGGAAAAGTCTGGGGGCGGGCGGTCCCTTGCGCGTTCCTACTCGCTGTGCGGGTCCGTGCGGGACCGGAAGGGCTGGCGGATCGCGGTGAAGCTGGACCCTGAGGGGCGTGGTGGTTCGCGGCGGGTGCACCGGCTGAACGCCGGGGACGTCCTGCGGGTGAGCCGGCCCCGTCAGCACTTTCCGCTGCCGGACCGCCCGAGTTATGTGTTCGTCGCCGGGGGCATCGGCATCACCCCGCTGCTGCCCATGATCGAGGCCGTGGAGGCGGCCGGGCGTCCCTGGCGGTTGCTGAACGTGGTGCGCTCCAATGCCGAGGCGCCCTTCCATGCTGAACTCGCCTGTCATGGAGACTGGGTGGACTGGTGGGACACGGCGGAACGGGGGCGGCCCGACCTCGCCGCCCTCGCGCTCACCGGGGAGGAGGCGGTGGTCTGCTGCGGTCCTGAGGGGCTGATGGCCACGGCGGAGCGACTGGCGGTGGAGGGACCCGCCGTGTGGCGCTCAGCCGCGGTGTCTGTGGAGCGGTTCCACCCCAGGGCGCACGGCGCGAACGGGCCGGAGCTGCCTTTCGAGCTGCACCTGGCGGGCAGGGGCGAGGTGGTCCAGGTGGCGCAGGGGTGCTCGGCGCTCGACGCGCTGGAACGGGCCGGAGTGCTCGTGCCCTCGACCTGCCGTGAGGGGACCTGCGGGTCCTGCGAGGTGCGGGTGGTGTCGGGGGACATCGACCACCGCGACAGCCTGCTCACCCCGGAGGAACGCGCGCGCGGTGACCTGATGCTGGTGTGTGTGTCACGGGCCGCGGGTGAGGCGCTGGTCGTCGATCTCTGAATGGATCGCGGGCTCGGGGAAGGCGGGGGAGCACCTTCCCGAGCCCACGATGGTGCAGCCGGGCCGTCGTCCGGTCTGTCGACCGGACGACGGTCATCCGGTCGTCCGTGCGGTTCACCGTCGGACCGGAGGTCGGCCGTCTGGATCGGCTGGCCGGACCGCCCATCGGCCGTCCGCCGGTCCGACGGTCCGTCGGTCACGCCTCGCGCTGCGGAACCTCGATCAGCCGGGGCTCCGTCGCACTCATCCCCACCTTCACCAACTGGGTCAGCTCGTCCAGCGACTCGACGCGCTGGGCCGCCACGCCGTACCCTTCGGCGATCTTGACGATGTCCACGTCGGGGACGTCGAGATACGAGCCCTCCGGGACGCCGAGCAGTCGGGAGAAGCCGCTCAGTGCCCCGTAGCGTCGGTTGTTGGCGACGATGAAGGTCACCGGCACCCGGTAGCGGGCCGCGGTCCACAGTGCCGAGGTCGTGTACTGCATGGCGCCGTCCCCGATCAGCGCCAGCACCGGACGGTCGGGGCGGGCGAGCCGCAGGCCGATGGCGGCGGGCATGCCCCACCCCAGTCCACCGGCCGCGGGGAAGAAGCGGGACTGTGGATGGGTCGTCATGAGCCGGTCGATACTGCCTGTCCCGGAGGTCCATTCGAAGCTGATCACGGCGTCGTCGGTCTTGCCGCGATCGATCGCGTCGGCGATCGCCTCGGCGGTGAACGCGGGACCGGAGGTGTCGGCCACAGGCAGCGCCTGCGCCTCGGGCCGCGGCCGGGTGCTGACCGGGACGGTCGCGACGAGCCGTGCCAGGGCGGCGGCCGGGTCGCCGATCACGACGTGTCCGAAGGGGGCGCGCGCGGCTTCGTCGGGATCGTCGGTCACCCCGTGCACCGCCACCCCGGCGGGGAGGAAGTCGTCCTTGCTGGGGGCGTGGTAGCGGAAGAGCGGCGCGCCGAACACGAGGATCAGGTCATGGCCGTCCAATGCCTTGGCCAAGTCACCTGCGGCGGAGGCGAGTTGGCCCCGGTAGTAGGGGTGCGTGGTCGGGAAGGGCGCCCGGGGCGCGCTGGGGGCGTTCCACACCGGTAGCCGTGAGCGCTGCGCGAACGCGATCGCGGCAGGGTAGCCGATCGGTGTGTCCACGCCGGGGCCCAGCACGAGGACGGGGGCGGACGCCTCGGCGAGGGCCTGGACCAGCGGCTCCAGCGCCGAGTCAGGGGCGACGGGGTGCCCGTGGACCGAGCGGTCCAGGAGCTGGCGCTGTGTGGCGGCGTCGGCGGGCCGGTCCCAGTCGTCCAGCGGAACGGAGAGATAGACCGGGCCCGCCGGCGCGCTCTGGGCGAGCAGCAGCGCCTTCGACGCCAGCAGCGGAGCGTCCTCGGGCCGCAACGGCTCCCCGGACCACTTCACCAGCGGATCGCACAGCTTCGTCGCGTCGACGTTGGTCAGCAGCGCGTTCACCGGGTGGTAGCGACGGGACTGCTGCCCGGCGGTGATCAGCAAAGGCGTGTGACTGCTCGCGGTGTTGGTGAGACAGCCCATGGCGTTGCCCGTGCCGGAGGCCGCGTGGAGATTGACGAAACCGACCGTGCCGGACGCCTGGGCGTAGCCGTCGGCCATGGCGATCGCCGCGCCTTCCTGAAGAGCCAGGTAGTACGGCAGCTCGTCGGGGAGATGGCGCAGGAAGGGCAGCTCGTTGGAGCCCGGATTGCCGAAGACCGCGCCCACCCGGTGCTTGAGCAGGACTTCGCAGAACGCCTCACCGACCGATGCCATGGTGCCTCGTCTCTCACCGGGAGTCCGGTGCCTTGCGTCTCCGGTGGCGGGACGACTTACGTGCACGCCACACCTTCCAATCCCCGGAACACTAGGTCACCTAAAAACTAGAGGTCAAGGTGAATGTCCGCCTGCGGGCTGCCGACCGCTGTGCGGGCTCCTCGGACGATCGGGTCAGTCACCTACCTTGACTCTAGGTCTCTAGAGGATTAGGTTGCGGATATGAGTGTGGATGCCGGGGCGAGGAAGTTCGCCCGTGAGAGGGTCTCGGACCTGATCTACGAGGACCTGCGTGACCGGATCCTGAGCGGCGCTCTTCCCCACGGCGCGAGACTTCCCGCGGAGCGGGACCTGGCCGCCGAGTACGGCGTGAGCGGGCAGACGGTCCGCGAATCGATCCGGGCGCTCACGGCCATGGGCCTGGTGTCCTCGAAGCAGGGGCGTGGCGCCTTCGTGACGGCCCGCAGCGACAGTCTGACGGCGTTCTCCCTGGCCTCCGTCATCCAGCTGGACAAGCTGGGGGTGGCCGATGTCCTCGGTGTCCTCGGCGCGCTGCTGACCCACGCGACGGCGCTCGGCGTCACCCGCGCCTCGGACGAGGACCTCGCCCAGCTCCGCGAGAGCGCGGAGAACATGCTCGTACCCAGCCCGGAGAAGTCCGCGGAGAATCTGAGCGTCTTCCTGCGCCGGCTGGCCGCGGTCGGTCACAACCCGCTGCTGACCGTGCTGTGCGGATTCCTGATCGACGTTCAGGTACGTCTGGCGCTGGAACTGGGCACCAAGAGGCCCACCGCGTGGAAGAAGGCGGCCGGTGCGCTTCAGGACGACCGGATGGCCCTCGTGGCGGCCCTGGAGGCCCGCGACGCGGAACGGGCGGTCATGTGCCTGGAGACGTACTCCGACCGGATGCGCGAGCTGATCGACACGGCGTCACAGTCGAAGCGGTTCCGGCTCACCGACACCGATTTCGCCCGGCTCGTCTCCCAGCTGTCGGCGGATCAGAAGAAGCTGCTCGACTGAGCCCGAACCGCCGGGCAGGATACCGCCACGGTCGGCGACCGAAGTCGCACTGAGCTCGGCGATCGGTGCGCACCGGAGGGAGTGGTCCATGCAAGCACCTCACAGTGAATCGGTGCTCTCCCGCACCGTACGGATCATCGAGGCGTTCAGCCCCGATGAACCGGTGCTGACCGTGTCCGAGATCGCCCGCCGCTCGGGGCTGCATGTGGCGACCGCCTCCCGGCTCGTGGGCGAGCTGGTGGCCCACGGCCTGCTGAGCCGGGATGCCGACCGAAGGGTGCGTCTCGGCGTGCGGCTTTGGGAACTGGTCACCCGCGCGTCCCCCACGCTCTCCCTGCGCAACACCGCCCTGCCCTTCATGGAGGGTGTGCACGATGTGGTCGGCCATCACGTCCAGCTCGGTGTGCTGGACGGCGAGGAAGTGCTGTTCCTGGAGCGGCTCACCGCCCCCGGCAGTGTTGTCAACTACACCCGGATCGCGGGACGGCTGCCTCTGCACGCCTCCTCCAGCGGACTGGTCCTGCTCGCCCACAGCGCGTCGGCCGTCAAGGAACACGTGCTCGCGAGCCCGCTCACCGTCTACACCCCTGACACCCCGGCCACACCCGCCCGCCTCCGTTCCCTGCTGGCCGAGGTACGCAGCAGGGGATACGCGTACTGCCCCGGCTTCGTCCACGAGGAGGCGCTCGGCATCGCGGCGCCGGTCCGCGCGGCGAAGGGCGGTGTCGTGGCCGCGCTGTCCGTGATCGTCCCCAACGGCGCCACCGGACGCGCGGTGCTCCCCGTCGTACGGACCGCGGCTCGCGGCCTGTCCCGCGCACTGGGTGGCTGACCAGGCTCCGCAGGCACCGGGCCGCTGGGCTGCGTCGAGGATCCGCGAGTGTTCGCGGGGCCCACAGGCATCGGAAATCCCGCGGGTGGGGCGCGGAGGACAAAACTCCCCTCTCGCTGAGTGAGAAGCCTCTCGCGCCCCGCCCCCGTCCCCGCGCATCCTTCCTGCATTCCTCAGACGGGAGGCGACATCGTGGTCGCAGACAATCGGCGTGCCGCCGAAACAGGCCTCGAGACGGCCGCGCCGCGTGAGAGCGTGCCGAACACGGTGATGCTGGTGGTCCGGAACAAGGAGGCGGTGGCCGAGGGCGTGGTGTCCCTGACGCTCGCCCGGCCGGACGGTGGACGACTGCCGGACTGGGCGCCGGGGTCCCACATCGATCTGGTCCTGCCCGGCGGAGTGACCCGCCAGTACTCGCTCTGCGGGGACCGGTGGGACGCGCACGCCTACCGCGTCGCCGTGCTCCGTGAGCCGGACGGGCGCGGCGGATCGGCCCAGGTCCACGACCGGCTCGCCGTCGGCGACCTCGTCGGCGTGGGCGGCCCGCGCAACAACTTCCCCCAGGTCCCGTCCCACGGCTTCCTCTTCATCGCCGGAGGCATCGGCATCACCCCGCTCCTCCCGATGATCCACCAGGCCGAGTTGCTGGGCGCGGACTGGCAACTGCTGTACGGAGGGCGCACCCGTGCCTCCATGGCGTTCGCCGACGACCTGGCACGGGCCCACGGCGAGCGCGTCCACCTCGTCCCGGAGGACGAGTACGGGCTCCTGGACCTGGCGTCGTGGCTGGGCCGCGCGGTGCCGGACCGCAAGGTGTACTGCTGCGGCCCCGCCCCTCTGCTCGCCGCAGTGGAGCAGCACTGCGCCCACTGGCCGGCCCACAGCCTGCGCACCGAGCGGTTCACCGCCTCCGAACTCACGGCGCCCGTGCACCAGGCGCCCTTCGAGGTCGAGCTGCGCCGCACCGGACGCACGGTGACCGTCACCCCCGACGTCTCCGTGCTCCAGGCCCTGCGCGGCGTCGGAGTCGATCTGCTGTCCTCCTGCGAGCAGGGCACCTGCGGCACCTGCCTCACCACGGTCCTGGACGGTGTCCCCGACCATCGTGACTCCGTGCTCGCCGACCATCAGCGGGCAGCTAACGACTGCATGTTCCCGTGCGTGTCCCGCTCCCGGGGCGATCGCCTCGTCCTGGACCTGTGATCCCCCTCAACCCCCGTCCCATCAGCGCCCCGATCGCTGGAGCCGCCATGACCGACCTCCTGGCACCATCCGTGGTGCCCCCCACGAGCGACGCGGACCCCTTCGCCGACGAGCATCTGCGCGACCCCGGGCCGCTGCACCGCGCCCTGCGTGAGGCGGGCCCGGTGGTCCACCTGGCGCGCTACGACGTCCACGCCCTGGCCCGTTACGAGGAGGTGCACGCCGCGCTGGTCGACTGGCAGACCTTCGAGTCCGGTGCCGGAGTGGGCCTGTCCAACTTCCGCCACGAGAAGCCCTGGCGCCCGCCCAGCCTGCTGCTGGACGCCGACCCGCCCGCCCATGACGCCCCGCGCCGGGTCCTGCGCGAGATCCTCGCCCCGCCCGCCCTGCGCCGGCTGAGCGCGGCCTGGCGATCGGTCGCGGAGGACCTGGTGGACGACGTACTGGCTCAGGGCGCCGAGTTCGACGCCTACGCCGCGCTCGCCAAGGCGTTCCCGCTGCGGGTCTTCCCCGACGCGGTCGGCCTGCCCCCCGGCGACCGGGACAACCTGCTGCCCTACGGCAACGTGGCCTTCAACGCCTTCGGCCCCCGCAACGCACTGGTCGCGGCCGACGCCCACCGGGTCGCCGAACTCTCCGCATGGGTGAACGCGCAGTGCGTGCGCGAAGTTCTCGACGACGACGGCTTCGGCGCCCGGATCTGGGCCGCCGCCGACCGGGGCGACCTCACCCACGAGCAGGCCCCGCTGGTGGTCCGCTCCCTGCTCACCGCCGGGGTCGACACGACCGTGCACGGCCTGTCCGCCGCGCTGTACGCCTTCTCCACCCACCCCGAGCAGTGGCAGCGGCTGCGCGAGCGGCCGGAGCTGGCCCGGGTCGCGTTCGACGAGGCGGTCCGCTGGCAGTCCCCGGTGCAGACCTTCTTCCGCACGGCCACCACCGATGTCACCGTCGCGGGGACCGTGATCAGGGCGGGCACGAAGATCCTCATGTTCCTCGGATCGGCCAACCGCGACCCGGCACGCTGGCAGGACCCGGACCGCTTCGACCTCGCCCGGGACCCCTCGGGGCACGTCGGATTCGGCATGGGCATCCACCAGTGCGTCGGCCAGCACGTCGCCCGGCTGGAGGCAGAGGCCCTGCTGACGGCGCTGGCCCGCCGGGTTGAGCGCATCGAACTGGCCGGGGAACCAGAGCGCCACCTCAACAACACCTTGCGCGCGTGGGCCTCCCTCCCGGTCCGCGTCCACCGGGCCGCCTGAGCCACCCACTCCTGTCCCTTCCCCACTCCGTAATCAACCCCCCCCGCAGTCAACGGAAAGGTGTTTCCCATGCCCCAGCAGGTAAGTGGTGTCGTGGTCCGAGCCAAGGGCGAGGAGGCCGGCGTCGAGACCATCGTCATACCCGACCCCGGTCCGGGCGAGGCCGTCGTGCGTGTCCAGGCGTGCGGTGTCTGCCACACCGATCTGCACTACAAGCAGGGCGGCATCAGTGACGACTTCCCCTTCCTGCTCGGCCACGAGGCGTCGGGTGTGGTGGAGTCCGTCGGCGCGGGGGTCACCGACGTGGCGCCCGGCGACTTCGTGATCCTCAACTGGCGTGCCGTGTGCGGCCGGTGCCGCGCCTGTCTGCGCGGGCGCCCCTGGTACTGCTTCGACACCCACAACGCGAAACAGCGGATGACGCTCACCGACGGCACCGAGCTGTCCCCGGCCCTGGGCATCGGCGCCTTCGCCGAGAAGACCCTGGTCGCCGCCGGGCAGTGCACCAAGGTGGACCCGGCCGTGTCACCCGCCGTGGCCGGGCTGCTGGGCTGCGGGGTGATGGCCGGCATCGGCGCCGCGATCAACACCGGCAATGTGGGCCGGGGCGACACCGTCGCCGTCATCGGCTGCGGCGGCGTCGGCGCGGCGGCCGTCCTGGGCTCCGCACTGGCCGGGGCCGCGCAGATCATCGCCGTCGACATCGACGACCGTAAACTGGAGACCGCCGCGCAACTGGGCGCGACCGCGACGGTCAACTCGCGGGACACGGAACTCGTCCAGGCGGTCCGCGACCTCACCGGCGGCTTCGGCGCCGATGTCGTCATCGACGCGGTCGGCCGCCCCGAGACCTACCGGCAGGCGTTCTACGCCCGGGACCTGGCCGGAACAGTCGTCCTGGTCGGCGTACCGACCCCCCAGATGCAGCTGGAACTCCCACTGCTGGACGTCTTCGGACGCGGCGGATCGCTCAGGTCGTCGTGGTACGGCGACTGCCTGCCCTCCCGTGACTTCCCCCTGCTGATCGACCTGCATCTGCAAGGACGCCTGGAGCTGGACGCGTTCGTCACCGAGACCATCGGACTCGACGAGGTGGAGAAGGCGTTCGCGCGCATGCACGAGGGTGATGTGCTGCGCTCGGTGGTGGTGCTGTGATGACCGTCCGCGTGGAGTGTCTCGTCACGTCCGGGGAGTTCACCCTCGA